>DATAPF010000447.1:0-18913 GCA_036265355.1 Kofleriaceae bacterium | reverse complement strand
GGTGCGAGCTGCCGCTGGAAGATCTCGCCCAGGGAATTGCCGGCCATCTCGTTTCGACCGGTGAGGCACTCGAGCGTGATGAGCCCCAGAGCGTAGAGGTCGGTCTTCGTGGTGGGGGCATCGCCTCGCAGCTGCTCAGGGGCCGCATAGGCCGGGGTCCCGACCACCTCGTTGCTGAGCGTGAGGCGCGTCGGGGCGGCCCCGGCACCAGCGCTCGACATCGTGCTGATGCCGAAGTCTAGCACCTTGATCCGAGCGTCGTCCCGCTCACCGAGCACCATGATATTGCTCGGCTTGAGGTCGCGGTGGATCACGCCCAGCCCGTGAGCATGGACGAGCACCTCGAGCAGCTTGCGGACCAAGGACAGCGTCCGCGCGACCGTGAGCGCACGGTCATCCTGCAGCACCTGGGTCAGCGTTCGCCCCGAGACCAGTTCGAACACCGAGTAGAGCTCATCGCCGTCCTCTCCGTAGTCGATGAGCCCGACGACGTCGGGGTGATCGAGGCGGGCGCAGATCTTCATCTCGCGGCGGAATCGCTCCTTGCGCCGCTGCCGGGCGCTGGTACCGAGCTCCGGCTCGAGATCCAGAAGCTTGACGGCCACGGCCTGGCCGGTGCTCTTCTGCCTCGCACGAAATACCCGACCGCCGCCGCCCCTCCCCAACAGGTACTCGAGCTCGTAGCTGGCGGTCAATCTGGAGGAGACGATGGAGGCCGGTGTTGGAGTTTCCATCTGGCTGAATGTTATCTCAGGGGTATCGAGGAGAGGTCTTCAGGGTATGGGACCACGCTAGGTGACCACCGCGGCCGCGGATATTTCAGCCGCTTTCACGGGATTTCGAGCCATCGATCGCCCCTCACGGGCGTGCGGCCCGATCTGTCTCGCGCTCCTGGCCACCGCGAGCGCGACGAGCAGGGATGGATCGACCGAGACGTCGGCATGAATGTTCTGGTCAGCGCCGGCGACCGCCGGGCCGCGGCCTCAGGTCGTCCGGCAGATCGACGCGCAGTGCGCCGGGATCGGGGTCGCCGGTCGGAACCAGCTGGTACGCCAGCTCGCGGGCATCGCGCGCGGCGTCGCGATCGCCGGCTGCGTCGAGCACCTTCGCCAGCCCGGCCCAGGTCGATGCGTAGCGCAGGTGCGCGAGCGCCGGGTAGTCGTCGTCGCGGTCCGGGCGCGGGTAGTCGAGGTCGAACGCGCGGTACAGATCGCGGTTGATCGCCGCGACCTCGCCGACCGGCGGCGGCGCGGCGCCGCGCGGCAGGACCCGGCGCAGCACGCCGAACGGATAGGCCGGGAATGCGTCGAGCACGACGTGGATGAACGGATCGACGAACACCGGCCGGCCGGTCGCGAGCAGCGCGTCGCCGAGCCGTGGATCGTTGCGGGACGGCAGGGCGAGGCCGCGGCGCGCCCAGCGGTCGCGATAGGCCCGCATCGGCAACATGCCGGCGCACACCAGCGCCACGTCGGGGCGCTCGCCGCGCGCGAGCTGCAGGTAGCGGCCGCCCGAGCAGTGATCGTCGGCGATCACCACGGCGATCGCGTCCGGCGGCAGCGAGCGCAGCAGGTTCCGCACCCCGAGCTCCATCGCGGGCGAGTGGATGCGCGCCAGCCGCGGCCAGCCGGCGAGCGCGAGCACGGCGAAGCCGGCGGCGGCGAGCGCGGTCGCGGGCACCGGGCGCGACAGCCGGTCCCCGGCGAGATCGATCAGCGCCGCGACCGGCACCGCGAGCAACAGCGCCGGCAGCAGGTGGAACCGCTCGCAGATGTGGCGACCGATGCCGTGCGGGTCGATGTTGAACCGCGTCACGAGCATCGGCCCGGCGAGCGCGAAGCTCACCGCGAGCATCGCCCACGCCCACCGCGACTCGCCGGCCGGCCGCCGGATCCGGACCAGCAGCATCGCGACCCCGCCGGCCGCCGGCAGCCACAGCCAGGTCCGCCCGACGGTCGCGGCCCACGCCGCGAGGCTGGTCGTCCACGGCACGTCGCCGCCGGCCGCCGACAGCGCGGTGGCGCCGTAGTCGCGGCGCAGCACGAAGTCCACGAGGTCCGACGCGCTCGCCACCTGGCCCCACGACGCCGGCCCGCCGGCGATCGCCAGGTAGACGTAGGGCGAGAGGCCGAGCACCAGGCCGGCCGCCGCGACCGCCCAGGTCGCCGCGCGCGACTCGCGGACCGCGCGCGCGACGCCGAGCAGGCCGACCGGCGCGACCAGCGCGCCGGTCAGATGGTTGGCGAGCCCGAGGCCCGCGACCAGCCCCAGCGCGGCGCCGCGCCACCGCCCGCGCAGCGGCCCGGCGCCGGCGGCGAGCCACAGCACGAGCGCCGCGATCAGATCGTTCAGCGTGAAGACTTCCGCCTCGCACGCGTAGCGCACGACCACCGGCGCCGCCGCGAACATCGCCACGCTGATCGCCGCCGCGGCCGGCCGCGCGCCCCACGCCCGGCAGGCCGCGTGCAGCGCGGCGATCGTCAGCGCGCCGAGCACCGCGGTCGCAAGCGCGGCGGTGTGGGCCGGGGTCGCGCCCGGCAGCGCCGACCCCAGCCGCAGCCACAGCACGTACAGCGGATAGCCCGACGGGTGCGCCCGGCCGCCGATCGCGCCGAGCATCGCGAACTCGGCGTTGTCGGCATCGACGACGTGCGGCGAGGCGAACCCGAGGTACGCGGCCAGCGCGGCCAGCGCGACAAGGCCGCCGCGATCGATCGCGATCCGCCGCCAGCGCGCCCTCATTCGTGCGGCCGCAGCGCCTGCATCCGCGCCGCTGCCTCGGCCGCGGCGTCGGGCCGGCCGAGCTTGGCGTAGCCGTCCGCGATGATCCGCCAGACCTCGGCGTACTCCTCGTGCATGAGCGTCGGGTACTCGTCGTCGAGCCCGGGCAGCGGGTAGTCGAGGTCGAGCGCGGCGAACCAGGCGCGGTTGAGCGCGGCGACCTCGTCGAGCGACGGCAGCGGCTGGCCGCGCGGCAGGACCCGGAACAGCATCATGCCGTACGGGTAGCTCGGGAACTCGGTCAGGATGTTGCCGAGCGCGGTGTCGACCAGCAGCGGCCGGCCGCTCGCGAGGATCTGCTCGGCGATCCGCACGCTCGGCTTGCCGTTCGCCGCGGTGTCGATCACCAGGCCGCGCCGCGCGAGCCGGTCGCGGTACCAGCGGATCCCCACCGAGTGCCAGTACACGTGGATCACGTCGCGCCGCTCGCCGCACACGTCCTGCAGGTAGCCGATGCTGAAGTGCGGGATGTCGCCGGCGCCCATGACCACCGCGTTCTGCGGCAGCCCGTGGAGCAGTCCGCGCATCGCGTGGTCGACCGCCGGCGTGCGCACGCGCAGCACGGCGGGGATCGCGATCAGCGCGGCGGTCGCGAACCCGAGCGCGGCAATCCCGGCGCCGACCGCGGGGCGGAGCCGCGATCCGAGGCGGCGGATCGCGAGCTCGAACGCGGCGGCCACCGCGGGGGCGAGCAGCAGCGTGGGCAGCAGGTGGAACCTCCGGACCACGTAGAACGTGAGGCCGCGCAGGGCGAGATCGAACCGGGCGACGAGCAGCGGCCCGGCCACCACGAACGCGAGGGCGAGCATCTGCCACCCGATCCGCGGCTCGTTGAGCGACAGGGGGTCGCGCGGCTCGCCCACACCGGGCCGCACGCAGCGGTAGCCCAGCACCGCGAGCCCTGCGATCGCCGGCACCCAGCACCAGCCGCGGCCCACGCTCACCGCGAGCTCGGTCAGGTTGACCGTCACGTGGAGCCGGCCGCTCACCCCCGAGAACGCGCCCGGCCCGCCGTACGCGACCCGCAGCGCGTGATCGAGCAGCTCGCCCGCGGTGTGAACCGACCCCCACGAGATGCTGGTCTCGCGGGTGACGAACAGGTAGGCGTACGGCAGGAGCCCGACGACCAGCGCCGCCGCGCCGCCGGCCGCCGCCGCCGCCGGTCGCCGCGCCTCCCGCACGCCGCGCACCGCGCCGAGCAGCCCGACCGGCGCGGCGAGCACGCAGGTCATGTGGTCGGCGATCCCGACACCGGCGACCAGGCCGAGCGCCGCGACCCGGAGGCCGCCGCGCAGCGGTCCGGCCTGCGCCGCGAGGTACAGCACCGCGGCGACCACCAGCTGGTCGAGCGCGAACACCTCGGCCTCGCTGCTGTACCGCATCACCAGCGGACCGGCCGCGTAGACCGCGATCGCGAGTGTCGCGGCGGTCGACCGCGCGCCCCATGCGCGACACGCCGCGTGCAGCACCGCGAGCTGGATCGCCGCGAGGATCGCGGTCGCGATCGCGGCCGTGTGCGCCGGCGTGGCCCCCGGCAGCCACGCCGTCGCGCGCAGCCACAACAGGTACGCCGGGTAGCCGCTGGGGTGCGCGACGCCGCCGACCGTCCCGAGCGTCGCGAACTCGGCGTTGTCGCCGTCGACAATGTAGGGCGGCGCGATCCACACGTAGGTGGCCAGCGCGACCAGGACGATCAGCCCGCCGCGATCGATCAGGAGCACCCGCGGCGTGAGCCGGCCCATACGGCTACGATAGCCCAGCCGCCCGGCCGTACGTGGCGGCCCCGACACCCGTGTGCCTCCCCACGCGCCGCCCCGCGGGCTTCGGTGGCGGCGGCGGCCGTGCCATAGTGGAGCGCGTGGCAAAGATCCTCGTAGTCGACGACGAGCAGTCGATGCGCGAGTTCCTCGGGATCTGCCTGCGCCGCGCGGGGCACGAGGTCGCGCTAGCGCACGGCGGCGGCGAGGCGGTCGAGCAGCTGCGCAGGCAGCCGATCGACATCGTGGTCAGCGACCTCAAGATGCCGGGCGAGCTCGACGGCCTGGGCCTCTTGCAACAGATCAAGTCCGGCGCGATCCGGCGCGCCGCCGTCCCCGGCGCGACCCCGGCGGTGGTCGATCCCGAGGTCATCCTGGTCACCGCGTTCGCGACCACCGACACCGCGATCGCCGCGATGAAGCAGGGCGCGTACGACTACCTGACCAAGCCGTTCCAGGTCGACGAGATCAACGCGGTGATCGGCCGCGCCCTCGAGAAGCGCGCGCTGGTCGAGGACAACCTCGCGCTGCGCGACCAGCTCGCCGGCCGGGTCCGGCTCGCCCAGCTGCTCGGCAAGAGCCGGGCGATGCAGAAGGTGTTCGAGCTGATCACCAAGATCCACTCGGTCAAGACCAGCGTGCTGATCACCGGCGAGTCCGGCACCGGCAAGGAGCTGGTCGCGCGCGCGCTGCACAGCGAGGGCAGCCGCGCCAAGGCGCCGTTCATCGCGGTCAACTGCGGCGCGATCCCCGAGGAGCTGATGGAGTCCGAGCTGTTCGGCCACAAGCGCGGCGCGTTCACCGGCGCGATCGCCGACAAGCCCGGCATGTTCGAGGAGGCCGACGGCGGCACGCTGTTCCTCGACGAGATCGGCGAGCTGTCGCTCGGCCTGCAGGTCAAGCTGCTGCGCGCGCTGCAGGAGCGGCGGGTCAAGCCGGTCGGCGCCACCGAGGAGCTCGAGGTCGACGTCCGGATGATCGCCGCGACCAACCGCGACCTCGAGGCCGAGGTGTCGCGCGGCGCGTTCCGCGCCGACCTGTACTACCGGCTCAACGTGATCGAGATCCGGCTGCCGCCGCTGCGCCACCGTCGCGAGGATGTCCCGCTGCTCGCCGAGCACTTCCTGCGCCGGTTCTCGGCCGAGCACCACCGGGCGGCGAAGCTGTCGGCCGAGGCGATGCGCCGGCTCGAGAGCTACGAGTTCCCCGGCAACGTGCGCGAGCTCGAGAACATCATCGAGCGCGCGATCGCGCTGTCGTCGAGCGCGCTGATCGGCGCGAGCGACCTGCCCGAGGTCAGGACGCCACGAATTGCGGCACCCCAGCCCCCGAGCGCGCTGCCGCCGGACGGTGTAGATCTGGATCAGCTGGTGAGTGACTATGAGCGGACGTGGGTACTGCGCGCACTGGAACAGACCGGCGGGGTTCGCAAGCGGGCCGCCGCGCTGCTGGGTATCAGCTTCCGCTCGCTGCGCTACCGGCTCGAGAAGCTCGGCATCGACCGGGGCGACGACAAGGCCGACGACGACGCCGAGTGACGTTCTGCGCGACCTCGGCACCCGTTCGGTGACAATTCTCGGCTCCGGTTTCGCTGGGGTAACGAGCACTTCAGCGGTGTTGTACGCCCCGAGCGCCCGGCTGCGGTGGCGCGGCGCTTGCTCTACCACGATCTGCCAGCAGGCGTGGCGATGCAAAGCATGAACAAGCTCCAGCGCGGCTTCACCCTGATCGAGCTGATGATCGTGGTGGCCATCGTCGGGATCCTCGCCACCGTCGCCATCCCGGCCTTCATGGACTACGTGAAGCGCTCGAAGCGTTCGGAGGCCGTCCTCCAGCTCAACAAGATCGGCAAGAACGCCAAGCGGACCTATGGCGAGAGCTCCAGCTACCCGATCGGCGGCGCCGGGCCGACGCCCGCCCGACCGGGCACCGGCGGCTGCTGCGGCGGCACCGGGGCCAAGCAGAATCACTGCGCGGCGAACCCGGCGGGCTGGACCGGCCCATGGCAGGCGCTCGACTTCGAGATCGACGAGGACTCGCTGTTCATCTACAGCTACGACGGTGCCTCCCAGAGCTACACCGCGATGGCGATCGGCGATCTCGACTGCGATGGGACCGAGGTCACGTACACGCTCGTCGGCTCGGCGGTCAACGGCAACCCGACCTACTCGCTGAGCGAGCCGCCGCCGAACGCCGACTGACGAGCCGCGCGAGGTGCCCGGCGTCGAGCCACGGGCGCGCCCGTGCGTTCCCGGCCCGTGCTGTCTCGTGGCTGCGGGACACGTGTTCCATTTAGGAAGCTGGCGAGGTGGCACGCCGTTCGCTGGCGATGTCAGGGCGAGCCGCCCCCCGGTCGGCGATCCGAGGATTTTTCCTAGAATCTGCCTCGGCGGCGGGCCGTTTTTCGCCGCATGAGTGACATTCCTCGGCATGTCCGCCGCGTCGCCTGCCGCAGATCTGGGCAGTTAGCGGCGGCACATCCGTTGCTTGCCGTTCCAGAAATGAAGCTCTTCAAGCAAGCCAAGCGGGGGTTCACCCTCATCGAATTGATGATCGTCGTCGCGATCATCGGCATCCTCGCGGCCGTCGCGATCCCGGCCTTCATGGACTACATGAAGCGGTCGAAGAAGACGGAGGCTTCGCTGCAGCTCAACAAGATCGGCAAGAACTCCAAGCGGGCGTACATGGAGAACTCGCAGTACGTGGCCGGCAGCTCCGCGGCGCTGCCGGCGGCGGGCACCACCGGGAGCTGCTGCGGCATCAGCGGCACCAGCGGCAAGAACCTGAACCACTGCATCGCGGTCCCGGCGTCGTTCACCGGCGACACGGTCTGGACCGCGCTCGACTTCGAGATCGACGAGGACACCCTGTTCGTCTACTCGTACACCGGCACGGCCACGACCTATACCGCCACCGCGGTCGGCGACATGGACTGCGACGGCACCAATATCACGTACAAGATGACCGGCACGGCGGTCAACGGGCAGCCCGCGTACTCGCTGAGCGAGCCCGCCGCGAGCGAGGACTGACCGCGTCGCCTGAACACCAGTACGCCTGAATGCCCCGAACGCCGCCGGCTGTCTCCGGCGGCGTTCTTGCATTTTTCACTGGTGTTCGTCGCGCGAGCCGGGGGATACTGGGCTGCACGTCCGTCTTGCGGTGCGGGTGACATTCCCCGGCACGTTCCGGTGTCGGGCCGTTGCGGATCTCGGCGGGTCACGGCGGCACCTCCCGTACTCGGTGTTCCACAAATGCCATCACGCAGCCATCTCCAGCGTGGGTTCACCCTCATCGAATTGATGATCGTCGTCGCGATCATCGGCATCCTCGCGGCCGTCGCGATCCCCGCCTTCATGGACTACATGAAGCGCTCGAAGAAGACGGAGGCGGCGCTGCAGCTCAACAAGCTGGGCAAGAACGCCAAGCGTGCGTACATGGAGAACTCGCAGTACGTGATCGGCTTCGCACCCACCACGCCGACCCAGCCCGGCGGCGGTGGTTGCTGCGGCGGCATGGGCGCGTCCGGCAACAACCTCAACCACTGCGCCCCCGATCCGGGGGGCTTCAGCGACCCGGTGTGGATGGCGCTCGACTTCCGGATCGACGAGGACTCGCTGTTCTACTACGACTACAACGGGTCCGCGACGACCTACACGGCGATGGCCACCGGCGACCTCGACTGCGACGGCACCCAGATCACCTACGTGATGAACGGCACGGCGATCAACGGCCAGCCCGCGTACACGCTGAGCGAGCCGGCTGCGAGCGAAGACTGACCGCAGCGCGGCGCCCGCCCTCACCGTGCTCGCCGCCGCCCCGGCGGCGTTCGCGTTTTCGGCGGACCCGGCGGTGCGCTACACTGCGGCGGTGCGCCGTCGCGAAGCAGGATTCACGCTGGTCGAGCTGCTGGTCGCGCTCGCGGTGATCTCGATCCTCGCCGCGATCGCGATCCCGAGCTTCTTCGGCGAGACCCGCAAGGCGCGCGCGAAGGCCGAGGTCACGCCGATGTTCAACGACCTGCGGATCCGGATGGAGCAGTACCTCCAGGAGCGCGGCGTCTACCCCGACACGCTGGGCGAGAGCGGGCTGTATCCGACCGACAGCCCCGACGGGGCCCTGCGCGCGCTCCAGCCGCTGCCGGACCCATGGAAGGCGCTCAACATCACGATCAGCGGCCCCGACGCGGTCCGCTGCGGCTACACCTGGGTGTCCAGCCGGTCGAACCTCGGCGCCACCGGCCCGAGCCCGGGCAACGCCGGAACCATGGCGACGGGCACTTTCGGATTCACGCCCCCGGGCAACGACTGGTACTACCTGCTCGCGAAGTGCCGCATGGATCCGAACCACACCGGCTACAGCTGGTACTTCACGAGCAGCGTCAACTCCAGCATCTTCCCGAACAACGAGGGCCAGTGACGGCAAGCGCTGCTCGCGGCCCGGGCCGCGCCGCGGCGCCCTGGCTCGCCGCGGCCGTCGTGCTCGCCGCGCTCGGCGGCGCCCGGCTGGCGCGCGAGGCCGCCGCGGCCGAGGCCCCGCGGGTGCTGTCCGACGAGCCCTACGCGCCGGCGCCCGAGACCGCGCCGCTGATGGCGCTCGGCTACCGCGAGTTGGTCGCCGACCTGCTGTTCCTGCGGCTCAAGGGCTACTTCGGCGGCGACGAGAGCACGGCGAACGGCGTCGCGTCGCTGGTCGAGGCGATCGTCGCGCTCGATCCGCAGTTCCACCGGGTCTACGAGTGGGGCGCCAACGCGATCACGCTCGCCAGCCGCGGGGTCGACAACGCGGCGCTGCTGCGCGCGCTGGCGGTGCTCGACGCCGGCGCCCGGCAGTTCCGCGACGACTGGAAGCTGCCGTACCTCGCGGGCGAGATCTACACCCAGGACCTGAAGACCACCGATCCGGCGCAGCGGCGCGCGTGGGACGAGCGCGGCACGCTGCTCACCGAGTCGGCGATCCGCAAGCCGAACGCGCCGATCGAGGCCGCGACCTGGGCCGCGACGATGCGCACCCGGCTCGGCCAGCACCAGCGCGCGGTCGACGGCCTGCGCGAGATGCTGCTGACCACCAGCGACGAGGCCGCGCGCGCCCGCCTGCTCGCCAAGCTCGCCGAGCTCGAGCACGGCGCCGCGAGCGAGCTGGCGGCCGAGCTGCAGGAGGCCCGCCATCGCTTCGAGGCGGTGTGGCACGCGGCGCGCCCCGCCGTCCCGGCGTCGATGTACCTGCTGCTCGGCCCGCCGCTGTCGCCGCGCTTCGACCTCGCCGACCTGGCGACCGGCGGGCGCGATCTGGTCGGCACGCAGGACATCGAGCAGCTGGAGCCGGTGGAGTAAGGGGAAGCGGGGAACCCCTTCAGTTGGGCAGCCGGTCCGAGTAGTCCTTGATCAGCTTCTCGGGCGCGTCCGCCTTGATGTCGACGGTGAACGTCTCGTTGATGCCGAACTCGGCGTTGGTCAGCGTGATGCGGTGGCGGCCGACCGGCAGCTTGATCTCCTTCTGCGGCGTGTGCAGGCCGGTCGTGCTGCCGTCGATCGCGATGTCGCACGGCGGCTTGGAGCCCAGCACCAGCACGCCCTGCCCCTTGGGCCTGGCATCGTCCTCGGAGGCGGACTCGGGCTCGCTCCCGATCCGGCGCGGCCGCGACTCGGTGGTCGGGCGCGGCGGCGGCGGCGATGGTGCAGGCGGCGGCGACTGCGCGGTGACCTTCTCGAGATCGACGACGATATGCTCCTCGAGCGCGCCCGAGAACGTGATCGGTCGGTTGATCGCGCGGTAGCCGGGCTTCTCGAACAGCACCTGGATCGCGTTGCGCGGATCGAGCGGCGCCTTGGCCGGCGCCGGCCCCAGCGTCTGGCGCTTGCCGTCGACGATCAGCGACACGGTCGCGCCCTGCGGCGTGCTCTCGAACACGCCGGTGATCCCGGGGATCGGCTGCAGCGCGATCTCGACCTTGGGCGCCTTGCCGGCCTCGACGGAGACCTGCTGGAGCTGGCTGAGGAAGCCGGGCGGCGGCTCGATCTGGACGGTGTGCGGGCCGGGCGAGATGCCGCGGATCCGCGACGGCAGCCGATCGGTGCGCGAGTCGCCGTCGAGCTTCCACTGGCTGATCCCGGCCGGCGTGACGTAGAGGTCGAAGCCGGTGCCGGGATCCGGGGCCGGAGGCGGTGGCGGCTGCTTGACCGCGGCCGGGGTCGGCGCCGGCTGCGGGGGCGGCTTGGCCTTGCCCGACACCACGAGCAGCAGGACCGCGACGACCGCGACGACCGCGGCGCCGCCGACCGCGAGCGGGACCAGCCGGCCGGTGCCGTCGCGCGGCCGCCGGCCCGCGGTGATCCGCGCGCCGAACGAGCTCACCGGGATGGTCGGCAGCTCCGAGGCGCCGAACGTGGCCGCGGCCCCGCGCGCCGGTGCGGGGGGCTCGCGGCGGGCGGGCAGCACGGGCGGGTCGGGGATCCTGTCCGGCGGCGGCGTGCCCAGCTCGTGCGCGCCGACGTACCCGCCGGACGCGACCGGCGCGGCGCCGTTGTGATAGCCGCCGGAGCCCGATGGCCCCACCGGGCCGGTCGCGCCGTGGCCCAGCGGCGAGATCGACGGGAACGGCTCGGCCGCGGGCGCCTCGGCGGGCCACGCCGGCGCCGCGATGGCGCCGTGGGTCGGCGCGGCCTCGGCCGGCAGCGGGATCGCCGGGGACGACGACACCGGCGGCTGGAGCGGCAGACCCGAGCGGTTCGACTTGTGCCGCGGATCATCGCCGTCGTAGACCCGGGTCTCCAGCTCGTCGTCGTCCCAGCTGATCTCGAACGGCCGCTGGCCGCGCTGCAGATCGCCGGCGGGCGCGGTCATCGGTGCGGCAGCCGGCACCACGGCCACCGCCGCGGGCCCAGACACCGGGGCCGGCGGCGGGATCACCGCGACCGGCTGCGACCGCGCGACGGACGGCGGCGGGACGACCGCGACCGGCTGCGAGCGCGCCACCGGCGGCGGTCTGAGCGTGGCGACCGGCCCGGTCGACTTCACCGGCTTGGCGGCCGGCACCGGCTGGGTCGGCGGCTTGCGCGGCAGCTTGCCGGACTGCGACGTCTGGGTGCGCGCCGGCTCGGGCACGCCGTCCGAGGCGCCGGGCGGCGGCGGCGGCACGGCCGAGGGCGGCGGCGGCTTGAGCTGGCGGTAGCTCTCGAGCTTGGCGGTCTCGTCCTCGATCTCCTTGCCGAACGTCTTCTTCATCCACGCCGCGAGGTCCTTGCGCGAGTAGAACTCGCCGGCGGTGTAGACGAACGCCTGGAGCTCGTCGTGGAGGTCGATCGCGTTCGGGTAGCGCTCCTCGGCGTCCTTGCTCAGCGCCTTGAGCACGATGCGCTCGAGCTCGTCGGGGATCTTGCGGTTGTAGGTCGACGGCGGCAGGATCTCGACGTTGCGGACCTTCTCGAGCGTGTCGAAGTCGCTCTCGCCGACGAACAGCCGCTCGCCGGTGAGCAGCTCGTAGAGCACGACGCCGCACGAGAACACGTCGCTGCGGCGGTCGATCTCCACGCCGCGGACCTGCTCGGGCGACATGTAGCCGAACTTGCCCTTGAGGATCGGGGCCTGGCCGCTCGCGCCGAGGCCGGCGGCCTTCGCGATCCCGAAGTCGATCAGCTTCACCTCGCCCTCGAACGACACCAGGATGTTCTGCGGGCTGACGTCGCGGTGGACCAGCGACAGCTCGCGGCCGGCCTGATCGCGCTTGTTGTGCGCGTAGTCGAGCCCCTCGCAGACCTTCATCGCGATGAAGCAGGCCTGCGCGATCGACATCGCCTCGCCGAGCTGGCGGCAGCGCTCGAACAGCACCCGGAGGTCGCGGCCGTGGACGTGCTCCAGCGCGATGTAGTAGCTGCCCTCGACCACGCCGAGATCGAAGATCTGGGCGATGTTGGCGTGGTTGAGCTGGACGGACAGCTTGGCCTCCTCGATGAACATCCGGATGAAGTTCTTGTCTTCCGCGATGTTGGGGAGGATGCGCTTGACCGCGACCAGGCGCTCGAAGCCTTCGACACCAAAGGCCTTGGCGCGAAACACCTCGGCCATCCCACCGATGCTGATCCGCTCCAGGAGATAGTACTTGCCGAAAGGGGTCGGCTTCTTCACAGGTTCGTGGCCCTCAGCCCAGGCTGATGATGATTCCGTGCACCCAGCAGCAGCTTAGCGTGCAGGGGAGCGTTTCGTACTCCAGGGTTTTCGTGATTTCTACGAAAATTCGCCGGGGTTGCTACCCACCAACGTTAGTTCTGGGTAAGTGCCTGTGCTGGCTCCATCGTCGAGGCCCGGCGCGCCGGCAAGTAGCCGCCGAGCACCGAGAACCCGGTCGAGCACACCAGGCCCCCCGCGACGATCCACCACTTGAAGTGAAACCAGCTGCTCGGCTTGTACGGGAACCGCGGCAGGTAGTGGGCGGATCCCCAGTCGATCCCGGCCGCGAGGCCGACCCCGATCGCGAGCCCGATCAGCCCGCCGATCAGGCCGATCAGCGCCGCCTCGCCGAGCACGACCAGCAGCACGTCGCTCTGGGTCGCGCCGACCGCGCGCAACAGGCCCAGCTCACGGCGGCGCTCGGTGACCTGCATGAAGAAGTTGTGGGCGATGTTGATCGACGAGATCGTGATGATCACGAGCGAGATCAGCACGAGCACCAGCCGGATCACGAACAGCGCGGTCGCGAACTTCTCGCCCAGCGAGTCCTCGAGCCGGAGGTCGAGGTCGTCCTGCAACCACTGCGAGAACACCGCGATCCGGTTGCGGTCCTTGAGCCGGACGATGATCGACGAGTAGGCGGTCGCGGCGTCGTCGCCGAGGAACTCGCGGTTCCAGCGCTGGACGTACTGGATCGGCATCGTCATGCCGATCGGCATCGCCTTGTTGCTGATCCCGACCAGCACGGCCTCGATCCGGTGCGCCTTGCGGGCCGTGACCGCGTTGCTGCCGGCGATCGTGGTCAGGCCCAGGCCGACCGAGAACCGCATCGCGCCCAGCCCGCCGCGCGCGGTGAGGAACTTGACGAAGTCGACGTCGGCGATCGGCAGGCCGTGCGACTTGGCGAACTGGCCGTTGTAGAGCTCGATCATCGTCGGCGACATCACGACCGGCACGCGGTGGTGGCAGGTCCGGTCGACCTCGCTGCAGTAGTAGCGCTCCGGCGACGGGCACGGGTTGTAGTACACGCCGGGCTGCGGGTTCTTGGGCGCCACGCGCGGCGACTGGATCACCTCCTCGCTGGGATCCGGCGGCGGCGGCACGCAGGCCACCCGCCTGGGGTCGTCCTTCACCCCGTCCCAGTCCTTGAACAGCTCGCGGGTCCGGTCGTCGTCCTGGACGTAGTCCGGGTTGATCCCGTCGGCGAACCCGCCGACCTCGAACCGGAGGTCGTTGCCCTCGAACGAGCCGTGGCCGTACGCGGGGAACGACAGCGCCATGCGCGGCACCACCGCGGTCGGGTTGGCGCGGTCGACCTCGGGCCGCGACCGGATCTTCTCGACGACCGCGTCGTCGAGCTTCTTGCTGATGTCCTTGCCGAGCAGCGACGCGCGCGGCGCGACGACCTGGACCTGCTCGACCGGGAAGATCTTCTCGAGCACCGCGCCGACCTGCTCGGTCGACGCCAGGAACACGACGAACGTCGCGATCCCGATCACGATGCCGAACGCCGACAGCACGAAGTGGCGGCGGCTGCGCAGCGTGTTGCCCGCGATCATCCGCACCAGGCTCTTGCCCGGCATCATCGCGGCGACCTCCCGGTCGCGGCCCCGGTCGCGGCCGCGGCGGTCACGACGGGCCTCCGTGCGCCGCGGCGAGCGCCTCGTCGCTGGTCTCGACCAGCATGCCGTCGCGCATCGCGATCACGCGGCGGGCGACGCTCGACACCCGCCGCTCGTGGGTCACGATCAGCAGCGTCACGCCGTCCTTGGCGTTGAGCTCGCGGAAGAAGTCGATGACCTCCTTGCCGGTCTCGGAGTCGAGGTTGCCGGTCGGCTCGTCGCACAGCAGCAGCGCCGGCGTGTTGAACAGCGCGCGCGCGATCGCGACCCGCTGCTTCTGTCCGCCCGACAGCTCGCCCGGCCGCCGGCTCGCGAGGTCGGACAGCCCGACCCGGCGCAGCGCCTCGCGGCCGCGCACATCGGCGTCGCCGGCGCTGCGCGCGAACGACGCCGGCAGGATCACGTTGCCGAGCACGGTCAGGTGGTCGAGCAGGTTGAACGCCTGGAACACGAAGCCGATCGACTGGTTGCGCAGCCCGGCGCGCCGGGTGTCCGTGCTGCGCAGGGTGTCGACGCCGAGCACCTCGACCTCGCCGCCGTCGGGCTGGTCGAGCCCGCCGATGATGTTGAGCAGGGTCGACTTGCCCGATCCGGACTGGCCGACCAGCGCGACGAACTCGCCGCAGTCGACGTCGAAGCTGACGCCGCGCAGCACCGGCGTCCGCGCCGCCCCCGTCCCGTAGCTCTTGGTGACGTCGCGAAGCCGTACGATCGGTGACGGCGGAGGCTTCTCGGGCACGCGCGCGGACCCTACCACATCCGCCCTCGGTGTCGGTCGACCGACCCGGCGCCCCGCCGGGCCACTGCGGTCCCCCCGGCCTGCGCAATCCGCGGCCAGGACGGCGAGCACCGCGCGCCGCTTGAGAGGAGCTCCGGCACCGCCGAACCATGACATGCCCCGGTGACGTGATCGACCGCATGGTCGGCCGGCTGCCCCGCCGCCCCGCGCGGCACCGCGCGCCGCTGCGCACGACCACTCTCACCCACCACGTGACGGACGATCCAGATCGCGGCGCTCGGCGCGGCGAGCCCCGGCGGACCGCGATACGCTCGGCGCGTGAGCGCACCCTTCGAGGTGTTCGGGCCGTACGCCGTGTACGAGCGCCTCGGACAGGGCGGCATGGCCACCGTGCATCGCGCCGAGAAGCGCGGCATCGGGATCCGGCGGCCGGTCGCACTCAAGCGCCTGCTGCCCCACGTCGCCGCCGACCCGGCGCTGATCAAGCTGTTCGTCGACGAGGCCCGGCTCGCCAGCCACCTCCGCCACGCCAACGTCGCCCAGACCTACGAGCTCGGCAAGGTCGGCGACACCTTCTTCATCGCGATGGAGTACGCGTCCGGCCCGACGCTGGCCCAGATCATCCGCCAGTGCCTCCACGCCGCCTGCGATATCCCGCTGACGATCACCGTCAACATCCTCCAGCAGATCTGCGAGGCGCTCGACTACGCCCACGACCTGTGCGACGAGTCCGGCCAGCCGCTGCGGATCATCCACCGCGACGTCTCGCCCCCCAACATCATCGTCACCAACACCGGCGTCGTGAAGCTGATCGACTTCGGCATCGCCAAGGCGACGATCTCCAGCGTCAAGACCCAGACCGGCTTCATCAAGGGCAAGTTCGGCTACATCGCCCCCGAGTACATCACCGGCCGGATCGACGCGCGGGTCGACCTGTTCGCGGTCGGCGTGGTCGCGCACGAGATGATGACCGGCCGCCGGCTGTTCGAGGGCGCCGACGACTTCGAGACCCTCCAGAACATCCGCGAGATGAACCTCCAGCCGCCGTCGCGCTGGAACCGCCACGTCACGCCGGATCTCGACGACATCGTGATGACCGCGCTGCAGCGCGACCCCGCCGACCGCTGGCAGACCGCCGGCGCGATGCAGGTCGCGCTCGCCAACGTCGCGCGCGGGTTCGGCCTGGTCGTCGGCGGCCAGCAGCTCGCCGAGTGGGTCGACTGGGCGTTCACCCAGCAGCCGCGCGATCCGGGCGGCGCGCTCCGGTCCGGCGCCGACGACACCAGCGGATACCGGCCGGCCCCTCGCCCCGGCAGCAGCCTGTCGATGGAGGTCATCCGGGCGTCCGCCCCCTCGATCGAGCGCAGCGAGACAGGGGGTGGGGACCCCGACGGCTCCGCCGGCGGGGCGGGGGACAGCGCCCCCCGTGGGATCGACCTGACGCCGCCCGAGACCCCGGCGCCCGATACCCTGGCCGACACGCCGCCGCCCGAGCGCGTGCGGCCGTCGCGCCGGCCGCGCCCACCGTCGGATTACGACGAGACCTTGCCGCTGGAGCGGATCGAGCTGTCGCGGCGCGACATCGAGATCTTGACGCCGTCGCCGGTGCTCGAGCCGCCGCCGGCACCGCCTGCGCTGCCGGTGCCGCCGCGCTCCTCGCGCACGCATGCGGCCGTCACCACCGCAACCGGCTCACCGCCGCCGGTCCCGCTGCCGAGCCCATTCCGGCCGTCGCTGCCGTTCGCCGCGGTACCGCCGACCCCGCTGCGCCCCTCGCGCGTCCAGGCCGCCGTCGCGCTGCCACCGGCCGTCCCCCCGCCGGGCGCACTCGATGGCTTCCCCACGCCGCGGCCCACCCTTCCGGCCCCGCGCGCGCTCGATGGCCTCCCCGCCCTGCCCGACATCGCCTCGTCGCGCGAGCTGGAGGTCATGCCCGGATTGCGGCGGGTCACGTCGTCGCGCGAGATCGCGCTGCCCCCCGAGCCAGCCGCGCCGCCGCCACGGCCCGCGCCCGAGCCGGCGGAGCCCACCGCGAAGCCACCCGGCAAGTCCCGGCCCGCCAAGGCGACCCAGAAGACCCGGCCGCAGCCCAGGTCCGATCGGGCCACCGCCAATGCCGCCGCCGACGCCGAGACTGCCCGGGGCCCGCGCAGCCGGCGCAACCTGATGTGGCTGATCCTCCTGATGGCCGCGCTCGGCGCCGGCGCGATGGCCGCCGCGTACTACCTGCCGGATCTCTGAACGCACGCTCTGCGAGCGCTACGGCGCCCCGGGCAGCGCGTCGTCGCTCGTGAGCGCCTCGAGAAACGCGATCAGGTCGGCGCGCTCGACCGGCGTGAGGATCGGCGGCCGGTCGTCCCGCGCGCCGCGGCTGTAGACCTCGAGGTCGACCGCGTCGCCCAGCGTGGCGACGCTGCCGTCGTGCATGTACGGCGCCGTGCGCGCGACGTTGCGCAGCCCCGGGGTCTTGAACGCCGCCAGGTCCTTCGGATCGAGCGTCACGGCGAACCGCCCCAACTCGGCGAGGTCGGGGTCGTGCAGCACCTCGCGGCCGAGCGGGCCGCCGTCGCCACGGAGGGCGACCAGCCGGCGGGTCAGCTCGGGTAGCTTGCGCTCGATCCGGTCGAGCCCGATGGCGAGCGAGTGGAACTGGTGATCGGTGAACAGCGGCGGCTGGCCGTCGCCCGCGGCGACCGCGTGGCAGCGCGTGCAGTGCGCCTGCTGGTCGAACACCACCCAGCCGCGACGGGCGGCTTCGGGCAGTGCGTCGCGCTGGCCGGCCAGGAAGCGGTCGAACGGCGATGGGCCCGACACCAGCGTGCGCTCGAACGCCGCGAGCGCCTCGACGATCTGGTGCGCCGTCGCCTGGCTCGCCGGAACCCCATGGACCGCCTCGAAAGGGGCATCGTAACGCGCGTCCATACGCAGTCGACCGAGCAGCTGCGCCTCGTCGTGCAGGCCGTGCTCCCGCTCGTTGAATAGCGGATCGAGCGCCTGATCCTCCAGGCGCTCGCGCCGCCCGTCCCAGAACAGGCTGCGCTGCCGGCCGACGTCGAGCAGGCTCGGCGTGTTGCGCGTGCCACGCAGCCCGTAGATCCCAGACGCGCGCGCACGGCCGTCGGAATACGCATGGTCCGGTCGATGGCAGGTCGCACACGACACCTGGCGATCCGCGCTGAGCGCGGGATCGAAGAACAGCATGCGTCCAAGCTCGACGACCCGGAGGCGATGATCACGACGAGCAGAGTCGGCGGCGGCGACACGGCTGCATACTGCGACGACGATCGCGCAGAACAGCGACAGACCCTGCGTGGCGACGCTGTGCGTCATGGCCGCGAGCCGACGAGCTGCTGCGTCATGGCTCGCCGATGATGGACAGGACAGTCCCGCGCCCGACGACCTGCGAACCCTGATTCAGCTGGAGCGGCATGCCGGCATAGATCGCGTGCCGATAGTCCTTCCAGCACAGCAGCTCGAGCCCGACCTCGTATTCAACTCCCAGTTCAAACATCTCGTCAGGGGAGCCTCCCCACACGTAACAGGAGGTGAACACGTCGTTCACCTTCATGTGCGGCCGGATTCCCGACCGCTTGGGTCCAGTGAATCCTCCCTGGTCGCGAGTCAGAAAGGTCACCCTGGCTCTGAGTTGCGGTTTCGGCCGCATCACAGCACGTGCTCGATGGCGATGATGGCATCGTTCAGCATCGGCAGAAGCTCTCCTTGTACAGTGACGACTCCGCTCTTGAAGATCATGACGTCGATATCCCTGGAGAACTCAAATGCTTCCAGCAGCGCCTTGGGGATGGTTGCCTTGACGATCGCGACAGCGCTCAGATCGATATCCACGAAGG
>DATAPF010000446.1:0-15866 GCA_036265355.1 Kofleriaceae bacterium | reverse complement strand
CTTGAGGAACGCCCAGGTCTTGTCCCAGCCGCCGATCGGGTCCTTGGGGTCCTTGTCGCCCAGCAGGTACGGCAGGCCCATGAGGAACGTGCGCCCGGGGCCCGAGTTGGCGGGCCGCGCGTAGAGGAAGCGATCCTTGTGCGCCTTGCACCACGCCAGGAGCTCGGCCGGCGTGGTCGGCGGCTGCTTCACGACGTCGGGGTTGAACTCGAGGAGCGGACCGGCCGGCATGAACACGACCGCCAGCGCCTGATCCTGCGCGAGCTTCTGCATCTCGCGCGCCTGATCGGTGTAGTTGTCGAGCACGTGGGGGAACGCGTCGGCGTGGTCGGGCAAGATGCGGGTCCACAGGCCCTGCTCGATGCCGGCGGCGAGAGCGTCGGTGCCGCTGAGCACGAGATCGATGTCCACCCGGCCGGCGGCCTGCATCGCCTTCAGCTTGCCCGGCAGCTCCGGCGCCGGCGCCTTGGTGGTCGTGAACTTCTCGACCTTGTCGGGGTGCTTGGTGCGGTACGCCTCGAGCGCGTCCTGGACCAGCTGGAGCGTGCCGGCGACGTCGACGACGTTGATCGTGATCGGTCCGGACGGCTTGGTCGCGGAGCCGGAGCTCGCCGAGCCGGCGCCGCGGTTGCCCTTGCAGCCGGTGACCAGGGCGAGCCCGAGGAGCAGCGCCCAGGCCGTGCGCCGGGCCGTGGGCCAGGCCGGGTGAGAGCCCGTGGGGTGGGCGATGACGCGTGTCTGCATGGTCACTTCCTTGGTCGCAGGACGTCAGTCCAGCCGGTAAGCGCGCCTGGCCAGCCGGTAGGCGAGATCGATCGCGACCTCGCGCGCCTCGTCCTCGTCGAGCCGGTGGTCGGCGACCAGCCCGGCGAGGAACCCGCAGTCCATCCGGCGCGCGACGTCGTGGCGCCCCGGGATCGACAGCAGCGCGCGGGTGTCGTCGTTGAACCCGACGGTGTTGTAGAACCCCGCGGTCTCGGTGGTGCGCTCGCGGAAGAACCGCATGCCCTCGGGGCTGTCGTAGAACCACCACGGCGGGCCGAGCCGCAGGATCGGGTAGTGGCCGGCGAGCGGCGCGAGCTCGCGCGAGTAGGTCGACTCGTCGAGCGTGAACAGGATCAGGGTCAGCCGCGGCTCGTTGCCGAACCGGTCGAGCAGCGGCCGGAGGCCGCGCACGTAGTCGGTCGGGGTCGGGATATCGGCGCCCTTGTCGCGGCCGAACCCGGCGAACACCGCCGGGTTGTGGTCGCGCAGCGACCCGGGGTGGAGCTGCATGACCAGGCCGTCGTCGAGGCTCATCCGCGCCATCTCGACCAGCATCTGGCCGCGGAACCGCTCGGCCTCGGCAGCCGACAGCCGGCCGGCGAGTGCCTCGATGAGCAGCGCCTGGCACTCGCCGGCCGGCAAGTCGAACGTGGCAGCCGACGGATGGCCGTGATCGGTCGCCGTCGCGCCGAACGAGGCGAAGAACCGCCGGCGGTCGGCCAGCGCGCGCAGGTAGCCCGGCCAGCGCGCGGTGTCCTCGCCGGTCAGCGCGCCGAGCTGGGCGACGTGGTCGGCGAACCCGGGGAACTCGGGGTCGACCACGGGATCCGGCCGGTAGGTCGGGATGATCCGGCCGCGCCAGCCCGAGGCGCGCAGCTTCTGGTGGTGGCGCAGCGGATCGAGCGGCGACTCGGTGGTCGACAGCACCTCGATCCGGAACCGCTCGAACAGCGCGCGCGGCCGGAGCTCGGGCCGGCGCAGCGCCTCGGCGATCCGATCGTAGATCCGGTGGGCGGTGGCGGCCGACAGCCGGTCGCGGATGCCGAACACGTCGTGCAGCGCCTGCTCGATCCACATCCGGGTCGGCGTGCCGCGGAACAGGTGCCAGCGCTCGGCCAGCCGCAGGAAGATCGCGCGGGGATCGCGCTCGACCGGGCGGCCGTCGCGCGCGGGCACGCCGAGGTCCTCGAGCGCGACGCCCTGGCTGTACAGCATACGGAACACGTAATGATCCGGGACGATCAGCAGCGACGCCGGATCGCTGAACGGCTCGTCGTCGGCGAACCACGCCGGATCGGTGTGGCCGTGCGGGCTGACGATCGGCAGATCCCGGACCTCGCGGTACAGCCGGCGCGCGATCGCGCGCTCGGACAGATCCGAGGGCAACAGCCGGTCTTCGTGCAGGGTGACGACGCTGGTCATCGCTTGACTCGCGCGAGCCGCTTGAACCAAGCTATTCGCCTGTGGTAGGGCTGTCAAGTGGTTTGGCCAGTTTGCCACTTGACCGTGCCGCCGACGAGCCGGAGGCTTGCCGCGTGAGCTATCGCGGGCTCAGCCTCGACGGGCGCGTCGCGGTGGTCGTCGGCGGAACCTCCGGGATCGGCCGCGCGATCACGCTCGGCCTGGCCGAGGCCGGCGCCGACGTGATCGCCTCGGCGCGCGGCGCCGACAACCTCGAGGCCACCGCGGCCGAGATCGAGGCGCGCGGCCGGCGCACGCTGCGGGTCCGGTCCGACGTCGCCGATCGCGCGTCGCTCGAGGCGCTGCGCGACGCCGTGCTCGCCGGGTTCGGCCGGGTCGACATCCTGGTCAACTGCGCCGGACGGACCCAGCGCACGCCGACGCTCGAGGTCAGCGAGGCCGAGTGGAACGGCATCCTCGATACCAACCTGACCGGCACGCTGCGCGGCTGCCAGGCGTTCGGCCGGCCGATGCTCGCGCAGGGCTACGGCCGGATCATCAACATCGCCTCGCTCGGCTCGTTCGTCGGGTTGCTCGAGGTCGCGGCCTACGCCGCGAGCAAGGCCGGCGTCGCGTCGCTGACCCGCCAGCTCGCGATCGAGTGGGGCGCCCGCGGCGTGTGCGTGAACGCGATCATGCCCGGGGTGTTCCGCACCGCGCTCAACGGCGCGCTGCTCGACGGCACGCCGCGCGGCCACGAGTTCCTGCAGCGCACGCCGATGCGGCGGTTCGGCCGGCTCGACGAGCTCGCCGGCGCCGCCGTGTTCCTCGCATCCGACAGCGCCAGCTTCGTGAACGGCGAAGTGCTCGTCGTCGACGGCGGGTTCTTGGCCAGCGGCGTCAACCAATGAGGAGCCCTTCATGAAATTTCGCCTAGCCTTGTTCGCCCCGGCCGTCCTGGCCCTGGCGGCGCCCGCCGCCGCCCAGCCCGCCCCGGCCCCCGCGGAGCCCGCGCCGGCCACGCCCTCCACCGAGCCAACGGTGCCACCGGTGCCCACCGCCCCGCCCGGCACCGGCCAGCCCGCGCCGCCCCCGGCGCCGGCCGAGTCGTCCAAGCCCGGCGCCGCGCCCGGCCCCGGCGAGGTCACCTCGAAGTGGTCGGCCACGATCTACGGCTTCGCCGAGGTCGACCTGATGCACGACACCACGCAGAGCTTCACCGAGTCGCCGGGCAACGGCCTGATCGTGCGGCCCACCGGGCTGACCTACAACAACGGCAGAACGCAGACCACGGCGCGCAACTCACGGCTCGGCGTCCGGCTGAACGCGCCTGCGTTCGAAGGCATGAAGGCGAGCGGCAACGTCGAGATGGACTTCATGGGCTACCAGCCCGGAATCGCGCCCGCAAACCCCAGCGTCAGCGAGGCCTCGTTCTTCAACAACGGCACGTTCCGGATGCGCGCGGCATACGCCAAGGTCGAGAGCGAGTACGTCGACCTGCTCGCCGGCCAGTACTACTTCCTGTTCGGCGAGCAGCCGTTCTTCCAGCCGATGTCGATCTGGTTCTTCGGCCTGCCCAACATGGCGTTCGGCCGGACCCAGCAGTTCCGGCTGTCGCATACGTTCAAGTCGGAGGCCGCCAACGTCGACCTCGCGGTGTCGGCCCAGCGCCCGCCGCAGCGCGACTCCGAGATCCCCGACTTCCAGGGCGGGCTCAAGGTCGGCATCAACAGCTGGAAGGGCGTCCACGCGGGCGGCTCGGGCTACGCGGCGTTCGACCCGCTGACCGTCGCGGTGTCCGGCTCGGTGCGCCACTTTCGGGTCAACGACTTCGCCGCGGCGCCGACCTCGCTGCGCACGATCAACGGCTGGGGGATCTCGCTCGACGGCATGATCCCGATCATCCCGGCGGCGTCGGCCAAGGCCAAGGGCAACGCGCTCACGCTCACCGGCTCGTTCGTGATGGGCAGCGGGATCGGCGATCTGATCGGCGGCCTCACGGGCGGCGCCGCGTTCCCCGCCGTGCCCGCCGCAATGCCCGGCGGCGCGTCCACGCCGTACCCCGCCAACGTCGACCCCGGCATCATCCAGTACGACACCATGGGCAACCTGCGCGCGATCAACTGGCAGACCCTCGTGGTCGGCGCGCAGTACTTCGTGCCGCCGAGCGGCCGGATCTCGATCGGCGCCAACTATACCCTGGGCAAGTCGGACAACATCACCGACGGGCTGACCGGCAACGCGCTCGCCGGCGTGTTCAAGGAGAGCCAGTACTTCGAGGCCGTCGTGATCGGCGATCTCACGCCCGCGGTCCGGATCGGTGCCGCGTGGCAGCGGACCCAGCAGACCCGCGGTGACGAGGCGGTGAGCAAGAACAACCGGCTCGAGCTGTCGGTGTATTTCTTCTTCTAGCCTGTGTCCGGCGCTCGTTACGCTGCCCGCCATGAAGATCGTCGACGCCAAGCTCATCGTCTGCTGCCCCGGTCGCAACTTCGTCACCCTGAAGCTCACGACCGAGGACGGCATCACCGGGCTGGGCGACGCCACGCTGAACGGCCGCGAGCTCGCGGTGGCGAGCTACCTCTCGGACCACGTGATCCCGCTGCTGATCGGGCGCGACGCGCGGCGGATCGAGGACACCTGGCACTACCTGTACAAGGGCGCGTACTGGCGCGGCGGGCCGGTGGCGATGACGGCGATCGCGGCGGTCGACACCGCGCTGTGGGACATCCAGGGCAAGGCGCTCGGCGTCCCGGTGTACCAGCTGCTCGGCGGGAGGGCGCGCGACAACGTCCTGGTCTACGGCCACGCCAGCGGCGACGACGTCGACGGCACCGTGCGCGCCGCGGCGCACTACGCCGAGCTCGGCTACCGGGCGATCCGCGCCCAGGCCGGCGTGCCGGGGCTGGCCGCGACCTACGGGGTCGGGCGCGGCGATCTGTACTACGAGCCCGCCGAGCCCGGGCTGCCGCCCGAGAGCCGGTGGAGCACCGAGCAGTATCTGGCGAGCGTGCCGCGGCTGTTCGAGCGGCTGCGCGCCGAGCTCGGCCCCGAGGTCCACCTGCTGCACGACGTCCACCACCGCCTGACCCCGATCGAGGCCGCGCGGCTGGGCAAGGCGCTCGAGCCCTACCACCTGTTCTGGCTCGAGGACCCGGTGCCGGCCGAGCTCCAGGACGGGTTCCGGTGGATCCGGCACCACACCACCACCCCGCTCGCGGTCGGCGAGGTGTTCTCGTCGATCCACGACTGCCAGCGCCTGATCACCGAGCAGCTGATCGACTACATCCGGACCACCGTGGTCCACGCCGGCGGCATCACCCACCTGCGCCGGATCGCGCACCTGGCCGAGCTGTATCACGTACGCACCGGCTCGCACGGCGCCACCGATCTCAGCCCGGTGTGCATGGCCGCCGCCCTGCACTTCGATCTCAGCGTCCATAACTTCGGGATCCAGGAGTACATGCGTCATTCCGCGGACACCGATCGCGTATTCCCGCACGCCTACCGGTTCGCCGACGGCGCACTCCACCCTGGCGACGCGCCCGGACTGGGAGTAGACATCGACGAGGCGCTGGCTGCGCAGTTCCCGTATCAGCGCGCCTACCTGCCGATCAACCGCAAGCTCGACGGGACCATGCACAGCTGGTAACAACCATTGAACAGCAGCGAAACCACCGCGAAATTCGAGTGAGCCCAGAGTGAACGAATGAACGAGGACTGACATGCCCTTATCGATCCGTGACAAAGCGAGCTGTCGATTCGATCTGGTCGCGCTCGGCGAGGTCATGCTGCGCCTCGACCCCGGCGACGCGCGCATCGCGACCACGCGCCAGTTCCGGGTCTGGGAGGGCGGCGGCGAGTACAACGTGGCGCGCGGGCTCAAGCGCTGCTTCGGGCTCGACACCGCGGTCGTCACCGCGCTGGTCGACAACCCGGTCGGTCGCCTGGTCCAGGACCTGATGTACCAGGGCGGCGTCGATCAGTCGTACGTGCGGTGGGTCGCCGACGACGGCGTCGGCCGCACGGTGCGCAACGGCCTCAACTTCACCGAGCGCGGGTTCGGCGTGCGCGCCGCGGTCGGCTGCTCGGATCGCGGCCACACCGCGGTCGGCCAGCTCGCGCCCGGGATGATCGACTGGGACCGGCTGTTCGGCGACGGCGTGCGCTGGTTCCACACCGGCGGGATCTTCGCGGCGCTGTCGGAATCGACCGCCGCGGTCGCCTCCGAGGCGATGACCGCGGCCCGGCGCCACGGCGCCGTCGTGTCGTATGACCTCAACTACCGGCCGTCGCTGTGGAAGACCATCGGCGGCAAGGAGCGGGCGCAGGCGGTCAACCGCGAGCTGGTCCGCAAGGTCGACGTGCTGCTCGGCAACGAGGAGGACTTCACCGCCGCGCTCGGGTTCGCGGTCGACAGCGCCGGCGAGGGCTACACCCGGCTCGACGCCGCCGCGTACCGGCCGATGATCGACGCGGTGCTCCGCGAGTTCGGCAACCTGTCGGCGGTGGCGACCACGCTGCGGGTCGCCCACACCGCGAGCGTCAACGACTGGGGCGCGCTGTACGTGTCCGACGGCCGCGTGCTGGCGAGCCGGTGGCGCGACCTGTGGATCTACGACCGGATCGGCGGCGGCGACTCGTTCGCGTCCGGGCTGATCTACGGCCTGCTCGCCGGGCGCGGCGCGGCGTGGGCCGTCGAGTGCGGGGTCGCGCACGGGGCGCTGGCGATGACCACGCCGGGCGACACCACGATGGTCACCCTGGCCGAGGTCGAGAAGGCCATGGCGCGCGGAACCGCGCGGGTGGAGCGCTAGCCATGACCCGCGAAGCCACCGTCGCCCGGATCCGCGCCACCGGCGTCATCCCCGTGATCCGCGCGCCGTCCGCCGACGAAGCGATCGCCGCGGTCGAGGCCCTGCTCGATGGCGGGCTCGACATCGTCGAGCTCACCATGTCGGTGCCGTCGGCGATCCGCGTGATCGAGCAGGTCGTCGCGCGCCACGGCGACAGCGCGCTGGTCGGCGCCGGCACCGTGCTCGACGCCGAGACCGCGCGCGCCTGCATCCTCGCCGGCGCCTCGTTCATCGTCGCGCCGAGCGTCGACCCGCCGACGATCCGGATGTGCCGGACCTACAGCGTCGCGGCGGTGCCCGGCGCGCTGACCCCGACCGAGATCGTCGGCGCCTGGCGCGAGGGCGCCGACCTGGTCAAAGTGTTCCCGTGCAGCGCGATGGGCGGCGCGAGCTACATCAAGGCCCTGCACGCGCCGCTGCCGCAGATCGAGCTGGTCCCCACCGGCGGGGTCACCGCGGCGACCGTCGCGGACTACATCGCGGCCGGCGCGTGCGCGGTGGGCGCCGGCGCCGATCTGGTCGACCTCGCGCGGCTGCGCCGGGGCGACCGCGCCGCAGTCACCGACAACGCGCGGCGCTACGTCGCCGCGATCGCCGCCGCCCGCGCGGCGAGGAAGGGCGTGTGATGCCCGGGACGCTCCGCCTTCACCCCGACGACGACGTCGCGATCGCCAAGCTCAAGCTGCCCGCGGGCACCGCGATCGACACCGAGGCCGGGCCGGTCGCGCTCGCCGCCGACGTGCCGGCCGGCCACAAGATCGCCGTGCGCGGCCGCGCCGCCGGCGAGCCGGTGCGGCGCTACGGCCAGATCATCGGCTTCGCGACCGTGCCGATCGCGCCCGGCGAGCACGTCCACCGCCACAACCTCGGGATCGGCGCGCTGCAGCCGCGGCTCGAGGCCGCGTCCGAGGGCCGGCCGACCCGCTATCACCCGGCGTCCGAGATGCGGACGTTCGACGGCTTCGTGCGCCCCGACGGCCGGGTCGGCACGCGCAACTACGTCCTGGTGATCCCGACCGTCAACTGCTCGGCGACCGTGGTGCGGATGGTCGCCGAGCGGTTCCGCGACGTCCACCGCGACTACCCGCACATCGACGGCGTGGTCGCGCTGCCCCACAAGGCGGGCTGCGGACTGGTCGCGCAGGGCGACGATCACCACCTGCTGCAGCGCGTGATCACCGGCTATGCCCAGCATCCCAACGCCGGCGCGGCCGTCGTGGTCAGCCTGGGCTGCGAGGTCAACCAGCCCGAGGCACTGGTCCAGCTGGCTGCGTCGGCGCCCTCGGCGGCGGACCGGCGCCTGCCGGTGGTCACGATCCAGCGCGAGGGCGGGACTCGCCAGGCGGTCGAGGCGGCGGTCGCCGAGATCGCGCGCCAGCTGCCGCGGATCGACGCCGCGCGCCGGACCACCCGCCCCGCCTCGGACCTCGTGATCGCGACCAACTGCGGCGGCTCCGACGGCTACTCCGGCATCACCGCCAACCCCGCGCTCGGCCGGGCGATGGACGAGATCGTGCGCTACGGCGGGACCGCGCTGCTCGCCGAGACCCCCGAGATCCACGGCGCCGAGCAGCTGCTGGTTCGCCGCGCGCGCAACGAGGCGGTGGCGCGCAAGCTGCTCGCGCGGATCGCGTGGTGGGAGGCCCACCTCGCGCGCCACGGCGCCAAGACCGACCACAACCCGTCGCCGGGCAACATCGCCGGCGGCATCACCACGGTCTACGAGAAGGCGCTCGGCGGCGTCGCCAAGGCCGGGACCACCCAGCTGGTCGACGTGATCGACTACGCCGAGCGGGTCCACGAGCACGGCCTGGTGTTCATGGACACGCCCGGCTACGACCCGGTGTCGGTCACCGGGCTGGTCGCCGGCGGCGCGAATCTGGTGTGCTTCACCACCGGCCGCGGCTCGGTGTTCGGCTGCAAGCCGGTGCCGTCGATCAAGCTGGCGACCAGCTCGGCGCTGTACCGCCACATGACCGACGACATGGACATCGACTGCGGGACGATCCTCGACGGCGTGTCGCTCGACGACGTCGGCCGCCAGATCTTCGACGAGATCCTCGCGGTCGCGTCCGGCAAGCCGACCAAGAGCGAGCTGCTCGGCATGGGCGACGAGGAGTTCGCGCCCTGGCAGACCGGGCCGACGCTGTAGCCGGCACCTGCTGCGCCCTCGGTCCCGTGGAGGGGGCGCGGCCCATGCGCCTCGACCCGGCGCAACGCCCTCGTTCGCGTGGCACTCTCCGCGTGTTCATGCGCAATCGCTTCGATCAACTGGCCAAGCAGCTCGGGCAAGCGGCGTTGGGACCCTCCGGCATCACCGTCGTGAACGACCCGATCAACCCCGAGACCCAGTACGCCGATCTCCGGCACGAGCCCGATCCGGCGCGCGAGGCGGCGAGGGATCAGCTGGGCCTCTTGGGCCGGATCGCGGGTGGCTTGTGCCTGCTCGAGGTCTACAGCCAGGCGCCCAGCGCCGAGGAGTTTCGCGCGTGCCTGGCCAAGCACCTCGCGCTCTGGCAGCAGCGCACGCGCAGAGCGCGCACCGCACCCAGGGCGCCCACGGCGCGCGATCCGGTCGACACCGCCGGCGATGCGCCCGAGCTGATCGTCGAACCGTTTCTGTGGGTGATCGCGGCCGGCACGCCGACGACGCTGCTCACCAAGCTCCGCATGGTCCCCGCGGCCGACTGGCCCACCGGGGTGTACTGGTTCGGCGAGGACGTGCTCCGCGTCGGGCTCGTCGCCGCGCGTGAGCTGCCGCGCGACCGCACGACGCTGCTGGTCCGCCTGATGGCGGCGGGTCCGCTGCTGGCCTCGGCGGTCCCGGAGGTGGCGCGGCTGGCCCCGGACGCCCCGGAGCGTGCCGTGGCCGAGCCGATCCTGCTAGACTTCCAGCGGATGCTCGGGCAACACGAGAGCCGGACATCCGACGAGCAGGAGTTCCTGATGGCCATGCAACAAACCTGGGAAGATGCCCGAACCGAGGGCCGAACCGAGGGCCGAACCGAGGGCCTCATCGCGGCGCAGGTAAAGGCCCTGCTGACCGTGCTGCGCGCGCGTGGCATCGCGGTGCCCGACGCGGTCCAGCGACGGATCCAGGCCGAGCGGGATCTGGCGCGGCTCGAGCGCTGGCTCGAGCGGGCCAGCGTCGCGAGCTCGATCGACGAGGTGATCGACGACGCGCGCTGACGCGGCGGAGGGTCGGCACCGAGGATTCTGCGACCTGTCCCGGGCGCCTAAGCTAATCATTCCGGGAGGTTCAGAACGGCGGCTCCGACGGCTACTCCGGCATCACCGCTAACCCCGCGCTCGGCCGGGCGATGGACGAGATCGTGCGCTACGGCGGGACCGCGCTGCTCGCCGAGACCCCCGAGATCCACGGCGTCGAGCAGCTGCTGGTTCGCCGCGCGCGCAACGAGGCGGTGGCGCGCAAGCTGCTCGCGCGGATCGCGTGGTGGGAGGCTCACCTCGCGCGCCACGGCGCCAAGACCGACCACAACCCGTCGCCGGGCAACATCGCCGGCGGCATCACCACGGTCTACGAGAAGGCGCTCGGCGGCGTCGCCAAGGCCGGGACCACCCAGCTGGTCGACGTGATCGATTATGCCGAGCCGGTCAAGGAGCACGGCCTGGTGTTCATGGACACGCGCGGCTACGATCCGGTGTCGGTCACCGGGCTGGTCGCCGGTGGCGCGAATCTGGTCTGCTTCACCACCGGCCGCGGCTCGGTGTTCGGCTACAAGCTGGTGCCGTCGATCAAGCTGGCGACCAGCTCGGTGCTGTACCGCCACATGAACGACGACATGGACATCGACTGCGGGACGATCCTCGACGGCGCGTCGCTCGACGACGTCGGCCGCCAGATCGTCGACGAGATCCTCGCCGTCGCGTCCGGCAAGCCGACCCAGAGCGAGCTGCTCGGCATGGGCGACGAGGAGTTCGCGCCCTGGCAGACCGGGCCGACGCTGTAGCCGTCATCTGCTGCGCCCGCGGGTACTCCTTGACGGCATGGGCCTGCACCGCCGTCGCGAGCTGTCCCACCCCCCAGGTCGTCATCCTCACCGTCACAGCCCGCAGATGGCCACGGTGGCGGCGCGTTCTCGAAATGGTGCCAGCGCGCGGCCGAACGTCTTTGGCCCGCGTGCCCAACGGCGCGCCGATCTAACTGCGCGAAACTGATCGAGATACGTTTCAAGCGACTTTCAAAGCGACTTTCAGCGAGCCAGTCGCGAGTCAATCTTTGCCACCTTCAAAGCGTTTGCTGCCGATCCGGTCTATTGCATGGTGCCCGCGGGGAAGGTGCCGCGGAAGGGTGCTCCCCCAGGAGGAGTTCTCTGATGGTCGCTGTAGCAGCACACCCCGCACACCACTCCGACGCTTGGGCCGCGGAGTGGTTCGGCGCCGACGACGCCGCCGAAAGCGGGCCGTGGTTGTTCGACGGGGCTGGGAACCGGTGCACCTGCCCGCCGAGGCGACCCTGTCCTCGTCGAGCTCATCGGCCTTCTGCGCTCGGCGATGTCCGGGCACAGCACGGCGCTGAGCGATGCCCTTGCCGTCGTCAAGGCGCAGGCCACCGAGAGCGCGCGCCACGTGAGCGAGCTCGTGCGCGCCTCCGCAACTGTTGTGACCGCGGCCGACGGAGCGGCGATCTCTCGACGCGATCCGCTGGCCGCCGACCTCCGGCCACGCCAGCCCGTCCCTCGGCACCGAGGTGCCGGTGTTCACGTGGCTCGCTCGTCGTACGTCTATGGTAGGTTTCACTTTCGGACCTCTCCGGTGGGGGCTTCTCAGGTCGACGCCGGCGATCACCGAGACCTCCGCGCCGTGCTCGGTTCGCGCCTTGGCGCATCGCCAGCGCACTCGAGCGGCTTCTTGTAGCGGCGTCGTGTTAAACTTGAGCCCGATCGGAGGGGCTATGCGGATCCTGGCCTTGGTGTGCGCGCTGATCGTGATCGCCACTGCGCTCGTCAGCGCGTCTTGTGGCACCAAGCACAACGACTCGCCAGGGAGCGGATCGACCGGCTCGCTGGTGGGCAGCTCTTCCGGTAGCGCCAACGCCTTCGCCCAGACCGTCATCTGCTACAACTGCCCGCCCGAGTGGGCCGACTGGGGCACGCAGCTCAAGATGATCAAGGAGAAGACGGGCGTCACCGTGCCCCAGGACAACAAGAACAGCGGCCAAGCCCTCGCGCAGCTCGTCGCGGAGAAGGCTAGCCCGGTGGCCGACATCACCTACCTCGGCGTGACGTTCGGCATCCAGGCGAAGAAGGACGGCGTGATCCAGCCCTACAGGCCGGCGCACTTCGACGAGATCCCCGCGGGTCTCAAGGATCCCGACGGCTACTGGTTCACCATCCACTCGGGCACGCTCGGCTTCATGGTGAACGTCGACGCGCTCAACGGAAAGCCCGTTCCGAAATCGTGGAAGGACCTCACCAAGCCGATCTACAAGGGAATGATCGGCTACCTCGATCCGGCGAGCGCCTTCGTGGGCTACGTCGGCGCCGTCGCCGTGAACCAGGCGATGGACGGCAACCTGGACAACTTCGACAAGGCGATCCAGTGGTTCAAGGACGTGAAGAAGAACGAGCCGATCGTGCCGAAGCAGACGTCCTATGCGCGCGTGCTTTCGGGCGAGATCCCGATCCTCCTCGACTATGACTTCAACGCGTATCGCGCGAAGTACAATAACCACGCGAACATCGCCTTCGTGATCCCAGCCGAAGGAACGGTCGTGGTGCCCTACGTCATGGCCCTCGCGAAGGACGCCCCGAGCCCGGCGGCGGCGAAGAAGGTGCTCGACTTCGTGATGTCCGACGAAGGACAGGCGGTATGGGCGAACGCGTACCTGCGTCCGGTGCGTTCATCCGCGATTTCGAAGGAAGCGCAGGCGAAGTTTCTGCCCGCTTCGGAATACGCGCGCGCGCAGGCGATCGACTACGGAAAGATGGCCGAGGCGCAGAAGGGCTTCAGCGAGCGCTATCTCAAGGAAGCGCAGTAAGTTGGATCCGGCAGCACGCAACACCCGGCGGGCGCTGCTGCTGGCGGCGCCGGCCCTCGGGGGCTTCGCCGCGTTCTGGCTGCTGCCCATGGCGCGGCTCGTGAGCGTCGGCGCATCGGGTCCGGACGGCGCGAGCGCCTACCTCGCGGTCGTGACGAACCCGCGCTACTTCCGCAGCCTCGCTTCCACCGTCGTCCTGTCCATGGGCGTCACCGTCGCGACCCTCGCGATCTCGCTCGTCGCGGGGATCTTCCTGCAGCGCAACCGCTTTCCGGGCCGCGGACTCCTCGTCTCGCTCATGACGCTGCCGCTCGCCTTTCCCGGCGTGGTCGTGGGGTTCCTGGTGATCCTGCTCGCGGGGCGCCAGGGGCTCATCGGCGACGTCACGTCCTGGCTCTTCGGCGAGAAGACGGTGTTCGCGTACGGAATGGGCGGGCTCTTCCTCGGTTACCTGTACTTCTCGATCCCGCGCGTGATCCTCACCATCATGGCCGCCGTGGAGAAGCTCGACCCCGCGCTCGAGGAGGCGGCGCGCTCGCTCGGAGCCTCGACCTGGCAGGTGACGCGCGACGTGGTGCTGCCGGGCCTCGCGCCGGCGATGATCTCCTCGGCGGCGATCTGCTTCGCGACGTCCATGGGCGCCTTCGGGACCGCCTTCACGCTCGCCACCCAGATCGACGTCCTGCCGATCACGATCTACAACGAGTTCACCAATTACGCGAACTTCGCGATGGCGGCGTCGCTCTCCATCGTGCTCGGCGTGATCACGTGGGCGGCGCTCGCCGGGGCGCGCACGCTCGCGGGTTCGGGCGTGGCGGCGGCGGCATGACGGGACCCTCACCCCGACTCTCTCCCAAGGCAGAGGGAGCGAAGCGAAAGCCGGCGCGCTACTGGTTGCAGCTCGCCTTCACGCTCGCGGTGTGTGCCTTTCTCGTAGTGCCGGTCTTCATGTCGATCCTCGCCGGCCTCACGCAGAACTTCTTCGTCGGGCTGAACAGCGGGCTCACTCTGCGCTGGGTGGGAGAGGTGTGGGGCCTCTACAGCGACACCATCTGGCGCTCGATCGGCATCGCGCTCGCCTGCCTCGCCTGCACGATCGTCCTCGGCGTGCCGGCCGCCTACTCCCTCGCCCGCGCGCGCAACCGCCTCACGCGCTGGATCGAGGAGCTGCTGGTGCTGCCGGTCGCCGTGCCCGGGCTCGCCACGGCGCTCGCCCTCATCCTCCTCTACGGTACGTGGCGCGAGTTCCGCGCGAGCTGGCTTTTCATTCTCGTGGGGCACGTCCTCTTCACGCTTCCCTTCATGGTGCGCTCGGTGCTCGCGGTGATGATGTCCGTGGACCTCGCCGCGCTCGAGGAGGCCGCCGCGAGCCTGGGCGCCTCGTTCCCGCGACGCTTCGCGACGGTGGTGCTGCCCAACGTGCGCCCCGGCATCCTCGCCGGCGCCCTCATGGTGCTCACGCTCTCGATGGGCGAGTTCAACCTCACATGGATGCTGCACACGCCGCTCACCAAGACGCTCCCCGTCGGGCTCGCGGACAGCTACGCCTCGATGCGCCTGGAGATCGGCTCGGCGTACACGCTGGTGTTCCTCGTGATGATCGTGCCGCTGCTCGTGGCGATGCAGTGGGCCGCGACGCGGATGGAGAGGAAGGGCGCCTGAGTGGCCGTCGCGATCCGCCTAGAGAGCTGCGCGAAGACGTTCGCCGACGGGACGCGTGCCCTCGAGCCGATCTCGATCGACATCGCGGCCGGGGAGACCGTCGTCGTGCTCGGCCCGTCGGGTTGCGGCAAGACGACGATCCTGCGGATCGTCGCCGGTCTCGAATCGCCGGATGGGGGCGGGCGCGTGTTCTTCGACCGGGAGGACGTGACGGCGCTGCCGATCGAGAAGCGCGGCGTGGGCATGGTGTTCCAGAGCTACGCCCTCTTCCCGAACATGACCGTCGCGCAGAACGTGGGCTATGGCCTGCGCGTACGCAAGCTCCCGCGCGAGGAGCGGCAGAAGCGCGTCGCCGAGATGCTGGCTCTCGTGGACCTGGAGCGCTTCGCGGCGCGGCGCGTCGACCAGCTCTCGGGCGGGCAGCGCCAGCGTGTCGCGCTCGCGCGTGCTCTCGCCATCCGCCCGCGGGTGCTCCTCCTCGACGAGCCGCTCACGGCGCTCGACGCGAAGCTGCGCGAGCAACTGCGCGTCGAGATCGACCGGTTGCTGCGAAGCCTCGGCATCACGGCGGTGTACGTGACCCACGACCAGGCCGAGGCGATGGCGCTCGGCGACCGCATCGTCGTGATGGAGCGCGGGCGCATCGCGCAGGCCGGCACGCCGCAGGAGATCTACCTGCGGCCGGCCACGCCGTTCGTGGCCGAATTCATCGGCACGATGAACCGCCTCGTGGGCGAAGTCGTCGACGGCCACCTCGTCGTCGCCGCGGGCCGGGTACCGCTCGGCGGCATCGCCGCGCGCGAGATCATGTTCCGCCCGGAGGACGTGCGCATCGTCGAGCCCGGCGCCCACCACCTGCGCGCGACGGTGGTCGCGTCGTTCTTCCTCGGCGATCATACGCGACTCGTGGTGGACGCGGGGAGCGCAGCACCCCTCGTCGTCGAGACGCGCGCGCGCCGCAAGTGGCCGCGCGGGGAGACGGTGCACCTCGCGCTCGCCGAGGGCGCGGTCCTCGCGCTGCCGGGAGCGTCCCCATGAAACGCTTCCTCCTCGCGCAGGTGAGCGACATGCACATCAAGGCGGGCGGGAAGCTCTCGTACCGCGTGGTGGATACGGAATCGAGCCTCGCGCGCTGCATTCGCGCGCTCGAATCGCTCCCGCAGCGGCCCGACGCGGCGATC
>DATAPF010000445.1:0-2474 GCA_036265355.1 Kofleriaceae bacterium | reverse complement strand
CCGCGCTGTGGGGCTCCGATGGTCCGTGCAACGTCCCGCGCTGGCCCGGCGACGGTGGCAACTGGACCGAGTACACCACCTTCTTGAACCAGGTCATCAGCGACGCGAAGGCCAGCGGCATGACCGGCTCCGATGTCCGCTGGGACATGTGGAACGAGCCGAACATCTTCTTCTGGGGCCGGTCGCAGGCCCAGTACCTCGAGATGATCCGGCGCGGCACCCAGATGGTCCGGGCTGCGATCCCCGGCGCGGTGATCGAGGGTCCGAGCTTTGCCGGCGTACCCAGCTCGTCCAATACGTGGTTCAACACCTACCTGGACTTCGTCGACTCCAACAACGTCGTGCCCGACATCATCAGCTGGCACGACCTGCCGGGTGACCCGGCGACCGACCGCTCGAACCTGAACGGCATGCTGGCGTCGCGCGGCATCTCGATCACCGGAGTCTCGATCAACGAGTACGGCGCGTTCGGTGCCGAGCAGCAGCCGGGCCCGTCGGCCTGGTACATCTCGCGCCTGGAGCGCTGCAACTGCGACGGAGCCCGCGCCAACTGGGGCAACGTCGGTCAGACGCCCTCGCTGTACGACACGATGGGCTGGCTGGTGACGGCCAATGCCAACCAGACGATGGGCCAGTGGTGGGTGTACCGGCGCTACGCCGATCAGACCGGGGTGCGGACCAGCATCACGCCCGGGAGCTCGCACGACGGGATCGTGTTCCAGGACTCGGCCGCGCGCCGATCGATCGCCGTGCTGGGCAGCCGCGCCAGCGGCGCGCAGGGCGCGATCGCCGTGCGCTACAATCGCCTGCCGTCGTTCCTGGTCAGCAACGGCTCGGTGAACGTGCTCGTCGAGCGCATGCCCTCGACCAATGCGTTCGTGAGTGCGCCGACGGTGGTCTCCAGCAGCCGGATGACCGTGACCGGTGGCTCGCTGGTCGTCACGATCAACTGGACGAACTTCAACGACGCCTACGCCATCACGCTGACGCCCTGATCACGCCCGGGTCACACGTTGACCGCGCCCGCTCGTCGAATCGATTCGCTGACCGGACGATGGCCCACAGGCATGGATCTCATGGCCTGTCAGCAGCCATTCATGCGATCACCGAGGGCGGAGCCGACATCGGATGGCCCAGCGAAGCAATCGAACCAGGCCGGGAGTCCGCGCGCTGAACATCGGAGAGATCGCCCGGCGGGCCGGCGTGTCGCGCAGCACGGTGTCCTATGCGCTCAGCGGCAAGCGGCCGCTCTCGCAGGCGACCCGCCGGCGGATCCACGAGGTCATCGACGAGCTGGGCTACCGGCCCAACGCCCACGCGCGGGCATTGAAGGAGGGCCGCACCCGCACCATCGGTCTGGTCATCCCGCCGGCCGGCGCGCGGCTGACCGACATGCAGGTGGACTTCGTCGCAGGCATCGTGGACGCCGCCGCGCGCGCCGACCTGGATGTGCTGATCTCGTCGTCGGGCGGCGACCACGACCGCTCGTTCGAGCGCGTGATCACCGGAGGTCGGGTCGACGGCGTGGTCCTCATGGAGGTCCTGATGCAGGACCCGCGCGTGGACCGGCTCCAGCGGACCGGCTTGCCGTTCGTCACGATCGGCCGCACCGGATACACCGACGGCGTCTGCTCGGTGGATATCGACCATGTCGCCCTGACGGCGCGCTGCGTGCATCACCTCGCCGACCTGGGCCACCGCCACATCGCGCTGATCAACCGTCCGACGCACCTGGTCGCCGCCGGCTACGGGTGTGCGCGCCGTTCGCAGGACGGGTTCGAGGCGGCGGTCGCCGAGCGCGGTCTGTCCAGCGTCGAGCTGTGCTGTGCCGACGACCCGGCCGCCGGTGAGGCGTGCATCGAGGAGCTGCTCGCCGCGCATTCCCGGGTGACCGCCGTGGTCGCGGTCAACGAGGCGGCGCTCGCCGGCATCGGTCGGGCGCTCGCGCGCGCAGGCCTGGTCGTGCCGCGCGACTTCTCGATCACCGGCGTCGCGGCGCGGTACTGGGCCGAGGAGCTCGACCCGCCGCTCACCGGCGCCGAGTTCCCGGCCGCCGAGCTGTGCGCGCAGGCGATCACGCTGCTGATGGAGCGCATCAGCGAGCCCGACAAGCCGTCCCGGACCGTGCTGCTCGCACCGCCGATCTACCTGCGCGGAAGCACCGGACCGGTGAGCTCTCGCCGGCGGTCACGGCGTCGCAATCCATCATGACGAGCGCATGCGCCGTCATGCCGCGGCGACCAGCAGGACGGCGAGCTCGCCGATCGCGGCGACGGTCGCGACCACCGGGGGCGACAGCCGGCCGTCGCGGCGCTGCGCCTCGAGCCCGAGGCCGAACGCGGCGATCGCGGCCAGCGCGAGCGCGAGCAGGCCGGCCTTGCCGAGCCCCAGGATGGCGAGCGCGGCGGCGCCGAGGCTGATCACCGCGACCAGCCAGGCCGGCGCGGGCGCGGCGATCAGCGAGCGCCGGGCGT
>DATAPF010000444.1:0-11242 GCA_036265355.1 Kofleriaceae bacterium | reverse complement strand
GGCGGTGAACCCGGTGGGCAGGCCGAACACCGCGTCGCGCACCGCGAGCTGCATGCGCTGGCGCGCGGTCGCGACGTGGAACGGCATCGCCCCGATCAGGTAGCTGCGCGCGAAGTCGACCTCGTCGTCGGTCGGGCCGTGCGCGGCGTAGTCGGCGAGCAGCTCGAGGGTGAGCGCGACCGCCGGGCCGGCGACGTCGATCGCGGCGGCCATCCAGATCTCGAACCAGTGGGGCAGCCGCGACCGGCGCAGCGCGCAGCCGGCGCCGTAGCTCCAGCCGCGCTTGACCCGGATCTCCTGCATCAGCCGCGAGCTGAACATCCCGCCGAACACCGCCTCGGCGACCGCCAGCTCCGCGGTGTCCGGACCGCCGTAGCGGGCGGCGAGGTGGCCGATCCGGAGCTGGGCCTGCGTGCGATCCGGCTTGTCGACCAGGATCACGCGGCGGCCGGGCGGCGGCGCGGCCGGGACGTCGATCGCGGGGTTGCGCGGGCCGGCCGGCGGCAGCCGCTCGGTGAGCCGGCGGACGATCCGCTGCGCGCTGGCCTCGTCGATGTCGCCCGCCAGGCCGATCACCAGGTTGTCGGCCGCGACCTCGCGGCGCCAGATCGCGATCGCCGCGTCGCGCTCGATCCGCAACAGCGACGCCTCGGTGCCGAGCGAGGTCCGGCCGTAGGCGTAGCCCGGACAGCACAGCCAGTCGAACCACCGGGTCGCCAGCGCGCTGTCGTCGTCGCGGATCTCGTCGAGCACCTGCGGGGTCTCGCGCAGGAGCCGGGCATGCTCGTCGGCCGAGAACCCGGGATCGGCGAGCACATCGGCGGCCAGGTCGATCACCGCATCGAGGTGGCGCGCCAGCGCCAGGCCGGACAGCGACACCGCGTCGCGCGACACCGAGATGTCGAGCGCGGCGCCCAGCGCGTCGAGCACGTCGTCGAGCTGCGCCCGGTTGCGGCCGCCGGCGCCGCGCCGGGTGAGCAGCGCAGCGTGGCGGTGCAGGCCTTCGATGCCCGGTGGATCGAGCGCGGCGCCGCCGCGGATCGCGACCTCGAACCACACCAGCGGTGTATCGGGCGAGGGCTCGACGATGGTCATCGGGTCACCCGGCATCGTCGTCCTGCCCGTCGCCGGGGTCGTCGCCGGCGTCGCCATCATCGCCATCGTCACCGCCGGGCGACTCGGGCTCGGCGATCACGACGGTGCGGTGGTCGGCGCGCAGGTAGGCCCGCACGCAGCGCGCGACGTCCTCGGCGGTGACCTCGGCGAGCCGCTCGGCGATCGCGTTGACCTTGCGGAAGTCGCCCAGCGCGGTCTCGTAGTGGCCGAGCGCCTCGGCCTTGCCGTCGACGTCGACCAGCGCGGTCCAGAAGTCGGTCTCGGCGATCGCCTTGGCCTTCTCGACCTCGGCGTGGCGCGGCGGCTGCTCGGCCATCGCCGCGAGCTCGCGGTCGATCGCGGCGAGGATCTCATCGGCGGTGTGGCCGCGCGACGCGGTGACCGCCAGCCGGAGCAGCGACGGATCGCGGAACGGCGTGAGCTGGGCATCGACCGACGACGCGGCCTCGCGGTCGATCACCAGCCGGCGGTACAGCCGCGCCGACGGGCAGCCCGCGAGCAGGGTCGCGACGATCTCCAGCACCGCCCAGTCGGGGTCGTCCTGGCCGGGCGCCTTGTAGCCGACCAGCAGGCGGTCGGTCGCGATCGGCTTGGGGGCGCGGACCACGCGCTCGCGGGTCTGCTCGGGTTCGCGCACCGCCGGGACCGCCGGCAGGACGGCCGGCGCGATCGCGCCGTAGCTGCGCTCGACCAGATCGAGCACCGCGGCCTCGTCGAACTCGCCGACGCACACCAGGGTCGCGTTGTTGGGCGCGTACCACGTGCGGTAGAACGCGCGGATGTCGGGCAACGGCAGCGCGCGGATGTCCTCCATCCAGCCGATCGTCGGCCAGCGGTAGGGGTGGTCGGTGAACGCGTGGGCCATCAGCTGCTCGTCGAGCCAGCCGTCGACGTCGTCCTCGACCCGCTCGCGGCGCTCGTTGGTGACCACGTCGCGCTCGGCCTCGACCGGGGTCGGCTCGAGCACCAGGTGCTGCATCCGGCCCGACTCGAGCCGGATCCCGAGCGGCAGGTCGCGCGCCGGCAGCGACAGCCGGTAGTAGGTCCAGTCGACCCAGGTCGCGGCGTTGGACTCGCCGCCGGTGCGCTCGACCAGCCGGTCGAACTCGCCGGGCGGCAGGCTGTCGGTCGGCCCGAACATCAGGTGCTCGAACAGGTGGGCCATGCCGGTCGCGCCGGGCCGCTCGTGGCGCGAGCCGACGCGATACCAGGTCTGCAGCGAGACGATCGGCGCGCGGCGATCGAGCGCTGTGATCAGGCCCAGACCATTGCCCAGCCGGAACCGGCGCGCGGCAACCCCGCGGGCGATCTCTGCCTCGGCCTCGAGGCGCCACGACGTCGTCATCGATGATGGATACCACGGCGCCGGGAGCGCCGGGCGGCTGGCGCGCGCGGCGTGCCCCGCTAACCAAAACTCGGCTCGATCGTCAAGTCCGCAGCGCGCGCGATCGCGCGCAGCGCGGGTCCGGCGCGAAACAGCTCGCCGGGCGCGCGCATCCCGATCGGACCGGGGCCGCGCTCGGCGAGCCGGCGCGCCGACCACGCCGCGATCGCCGCGGTGGTGCGGTACAGGTCGCGGCCGTGCACGACGACCTGCGCCGACGAGAACCCGCGCCGGACGGTGGCGACGACGGCGAGCCGGGTCGCGCCGTAGTCGGCGTCGGGGGCGGCGTAGGGCGCGAGCACGTCGCCCGCCGCGCGCGGCAGCAGCGCCACGGCGCGGGCCAGCACGCGCAGCGCGGCGGCCGCCGCCGGGCGCCGGACGGCCGACACGTAGGTCGCGACGCGCTGCGCGGCGACGTGGCGCGGGATCGTGATCACCGCGGCCCCGGCGTAGCCGACCGCGTCGCGCTCGCCGCCGAGCGCGGGGCCCGGATTGATCGCGCGGTGGTCGCCGGCGCGCCCCGGCTCCCAGCGGTCGCGCCACCACACCAGCGCGCGCTCGCCGATCGCGCCGAACAGCGCGCGCTGGCTGCCCGGCGACAGCGCGAGGTCGTCGAACGCGTAGGCGACCGCGATGTCGTCGAGCGGGTGGTCCTCGGCGTGCCGCGCGGCCGGCGCGCTGCGCACCGCGTCCCCGGCGTCGGCGTCGGCGTCGCCGCGCACGTCCCCGGCCGGCGCGGCGAGCTGCTCGGCCGCCCACGCCGCCGCGAGGTCGCCGAGCGCGGCGTCGACGCCGGCCCCGGGCAGCGCGACCAGCCCGGCGCGGCGCACCGCCGACTCGCAGCGCTCGTACAGCGCGCGCAGCACCGCCTGCTCGCCGCCGACGTCGACGTAGTGCGCGCCCGCGGCGAGCGCGGCGGCCAGCACCGGCTCGGCGGTGTCGCGCAGGGGGCCCGCGGCGTTGACCACGACGCGCGCCCCGGCGAACGCGGCGGCCAGCGCCGCCGGATCGCCGAGCGCGGCCGGGGCGACCTCGACGCCCGCCGCGGCGCCGGCCGGGCCGGGCAGGGCGCGCGCGAGCTCGGCGAGCGCATCGCGCCGGCGGCCAACCAGCCGGAGCGGGCCGCCGTCCCGATCCGCCGCCAGCGCCTCGCACAGCCGGCGCCCGACCACGCCGGTCGCGCCGAATACCGCGATCCGCGGCGCGCCCGGTTCATGGGAATTCATAGCGCAGCCCGAGCCGCAGCGCGTGCTCGATCCGGTCGTAGCTGCCCGCCGCGCTGGCGATCGCGTAGCCGTTGCGCGTCGCCGCGCACCACGGGGCCGTGTAGTCGTAGTTGTGCTCCGTGCACTCGACCTGGGACAGCGGATCGAACGAGCTACGGGTCACATTCACCGTCGGGAAGTACTGCAGGCCGTACGACAGCTGCGCGATCAGCCCGCGCGACATCCGGAGCTGGGCACCGACGTCGAGCGTGACCGACGCCGGCGACACGGTCAGCGGCGCGGTCCGCGCGGCCGACACCGCCGAGGTCTCGAACCCGGCGCGCGCGCCGAGCAACCAGACCTGCCCGCGATCGACCTGCTCGACGCCGGCCCACCCGGCGAACGCGTCGTGCATGCCGCGCGGCCGCTCGGTCGCCTCCGGGATGCCGTTGGCCACCGACGTGCTGCTGTACGCGCGGATGTCGTAGGCGGTCAGCCGCGACAGGTCCTCCCACCGCCCGCCGACGTGGAGGTCGAGCCCCGCCGGCAGCCGCGCGCGGAGCTCGGCGTCGGCGCTGGCCGGGAACTGGATCTCGACCACCGACTGCTCGCGCAGCTGGGCCGCGTCGTCGGGGCCCGCGAGGTCGCGCGCCGCCTTGTCGATCGTGATGTGACCGGTGAGCTCGGTCTCGACCCCGAACCCGGGCGGCGTGTGGTAGCCGATCCCCAGCCACACGTCGTGCGTGATCTGGACCAGGACGCCAACGTTGACCTGGAGGTTCGACGTCGACAGGCCCGGCGCCTGCACGTCGACGTCCCATCTCTGCGCGGCGTCCGGGTTGCCGATCCCGCACGGTGCGGCACCGCACAGCGCCGCGCCGGGGCCCTGCGCGCTGTCCAGCGCCGAGTCGCGCGTGTACTGCAGCCGGAGGAACGTGTTCTGGTGCGACAGGCTCGCGCCGACGAACAGGATGTCGGCGATCTTGTAGCTCGCGCCGACCGACACCAGCAGGTCGCGCTCGCCGCCGCCCGCCACGTGGTACTGCAGCGCGGACTGGCCGGCCGGGAACGTCTCGGGCGGCGTCGTGTGGGCCTCGAAGCCCAGCGTCAGGCTGTCGCCGGCGAGGTGCTTGATGTACGCGAGCATCGCGCCCGGGCCGGGCTCGGTGGTGCGCGCCTGGCCGCCCGGCGACACGCCGTCGGGCCCGCGGTCGAGCGTGACATGGAGCTGGTCGAGCACGCTGGTGAACGCGACGTACAGCTCGTCGACCGAGCCGAGCCCGAGCGCGGCGGGATCGACCCCGATCGAGGTCGCGTGGGGCATCGTGGCGCCGGTGAACACCGCACGGCCGGCGGTCGGATCGCTGCGCGGCGACGCCCCCGCCGACGCAGCCGCGCACGACAGCGCCAGCGTGAGGATGCGTGGAACGATCATCGCGCGGAACGTATCACCACGGTAGGCTCCCGCCATGCTCGCGCGCGTGTTGCCGATCGCCGTGGCGGCCTTCACTTTCGGCGCCGCCGGTGCGCTGGCGCTCGGCGCCGCAGGCTGCGAGAAGCTCGATCACGAGAACATCGACCGGTGGGCGCACACCAGCAAGGGTCCGGCGAAGCTGCTCCACGCGGTGACCAGCGACGGCGCCGACCCCGACCTGGCGGCCCACGCCGCCGCCAATCTGATCAAGCGCGACGACGATCGCGAGGTCTACGCCGCGTTCGAGACCATGCCGGCCGCTCGCCGCACCCAGGTGATCGCCCGGCTCGCGCCGCGGATGTGGGACATCGCCCGGGTCGAGAGCGAGCGCGAGCTGCCGGGCAAGTCCCAGTCCGGCGCCAAGGACGCGCTGGTCCGGATCCGGCGCTGGGCCGACGAGCCGACCCGGCAGCAGATCGACGGCTACCTGATCGACTGGTACTGCGTTGCGTCCTACGAGGATCGCGCACGCGCCGGGTTCTTCACCGGCGCGCCGGTGATGCGGATGGTCGGCCCGCCGGCCGGGCGCAAGCTGATCGGCGTGGTCAACGGCGTGATCGCGGCACCCGGTCAGGACCGGGTCCGCAACCGGGTCGGCGACCAGCTGCTGCTCGGCCTCGCCGCGACCGGCACCCCCGACGCGGTCAAGTACGTGCTCGATCTCGCGCGGATGGATCGCGGCGATCCGACGATCGCGAGCCGGGCGCTGTCGGCGCTGTACAAGGCCTACGTCGCACCCGACGGGTTCGAGCCCGCCGACCGCAGCGCCCTGGTGCCCAACCTGCCGGCGCTCGTCGGCATCGCCCGCGACGACCGGATGTCGGGCCGGACCGCCAACGACGCGGTCGCGCTGATCCAGGCAGTCGGTCCGCCGCGCTGCCTGGCCCCGCTGATCGGGATGCTCGGCGCACCGCACCCCGACCCCCGGTTCAAGTTCGCCGTCGTCCAGAGCGCCCTGCGCTGCGGCGGACCGGCCGCCGTCGTCGACGTGGTCCGGGCGCTGCCCGCCGGCGGATATGCCCAGGACGAGATCGACGGTGCGATCTCGGGTGAGATCGCCCGGATGACGCCGCGCGACCAGGCCCTGGCCGCCGCCCGGGCGCTGCTCGGGGAGCCCTCGACGCTGGCCATGTGGGTGGGAATCGAGGTGCTGGGTGCGATGAAGGCATCCGACGACGCACCTCGGGTTGCGGCGCTCGCCTCCCGCCGCGAGACGCTCGTCGGATACTGGGGTCAGCGAGGGCAGGGCAAGCCGGATCCGACCCTGGGACAGCGGGCCCGCGAGATTTCGGCCCAACTCGGACGCAAGTGACCGTCGATAGTCGCGATCGCTCGTGGGATGTAGTATCGTAGAAGACAGCCGGGAAGAAAGGGCAAGAGGCCCATCGTTTCGTCAGTTCCGGGGAGCAGCCAAGCGAATGGATCAGAGCAAGAAGACAATGCGGCACTTCTACTGCCGCGATGTCCTGTGGGAGACGTTCGAGCAAATGGCGAACGACTTCGATTGCTCTATCGATTACCTCGTCAACGAGGCGATGCGGTACTACGCGCGGTCGAAGAACTACCAGTCGCCGGGCGGGCCGCCGGTCACCCAGGGCGCGCCCGCGGTCAATCCGAGCCCGGGCCCGGGCCAGGGAATGAACAACACGGGCGGGCCGACCTCGTACTCGGCCGCTCCGGCCAAGCCGGGCAACGGCATGCGCGGCCAGGCCGGCACGCAGCCTCCGCCACCGGGCGGCATGCAAGGCATGCGGGGCCGCGCGCAGCCGCCGACGCCGGGCTACCAGGGTCAGAACAACGTCAACGTGAGCGCGCGTACTGGTTCTCCGACCGGTGTTCCCGGCGGGATGAATGCCATGGCACCGGCCCCTGCGGTCCAGCCTGCGCCGACCGGCGCCTCGCCGATGCCGATGGGCGTCGGCGGCGGGCCGACGCTGTTCTTGATCTACAACGGCCAGCGCTACCCGGTGACCAAGGACCAGTTCATCATCGGCCGCGGCAGCAAGACCTCGGACCTGCCGATCAAGGACGGCAACATCTCGCGCAAGCACGCCGCCGTGATCCGCCGCAACGGCACGTTCTACATCAAGGACCTCGGCTCGACCAACGGCATCGACTACAAGGGCATGCGCATCGACAACAAGCGCATCGACGAGGGCGACGTGTTCCACCTCTGCGACTACGAGCTGCGGTTCACGTATCGCGCCGACTGAGCCGGCGAGTCCTCGAGCCGGCGATCTCGTCCGGACAGGCGCAGCCGGCAGCATGCCGGCAAGCCGATCGACAAGAGGCGGCGAACGAATGTTCGACGGCTCTTGAGTCGCGGCGCGGCGAGATCTTCGCGAGGCCGCGATCGCCGTCGGGATGACAGCCCGGGGTGCTAGCTTGGCGTCGTGGATGCCGAGCTGAAGCGTCGCGTCGAGGCGCTGCGGCGGCCGCTGGAGCTCGCGGCCGCGGACGGGTTCGCCGGCGTGCGCACGGTGCGCGGCCTCGGCCATGCGCTGCGCGCGGCGTGCGATGGCGTGCTCGCGCAGATCGCATCGGACCAGCGAGCGGCCGCGATCACCGGGCTCGACACCTGGCGCGCGACGCTGGGCCGGTGGGAGCAGCTCGACGAGCAGCAGCAGGCGATCGAGGTGGCGCGCGGGATGCGCCTGCTCGCCCGGCTACCGCGCCCCGCGGCAGGTCCGCCGCCGCCGGCGACCCCGACGTTCACGCTGCCGCCGCTGCCGGTGGCACCGAACGGAGACGAGCGCCCCGCGAATGGCCATGCAGGGCCGGCCGCGACGCAGCGCCGGACCGCGGCGACGGGCGAGCCGCGCGCTCCGGTTCGTGGACGCGGCGAGACCGGCGTGCCACCGGCGCGGAACGGCGATGCGACGAGTGCGCCATCGCCGGCCGATCCGCTGGCGGCGCCGACCCACTCGCTGCCGGGGATCGGGCCGGCGTTCGCCGAGAAGCTCGCCGAGAAGGGGCTGACCACGGTCGAGGACCTGGTGTGGCTGGTGCCGCGCCGCTACGACGACGTGCGCGGCGCCCGGCCGCTCGCCGAGGTCGCCGGGCTGCCCGACGGCCAGCGCGCGACGTTCGCCGCCCGGGTCGCGAGCGCGCGGATGGTGTTCGCGCGCGGCCGGCGCTGGGCCGAGGTGCGGCTCGGCAGCGTCGACATCGGCCAGCCGGCCACCGCGCTGGTGCGCTGGTTCAACGTGTTCGCCGGCATCGACAAGCGGATGCCGCCGGGCAGCCGGGTGACGCTGTCCGGCGTGGTGCGCTCGCGGGGCGGGCGGCTCGAGCTCGCCAACCCGGACATCCTGGCGATCGAGCGCAGCGAGACGGGGGGTGGGGACCCCGACGGCTCTGCCGGCGGGGCGGGGGGCAGAGCCCCCCGTGGGATCGAGCTCGACACCGGCGACGGGGCGGCGCCGGATGCCCGGCGGCTGCCGCCGGCGATCCTGGCGCGCTATCCGGACGTGGCCGGCGTGCCGCCCGGCCGGTTGCGCGCGGCGTGCGCGGCGGCGTGCGCGCGGGTCGCCAGCTGCGCCGAGGACGGCGTGCCGCCGGGGATCGAGGCCGCGGCCGGCCTGCCGGGGCTGGCCGAGACGCTGGCGCAGCTCCACGCGCCGCCGCCGGACACCTCGGCCGACGACCTCGCAGCGCTCAATCGCGGCGACAGCCGATGGCAGCGCCGGCTGGCGTTCGGCGAGCTGTTCGCGCTCGGCGTGGCGATCGCGCTGCGCCGCCGCGAGCGCCGCGCCGACGCCGCGGTGCCGTGCCCGCGCGACCCGGCGCTGGCCGGGGCGCTGGCCGCCGCGCTGCCGTTCGCGCTGACCCGCGCGCAGCGCCGCACGATCGACGAGATCGCGGGCGATCTGGCGCGCGACGCACCGATGAACCGGCTGCTGCAGGGCGACGTCGGCGCCGGCAAGACCGCGGTGGCGTTCGCCGCCGCGCTCCAGGTCGCGCGCGCCGGCCGGCAGACCGCGGTGATGGCGCCGACCGAGCTGCTCGCCGAGCAGCACGCCGAGACCTGGCGCGGCTGGGCGCGGACCTGCGGGCTGCGGCTCGAGCTGCTCACCGCGTCGACGCCCCGGGGCGTGCGCGCGTCGATCCTGGCGCTGGCCGCCGCCGGCGAGCTCGACGTCTTGATCGGGACCCACGCGCTGCTCGCCGAGGCGGTCGGGTTCGCGGCGCTCGGCCTGGTGGTGATCGACGAGCAGCACCGGTTCGGGGTCGCCCAGCGCGCGAAGCTGCGCGACAAGGGCGACGGCCAGGGCGCGCCGCACCTGCTGGTGATGACGGCGACCCCGATCCCGCGCACCCTGGCGCTCACCGCGTACGGCGACCTCGACGCCTCGGTGCTCGACGAGCTGCCGCCGGGCCGCACGCCGGTGGCGACCCGCCTGGTCGCCGGGGTGCGCGGCACCGCGGCCGCCTGCAAGCTGATCGCCGAGCGGGTCCGCGCCGGCGAGCGGGCGTACATCGTGTACCCCAAGGTCGCGCCGGACGACGATCCCGACGGCGACGACAGCCGGAGCTGGAAGGACGCGACCACCGGCGCGGCCGAGGTCGCCGCGGCGCTGCCCGGCGTGCGGGTCGGCCTGGTCCACGGCCGGCTCGACGGCGCGGCGCGCGATCGGGTGATGCGCGCGTTCAAGGCCGGCGAGCTCGACGCGCTGGTCGCGACGACCGTGATCGAGGTCGGGGTCGACGTGCCGGCGGCGACCGTGATGGTGGTCCACGACGCCGACCGGTTCGGCCTGGCCCAGCTCCACCAGCTGCGCGGCCGGGTCGGCCGCGGCGGCGGCGCGGCGCACTGCCTGCTCGTGACCCACGGCCCGCTGTCCGAGGACGCGCGGCGGCGGCTCGACGCGATGGCCGCCACCCACGACGGCTTCCGGATCGCCGAGGAGGACCTCGCGCAGCGCGGGCCCGGCGAGCTGTTCGGCCCCCGGCAGGCCGGCGTGCCGCGGCTGCGGTTCGGCGACCTCCAGCAGCACACCGAGCTCTTGCTCGAGGCCCGCCGCCACGCCGAGACCGTGCTCGAGGCCGATCCGGACCTCGCCCGGCCGGCCCACGCGGCGCTGCGCCGCGCGCTCGCCCGCCAGATGGCGCGCTCGGTGTACGGCGCCGAGAGCGGCTGAGCTACGGCCGCGCGACCTGCTCGGCGAGCCAAGCCAGGTACGGCGGGTGTCCGTCGGCCAGCGGCAGCGCGATCACCTCGGGCACCTGGTAGGGGTGCAGCTCGGTGATCTTCGCAGCCAGGGCGGCGTAGCGATCGGCCGTGGTCTTGATCAGGACCAGCGTCTCCGTCTCGTCGCAGATCTTGTCCTGCCAGCGGTAGATCGATCGCACGGTCGGAACGACGTTCACACACGCCGCGAGTCGGTCCTCGATCAGCGTGCGGGCGATGCGCGCGGCGGTGTCGGCATCTGGAAACGTCGAGAACACCACGAAGCTGGCTGGATTCGACACGGCCTCGCTGTACCACGCCTCACTTCGAGGTGGTTTTCCCGGCGGCGCGCGGCGAACCGTTGCTACGCTGCCGGCCGCCGTGCAGAAGCTCGCGCTCACCTCGCTGTTCGTCGCCGGTGCCTGCGTCAACCAGTCGGGGAACACATCGGTCGCCTGCCAGGACCTGTCGGCCGCGGCGAACCTGGCGCCGTCGGCGGCCTGGGGCGGCTCCGTGTTCACGATCGTGATGGAGAACCACTCGTTCGTCGACATCTTCGGCGAACCGTACGCGCCGTTCATCCATCAGCTCGCTGCCCAGGGCGCCATCGCGCTCGGCTACCACGACTCGTTCGTCCACCCGAGCGAGCCGAACTACCTGTGGATGGTTGCCGGCCAGAACTTCGGGATCCTCGACGACGGCGATCCGCTGGCGCACAGCGTCTCCACCGGATCGCACCTCGCCGATCAGCTCGAGCTCGCCGGGATCAGCTGGCGCAGCTACCAGGAGAGCATGGGGAGCCCGTGCCGCCTGGCCTCGCACGGCCGCTACGCCGCGAAGCACAACCCGTTCATCTACTTCGACGACGTCAACGGCTGGGACGGGCACCAGTT
>DATAPF010000443.1:0-7938 GCA_036265355.1 Kofleriaceae bacterium | reverse complement strand
CGCCCCCCCCCCCCCCCCCCCAGGGATCGACCAGCACCCGGGCGCGCTCCTCCCAGACCACGAACACCAGCGGCGTGAGCACCAGCGGCTGCGGCGCGGTGTCGCCGGTGGCCGGGAACAGCGCGGTCTGGTTCTTGGTCTTCCAGTCCGCGGCCAGCAGGTTGGCGACCAGCGAGTCCGCCGGGCTCCACAGCACCGGCCGATCGGTGCCATCGAGGATCGCGCCGGCCGCCTCGAGCGAGCCCTTGCCGATCAGCTGGACGCGGATCCGCGGGTTGGCGCGCTGGAACTCGCCGACCGCGGCCTCCAGCCAGTCCTTCTTCTCGGTCGAGTACTCGAGCGTGATCTCGACGTCGGCGCCTGGCTGGGCGCCCGGGTCCGCGGCGGATCCGCCGCGCGGGTTCGCGGCACCGGTGGCCGGAGGCACAGCGCCGCCGCCCGTGCGCCGGCCGACCGCGGCGTACACGATCACGCCGACGGCGATCAGGAATCCGATCACGATGACGGTCTTGGGCTTCATCAGGTCACCTCCGTGAGGGCCGCGAGCGTGTCCTCGAACGCCCGCAGGTCCGTGTTCATGCGCTCGAGCTCGGCGCCGACGTCGCCGGTCAACGCGTCCGAGGCCTGGTCGTCGAGCGTGCGCAGCCGGACCAGCTTGCTCGGCAGCGCCTTGATCGCGCTCTCGATCCGCGCCAGGTGGGCCAGCGTGCGCTCGCCCGCCGCGGCGATGTCGGTCAGCGCCGCCACCCGCTCGCGGCCCGCGGCCGCCGCCGCCTCGTAGCTGGCGCGGGCGACCGGATCCGCGGTCTGCGCGGCCCGCGCGGCGAGCGCGTCGGCGTCGCGCCGCGCCGCGGCCGGATCGGTGCTCGCCAGGTAGCGCGACAGCTCGTCGGCGCGTACCGCGAGCCGCGCCAGGTGGGCCTCGAGCTCGTCGATCGACCGGAGCGCGGCGGCCACGTGGCGCTGGACCTGCGCCGGCGTCGCCTTGATCGCGCGATCGACCTCGCCGCGCGCCGCGGTGATCCGCTCGACCGCCGCGCGGACCTCGGGATCCCGGATCGCGCCGGGCGCCGGCAGCCGGGCCGGTGCGGTCCGGCCGGTCAGCACGCGCCGGCGGAACTCGGCGCTCGACACGTCGGCGGCGACCAGCGCCACGTACGCCGCGCCGCCGAGCGCCGCGATCGGCCAGCTCGCCAGCGCGGCCGCACCGATCACCGCGCCGCCGAGCACGGCGAGGTTGAGCGGTCCTGCTGCCGCGCGTCCGAGCACCTTGCCGACTCCCTTGCGCTCCGTCATCAGAAGGTCAGAAGAATGAGGCCAGATCGCGGAACACCGCGACGATGGTGTCGACGTCGCCCCTCGAGAACGAGCCGGCCCCGGCCTTCGCGATCGCGCCCAGCGCGGCCTGGTTGGGCTCGTCGCCGTAGCCGAGCGTGAACACCGCGATGCCGCCGTCCTCGCCGTGCAGGCCCTTGACCGTGGCGTCGAGCGAGTGCGACGAGTTGGTGTCGGCGCCGTCGGTCATCACCAGCACGGCGCGGATCCGCCGGACCTGCTCCTTGCGCCGCGCCTCGAGCAGACCCTTGGCGGCCAGCGTCGCGTCGTACAGCGCGGTGTCGCCGCCCGCCGAGATCCCGTCGATCCGCGACTCCAGCTCGGCCCTGGCCTTGCCGAGCTCGCGCGGCCCGAACGGCGGGTAGACCTGGCGATCGAAGAACATCAGCGTCACCTGGTCGCGGTCGTCGAGGGTGGCGAGGAACGCCCTGGCGCCGCGCTTGGCCTCGTCGAGCGGCCGGCCCGCCATGCTGCCCGACTTGTCGAACACCAGCACGACGTCGGCCGGCTTCTTGGTCCGGCGCCAGGCCGCGAGCAGCGCCTCGAGCGTCGGCCCGTCGGGGACCTCGAGCAGGGTCTGCGGCTGCTGCGGGTCGACGCCGTGCGCCGCGTCGATCGGCGCGCCGATCTTGATCGCCGGGTCCACCGGGCGGAACCCCAGCGCCATCGCGCGCTCCTGCTGCGGGCGCGCCTTGAGGAACGCCAGGAACACCCCGGCGGCATCGCGCTGCTCGGCGGTCACCCACGGGGCGTCGAGCACGCAGTACGGATGATCGGACCAGAACGTGCCCTCCTGGGGGTAGATCGCCACCAGATCGAGCGAGCGCTGCCTGGCGTACGACTCGATCACCAGGTTCTCGTACAGCACGGCCGCCGACAGGTAGCTCGGGCCGCGCTCGATCATCTTGTCGCCGAAGAACCCGGTCGACGTCCCGTAGTGCACGATCGCGTCCTCGACGCCCGCCATGAACGGCTCGACCGCCGGCAGCGCCGCCGCGGTCAGCCCGCGCGTGGTCCTGGCCCCGGCGTACGCGATCGCGAGCGCCGACAAGAGGCCCGAGTTCGAGTACTCGGGGTGGGTGTGGCCGAGCTTCATCGCGCCCCACTCGGGGTGATCGTACTTGCCCCAGCCCGCCGGATCGCGGCTCACCGCGAGGATGTCGGCCCACCCGATCGGCTTGCCGGGCCAGCCGAGCACCTGCGCCATCGGCTTCCACATCGCGATCACGATCGGCGACAGCACCAGCGGCTCCCCCGCCGGCGCGATCGGCCGGGTATGGCCGTCGCGCGACTGCCAGGCCTGGTTGAGCAGCGTCACGTACGCCCCCGACGCCGGGCTGTACACCACCGGCTGCTGGGTACCGCCGAGGATCGCCGCCGTCGCCTCGCCCGATCCGATCGGCCTGGCCGTCACGCGGATCCGCTTGCCGCCGGCCGTCCTGGTCTGGCTGGCGTTGAATGCCTTGACCTGCTCGTCGAGCCAGGTCTTCTTCTCGCTGCCGTACAGCAGGGACAGCTCGACCTGATCGGCCGACGGCCCGGTCGACGGGTTCCCCGCGGAGCTACTGCCCGGCCGCGCAGCCTCCTGCTTGCACCCCGCCGCCAGCGCCGCCAGCGCCGCCGCGACCACCCCTGCAATCACCAGACGCGTTGTATGCATTCGCGTCAAACATGGCGACGCCGTGTGGCAGGACGGAAACATCGCCATGGCGCGCGCGTGAGATCATCGACCGCTGCAGTTCGCGCCTGCGCACGATAAGCGAAGCCGGCGCAGCGATCGCGCAGGGCAGGCGGGCCCGCTGCGCTCGATCATGCGCCGGAGCGCTGGCCCGGACGGCCGGCGGCGATCGCCGTCACGCGTCGACGTCGGCCGGCCGCTTCTCGTAGCGCCGGCGCTCGTTGTGATCGAGGATCGTCTTGCGCAGCCGGATCGACTGCGGAGTGACCTCGACCAGCTCGTCGTCGTTGATGAACTCCAGCGCGTACTCCAGCGTGATCTGGCGCGGCGGCGCGAGGACCAGCTTCTCGTCGGCGGCGGTGGTCCGGATGTTGGTCAGCTTCTTGGCCTTGGACGGGTTGACCACCAGGTCGTTGTCGCGCGCGTGGATGCCGACGACCATCCCGGCGTAGACCCGCACGTTGGGCCCGATGAACATCTGACCGCGCTCCTGGAGGTAGAACAGGCCGTAGGCGTTGGACACGCCCTCCTCGCTGGCGATCAGCACGCCATTCTGGCGCGTCCGGATGTCGGGGGCCTGCGGGCCGTACTCGGCGAACTGGGTGTACAGCACGCCGGTGCCGCGGGTGTCGGTCAGGAACTGCGAGCGGTAGCCGATCAGGCTGCGCGCCGGGATCCGGTACTCCAGGCGGACCCGGCCGGGCGCCGACGGCCGCATCTCGCGCATCACGCCGAGCCGGCGGTTGAGCTCGGACACCACCGCGCCGACGTAGGCCTCGTCGAGGTCGATCACCGCGTCCTCGTAGGGCTCGGTGATCTTGCCGGCGGCGTTGTACTGGAGGATCACCTGGGGCTGCGACACGCACAGCTCGTAGCCCTCGCGCCGCATGATCTCGATCAGCACCGAGAGGTGGAGCTCGCCGCGGCCCGACACCTTGAACACGCCGGCGTCGGCGGTCTCCTCGACGCGCAGCGCGACGTTGCTCTTGATCTCGCGCTCGAGCCGCTCGCGCAGGTTGCGCGACGTGACGTACTTGCCTTCCTTGCCTGCGAACGGCCCGTCGTTGACCTGGAAGTTCATCGTGATCGTCGGCGCGTCGATCTTGAGCAGCGGCAGGATCGTCGGCTCGGCGATCGAGGTGATGGTCTCGCCGACGTTGAGGTTCTCCATCCCGGTGATCGCGACGATGTCGCCGGCGAGCGCCTCGGCGAGCTCGAACCGCTTGAGGCCCTGGAACCCGAGCACCTTCTGGACCCGGAACTCCTCCTCGGTGCCGTCGCGGTGGGCGAGCAGCACGCGGTCGCCGACCTTGGTCCGGCCCGCGCGCATCCGGCCGATCGCCATGTAGCCGAGGTAGTCGTCGTAGTCGAGCGTGGCGACCTGCAGCGCGAGCGGCGCGTCGGGGTCGCCCTGCGCCGGCGGGACCTTCTCGACGATCAGGTCGAGCATCGGCCCGAGATCGACCGGCGGGTCGCCGAGCTCGCGGATCGCGTAGCCCTCGCGGCCCGACGCGTAGATCACCGGGAAGTCGAGCTGGGGATCGCTCGCGCCCAGCGAGATGAACAGCTCGAACACCTGGTCCATCACCGCGTGCGGGTCGACGCCGGGCCGGTCGATCTTGTTGACCACGACGATCGGCGACAGGCCCATCTCGAACGCCTTCTGGGTCACGAACCGGGTCTGCGGCATCGGCCCCTCGTAGGCGTCGACCAGCAGCAGCACGCTGTCGACCATGCCGAGCACGCGCTCGACCTCGCCGCCGAAGTCGGCGTGGCCCGGGGTGTCGACGATGTTGACCCGCGTGCTCTTCCATGTCACCGCGGTGCACTTCGACAGGATCGTGATGCCGCGCTCGCGCTCGAGGTCGTTGGAGTCCATCGCGCGCTCGGCGACCACCTCGCCGAGGCGGAACGTGCCCGCCTGCTTGAGCAGGCCGTCGACCAGCGTGGTCTTGCCGTGGTCGACGTGGGCGATGATCGCCACGTTGCGGATGCTGGGGCCGGGCATGGGCACTACTTCCTGCCGGCCTGCTCCCGCCAGTACAGGCGGTGGCACGCGGCGAGCCCGCGGACCTCGGGGAGCAGCTCGGGAGCGGTGATCAGCACGCCGAGCGCGACGTCGGTGGTGCCGGTGACGATCGCGTCGCCGATCTTGATCGACCCGCGGGTCGCCTCGGCGCGGCGCAGGATCTCGCCGTGGCCGTTGGCGATCGCGCCGTCGGCCGACAGCCGCAGGATCGCCGCGCCCCGGGGGTCGAACACCTCGATCGCCGCCTCCTGCGCGTCGCGGATCCGGACCACCGCGGCGCCGTCCTTGCGCAGCGTCGTGGAGCCGTCGCCCGCGCTGTCATCGCCTGCCCACCGGGTGTTGCCGATCTGCGCGACCAGCGGCTGGGTGCCGATCAGCAGCTCGTCGCCGTCGATCTCGGCGCGGCACGGATGGCCGGCGATGATGTGGGCAAGCGTGGTGCTGCCGGTTCGCGCCTCGATCACCGGCGGCGGGGGCCGCGGCGGATCGGGCTCGGACTTGCCCTGGCAGCTTGCGAGCCCGGGGCCTGCGATCGAGGCTACGATCGAGGCTGCGATCAGCGTGAGGACACGTCGCGTCACGGGGCCGCGGCTTTGTAACAGGATGCGGCGGGGTCGGCAACCTGCTGGCCCCGGAGCTCGCCGGAGTCGCGCGCCGCGTCCGGCCGTGTTACGTCGCAGTCAGGATGCGTCCTGGGGTCGCGCTGGTGCTCGCGCTCGCCGCCGTCGGCGGTTTGCCGGGCTGTGGCAGCCGCGCGACGACGGTGCCCCCCGACAAGAAGGACGGCGGCCCGCCGGGTCCCGGCGACGCCGCCGTCGAGGTCGACCCGGAGGTCCTCGGCCTGCCCGATCTCGCGGCCTACGGCTGGCGCAAGCGCGGCGGCGAGCCGGCGTTCCGCCTCGCCCGGAAGGCCGAGGCGCGCGACGACTGGGCCGCGGTCGCGACCGCCTGCGAGCGGGCGCTCGCCGCCGACCCGGGCCACCTCGACGCGTCGTGGCTGTACGCCGTCGCGCTCGCCAAGCTCGGCAGGCTCGACGAGGTGCTCGCGCCGCTGTCGCGCGCCGCCGCGGGCGACCTCGCCAAGTGGGGCCAGGCCTCGCTCGAGCTGGCCGGCCTGCAGGGCTTCCTCGCCACGCCGGTCGGTGCGGCCTGGCGCCGCCGCGTCGAGCTCGATCGCCGGCGGTTCGCCGAGGCGATCGCGCGCTCGCTGGTCGTCATCGCCGGGGGCGTGCTCTATGGCGTCGAGATCGATCCCGGGCCGCGCCGCTGGTACCGGCTGACCCATACCGCCGACGCCGTGACCGGCGCGCTCGTCCTCCCCACCGCCCATCGCATCGCGTACGCCGCCCACTCCCGGGGCAAGGCGATCCGCGAGCGCGGTGTCGGCGTCGTCGTCGTCGACCCCGCGCAGGTCAAGATCTGGCGGCCGCTCTCGCTCGGCGCCGGCGGCCCGATCGCCGTCGCCTACAGCGCCCGGCCGCCGCTCGGCCTGTGGATCGGCGCCGGCGCCGCGCGCTCGACCCTGTGGCGCCAGCTCGACGACGACTACCACCTCCACCCGCTGCCGTCGCGGACCGCGCGCCCTGCCGGGCCGTGGCTCGAGGTCACCCCGCGCGCCGCGCACCTCCACGCGCTGCCGCCCGACGTCACCGCCGACTGGGACGAGCAATCGCTCGCCAGCGCGATCCGGATCGGCACCTCCAATCGCGTGGTCTCGGTGCCCAGCCCCGGCCTGATCGACGGCGACACCGCGGCGTGGTCGCCCGACCGCGTCCGCGTCGCGTTCGTCGTCCAGCTCGACGACCACTGCGCCGCCGGCGCGGTCAACACCGCGGCGTTCGTCGCCGACGCCGCCACCGGCAGCACCCGCGAGCTCGCGCGCGCGGCCAGCGGGATCGCGCTCAGCTGGCTCACCGAGCGCACCCTCGCGATCGCCGGCGATCGCGGCGTCGCCGTCCACAGCCTCGACGACGGCACCGCCCCGATCCCGATCACCGGCGCCACCGACCTGGCGATCCCTCGCGAGCGGCCGCGCTGCACCGCCCCCGAGCCGCGCGACGAGGGACCCGACGACGCCGAGCCGGCCCCCGAGCCCGGAGAGCTCGCGCCGGGGGACGAGTCGCCGGACGCCGGTGTCATCGACGCGCGCTAGTGTGCCGGCGACGGCGTCGCCGCGATCCTGATCAACGCCGCCGCCGACCGGATCATTCCGCGCGAACGCGCGCCAACGGTCGCGCTGCACCGCCCCCGGGCCACGCGCCGACACCCGCCAGCTGCCGAGGCCGGGAGATCTCGGGCCGGGGTGATGAACCACCGGACGCGGCTGTCATCGACGGACGCGTCCGACGGTGAAGATCTGACACGATTTACACCGAAATCCAGCTGGTTGGCTCTGGTCCGACCTCTGGCACAGCGGCTGCTGTACCTCGCTGCGTGAAACCTACCCGAGAGCTCGTTGCCTCCGGTTTTGGAGGAGCGGTCGGCACCGCGGTCGACGTCTCCGTGCTCGTCCTGATGGTCCAGCACGGCATCGCGATCGCCGCCTCCGCGTTCAGCGGAGCTGCTGCGGGTGCGGCGATGAACTTCGCGTTGAACAAGTACGTCGCCTTCCGGGATCGCTCGCCGATCACCGGCTTTCAGCTCGCGCGCTTCGGCATCGTCGCCGTGGCGACCGCGAGCCTGATGGCGCTCGCGATGCAACTCGTCGCGGTCAAGCTCGGCGTGCCGGTCCTGGTCGCCAAGCTGATCTGCGCCGCCGTGGTGTTCGCGGTGTGGACCTACCCTGCGCAGCGCCGGATCGTGTTCCGGCGCGGCGCGCACCCTGTCTGAGTCACCGAGTCAAGGAGCTGCCATGTCGACCCCGGTCCCGTTCGTGGATCTCTCCATCGTCGTGCCC
>DATAPF010000442.1:0-54955 GCA_036265355.1 Kofleriaceae bacterium | reverse complement strand
TGCCCCGCGCCCCGGGCGAGTACGCCCCGAGCCTGGTGGCGATCGACCGGCGAATGCCGGGCGAGGGGGGTGGGGACCCCACCGGCTTTGCCGGTGGGGCGGGGGACCTCCCCCGTGGGATCGACCGCAGCGAGCCCCGCGCGCCGGACGAGGTCAGCGACGGCACGATGCTGTCCGACGTCGACAGCTGCGCGACCTGCCACCCCGACGCCGCGGCCCAGTGGTCGACCAGCCCGCACTCGTTCGCGTCGTTCGGCAACCCGATCTACCGGGTCAACGTCGAGCTCGCGCGCACGCAGCTCGGCAAGCCGGCGAGCCAGCACTGCGGCGGCTGTCACGACATGCCGCTGATGGTCGACGGCCTGATGACCGGCGCGAGCGACATCCCCGCGGCCGACCTGCGCGCCCACTCCGGCGTGACCTGCCGGCTGTGCCACGCCATCCAGAGCACCACCAAGGACGGCAACGGCAGCTACGTCTGGTCGCGCGCGCCGATCGAGGCCCCGAGCCTGGGCGATCCGGCGTCGATCGCGCGCCACAAGGCGCAGACCTCGGTGGCGCGGATCGGCACCGAGCTGTGCGTCGGCTGCCACCGCGGCTTCCTGTCGCCCGACATGGACATGCCGGTGCACCTGTCGGGGCTCGACGAGCCGGGGGCGTGGCGCAGCTCGGCGTGGACCGGCAACGGCATGGCGCGGGTCGACAAGGTCGACAACAAGACCTGCATCGACTGCCACATGGAGCGCGAGCCGGCGTCGGCGGACGAGGCCGGGGCCAAGCTCGGCGCCGGCGGCCGGACGATCGCCTCGCACCGCTTCCTCGGCGGCCACACCTGGATGGCCGCGATGCGCGGCGACGCCGAGCACCTGCGGCGGCTGCAGGCCAAGCTCGAGGGCGTCGCGTCGATCGACATCGCCGGGGCGCAGGTCCGCGCGCCGGACGACCGCGAGCCGCGCTGGATCCTGCCCGCCGACGGGCCCGACACCACGGCGATCTCCGACGCCGCGGCGCTGCGGCCGGGCGCGCAGCTCGCGCTCGACGTCGTGGTTCGCAACCTGCTGGTCGGCCACCGCTTCCCGGGCGGCGTGCTCGACATCCAGGACACCTGGATCGAGGTCGAGCTCGCCGACGCGCGCGGCCACCGGCTCGCCGCGTCGGGGCTGACCCACGATCGCGACCCCGCCGACCAGGACGCCCACGTCCTGCGCACGCTGGTCGTCGACGAGCGCGGCGAGGTGCTCGAGGAGCACGAGATGCCGAAGTTCCGGACCCAGATCGCGACCCAGACCCTCGGTCCGCGCGAGGCCCAGGTCGTTCGCTACGCGCTCGACGTGCCGGCGGGGCTGACCGCGGCCGAGTTTCCGCTGACCGCGACCGCGCGGCTCCGCCACCGCAGCCGCACGCTCGCGATGCAGCGCACCGTGTGCGACGCCGCGCGGACCGCCACCGGCCGGACCTTCCTCGCCGGCGCCAAGGGTGCGCGCCAGGTCGTGCTCGATCCCTGCAGGCCGCAGCCGATCACCCTGATCGCAGAGGCCCGCGTCGAGCTCGGCCGCGGCGCCCGGCCGACCGCCGCGCGCCCGGCGTGGGAGCGGATGTACGAGCACGGCATGGCGCTGTCCGCGACGGTCAGCGAGCGGCTCGACGAGGCCCGCGCCGTGCTCGACGCCGCGCTGGCCGCCGCGCCCGCCGGCGACCGGCGCGCCCGCGCGATGATCCTCGTCCAGCTCGCCCAGGTCGCGGACCGCCAGGGCCGGGCGGACGACGCGCTCGCGCTGATCGCCGAGGCCCGGCCGCTGTTGCCCAGCCCCGGCCCGCCGGTGCTCGATGCGATCGCCGCCGATGCGCTGAGCCGGGTGTGGCGGTGGCAGGAAGCGATCGCGCCCGCTCGCGCGTGCGCCGAGCGCGCGCCCGCCAACGCCGGAGCATGGGTCGTGCTCGCCCGCGCGCTGGGCTCGACCGGCGACGACGCCGGCGCGCTCGACGCGGCGGCCCGCGGCCTGGAGCTGGCGCCGCGCGATCCGGACCTGCTGCGCAGCCAGGCCACCGCGCTCGCCGGGCTGCACCGGGGCGAGGCCGCCGCGGCGCTCGCCGCCTACGATCGATTCCGCGCGCCGGATACCGCGGCGGAGCTGCGCATCCAGTGCGCCGCCGACTCGCCGCGCTGCGCCCGCGAGCGCGAGCAGGGTCATACCCACCGGCTCGCGCCGGCGAGCTCGCTCACCACGCGATGACCTGCCGGCGCACCCGCTCGTCGTCCTCGCGATCGAGGACGTGTCTCGAAATACTGAGTGTGTGAGGACAAGCAACAGGTATCAGAATCCTGAGTGTGCCCCCCGCAGAACACCCAGATTGATTTTGAATTACACTATCAACTTCGACCGCGGCGAACGACCGGCATGCGCTGCGGTACCGAGCGTGCGAACAGCTTCTCACGACCGCCGGCGTCCCGCAGGTCTTGAAACAGATCGAAACCCGCCGTGAAATGGAGTATCGATATCGAGGAGGCTCCATGGCCACCACGGTGCAGCGACGATCACACCCGGCGTGGGTCTGGCTGCGTCCGATCGGGGTCATCCGCTCCGTGCTCCGGGAACGGGACGCGGCACCCATGCAGGGCTCGGAAGGCGCGCCGGACGCATGGCTCGAGCTCGCACCATGGGCGCTCACCGGCCTGCTCGGACTGGCCGCCGGCGACCGGCTCCTGATCATCACCTGGCTGCACCGCAGCCGGCGCGATGTGCTGCAGGTCCATCCGCGCGGCGACCGGCGGCGTCCGCTCTCGGGCGTGTTCGCGACCCGCTCGCCCGATCGGCCCAACCCGCTCGGCCTCCACGCGGTCACGCTGCGCCGGATCTCCGGCCGCCGGCTGCGGATCGGCCCGATCGAGGCGATCGATGGCACGCCGGTGGTCGACATCAAGCCGGTGCTGCGTGCCCGCGAGCGCTGATCCGCCGGGCCCCGGCGCTCAGCGCGGCGGCTGAACCGCGGGCTCGCCGAGCCGGCGGCGATGAACGACGCGCACCATCGGTACGTCCGGGTCCCCGGTGATCTCGATCCATAGCCGGCGCAACGATTCGACCTCGGCGATCCGCTCGGCCGCGGTCCGGCCACGCCAGTAGGCGAGTCGGTCGGCGTCCTCGTCGAGCTCGTCGCGACGCACCTTGCGGACCACGAGAGGGATTTCGCGTCGAATCGTCATGCTTCCAGGCCCTTCGCACGAGATCGTATCATCGGGCGCCGGCCGGCGTAGGATGCGCGGCATGCGCCATCGACCCCTCGCCCTGTTCCTCGCGATCGCCGCGGTGTGTGCCGCGCCGGCGCTCGCCGACCAGCCCGCGGCATCTTCCTCTAAGATGACGTCCCGTATGGGACTGCCGTACAAACCTGATGACGACCAGATCGGCCCCAAGGAGCTGGTGGACGCGATCCGCGCCCGCCGGCCGGGCGGCAAGCTGCTCAACCTCGACCGCATGCTGCTGCACAGCCCCGCCTACGCCCGGGGCTGGAACACGCTGTTCGGGGCGATCCGCGGTCAGCTCACGGTGCCGCCCAAGCTGCGCGAGCTGACGATCATGGCGGTCGGCGCGCTGAACCAGGCCGACTACGAGTGGGTGCAGCACGAGCCCGAGTTCACCAAGGCGGGCGGCACGGCGGCGCAGCTCGCGGCGCTCAAGAACCCCGCCGCCGCGATGAAGAACGACAAGCTGTTCGACGAGCCCGAGCGTGCGACGCTGGCGCTGGCGGTCGAGATGACGCGGTCGATCAAGGTGTCCGACGCGACGATGAAGCGGATCCGCGCCGTGCTGCCGCTCGATCAGCTGATCGAGCTGATCGGGACGATCGCCGGCTACAACATGGCCTCGCGGTTCCTGGTCGCGACCGGCGTCGAGCTGGAGTAGCGGCTACTGGGTCGCTACTGGGCGGCGACGTGCTGGGCGTAGGCGTCGGGCGGCATCAGCTCGGACAGCTCGGACTGCTCGGTCGGCTCGAGCTCGATCATCCAGCCCGCGCCGTACGGCTCGCTGTTGACCTGCTCGGGGGAGTCCTTGAGCGAGCCGTTGACCGCCGTGACCTTGCCGGACACCGGCGCGTACAGATCGGACACGCTCTTGACGCTCTCGATCGTGCCGAACCGCTGGCCCTTGGTGACCAGGTCGCCCTCCTTGGGCAGGTCGACGAGGGTGATGTCGCCGAGCTGGTCGACGGCGAACTGGGTGATGCCGACGCGCCAGGCGGAGCCGGCCGCGCGCAGCCATTCGTGATCATGGGTGTAGCGAAGGTCGTTGGGAAAGCTGGTCATGGTTGGGTCCGCTTGTAGAACTTGCCGGCCACCACCGTCGCGGGGGTGTCCTTGCCACGGCAATCGATCGTGAGCGCGGTGCCGGGTTTGGCCCGTGCGACCGGGACGTAGGCCAGGCCGATCGACCCGCCGACGCAGATCCCCGGGCCGCCGCTGGTGACCGTGCCGATCACCGCGGCCTCGCCGGTGCCGAGCGAGCGGTCGACCACCGCATAGCCGTGCCGCGCGATCGCGCGCGCGTCCTCGGCGATCGTGAAGCCGGCGAGCTGGCGGGTCAGGCCGCGCTGCTTCTGGTCGCGCAGCGCCTGGGCGCCGATGAACTCGCGGTCGAGCTTGACCGCCCAGCCCAGGCCGGCCTCGAGCGGGGTGTGGTCGTCGTCGAGGTCGTTGCCGTACAGCGGCAGCCGCGACTCCAGGCGCAGCGTGTCGCGGGCGCCCAGGCCGATCGGCAGGCCGCCGGGCGGCAGGTTGTCGATCAGCGCGGTCCACAGCGCCATCGCCTCGTCGGCGGCGCACGCGAGCTCGAAGCCGTCCTCGCCGGTGTAGCCGGTGCGCGCGGCCATGCACTCGACGCCCGCGACCACCGCTTCGGTGAAGCCGAAGCTCGGCAGCCCGGCGAGATCGCCGCCGGCGAGCCGATCGACCAGCTCGACCGCCTTGGGGCCCTGCACGGCGACCAGCGCGGTGCGGTCGCTCACGTCGTCGATCTCGCACAGGCTGTGGGTGTGATCGCGGAACCAGTCGAGGTCCTTGGCGGTGTTCGACGCGTTGACGATGACGAAGAACTCCTCGTCGGAGCGCTTGTAGAAGATGCAGTCGTCGACCACGCCGCCGTCGGGCCGGCACAGCAGCGTGTAGACCGCCTTGCCGGCCGGCGCCGACGCCACCGCGTTGGTGGTGAGCCGCTCGACCGCCTCGCGGACCCGCGGACCGCGCAGCACCGCCTCGCCCATGTGCGAGACGTCGAACAGGCCGACCGCCTCGCGGACCGCCCGGTGCTCCTTGATCGTCCCGGCCGGGTAGGCGACCGGCATGTCCCAGCCGCCGAAGTCGATCAGGCGCGCGCCGAGTTGCTTGTGCGCCTGCCACAGCGGCGTTCGCTTGCGTTCCATAGCGGGCGGACACTAGCACGCCGGGCAACGCGGGGTGCGGTCCGGGCCGGGGCCACGAGCGTGGCATCCGGCAGCTCCTCGCGCGCCGCGGCCGCGCCGGTCGCCACCAACCGCTCGGCCGGCTGACGCCGGGTACGCCATGCCGCGACTTGACGCGCCGCACCGGCCGCGAGGCGCAGGGCCGTGCTCCGGAGCGCGATCGTGTCCACCAGGAAGATCGTCGATCGCGAACGTATCCACTGCATCCAATCTCGCTTGCATTGCATGGCCTGGCTGTATCGCGGAATCGAAATATTCTCGTATTGAAATCATGATGAGATTCAAGAGGAGGTTGTGGGTGATGCTGGAAAAGACCAATCAAATCAGAGGCAGTGGACGGTTGTTCGAGCTCGAATCCATCCCGAGAGCAGCACGCCGAGCGCGACTGCGCGGTCTGGCCGCCGGGCTGTTGCTGGCAGCGCTCGCGGCCGGCGGATCCGAGGCAAGCGCGGCCACGTTCACCAGCCTGAGCTTGCAGCCCGGGTGGACGAACGCGCCGTTCTCGACGCGGAACGCCAGCGTGTCGGTCGTGGCGGGCATCGTGCACTTCGCCGGCGCGATCGCGACGACCCAGAGCGACCCGCTCGCGTTCGTCCTGCCGATCGGATTTCGGCCGGCGACCAACGTCTACGTCCCGGTCGATCTGTGCGGCGCGACCAGCGGACGCCTGTTCATCCAGCCCAACGGCGAGACCCGGGTCGAGGCCGAGGGCGGCAACTGGTTCAACGCCCAGTGCTTCACCTCCCTGGAGGGCGCGTCGTTCGCTCCGTCGGCGAACGGCTTCACCGCCGTCGCGCTCCAGCCCGGATGGACGAACGCGCCGTTCGGCACCAGCAGCGCCGCGGTCATGGTCGAGACCACGTTCGGTCTCGTCGGTGACATCGTGCACTTCAAGGGGGCGATCGCGAGCGGCGGCGGCCCTGGATTGTTCACGCTGCCGGCCCCGTTCCGTCCCGCGGCGACCGTCTATGTCCCGGTCGATCTGTGCGGCGCGACCAACGGGCGCCTGGTCATCCAGCCCAGCGGCGCGGTGAGCGTCGACGCCGAGAATGGCAACTTCGCCAACGCCCAGTGCTTCACCTCGCTGGACGGCGCATGGTTCGCGCGGAATGCCGGCTCCTTGCCGCCGCTCAATGGCTGGGCCGGCGCGCCGTTCGGTACCGGCGCGCCCTCGATCGAGGACATCAGAGGGATCGTGTACTTCAAGGGTGCGGTCGCGACCGGCTCGGATCCGCCGCCGCCGCCGTTCGTGCTGCCCGCCAGTTTCCGTCCGGCCACGGACGTCTACGTGCCGGTCGATCTGTGCAATGCCACCAAGGGCCGGCTGTACATCCACAACGGCACGGTGACCGTTCAGGCCGAGGGCGGCGCGAACGGCAATGCCGAGTGCTTCACCTCGCTCGATGGCGCCTCGTTCGCCAATTCGACGGCGGCGACCACGGATATCTTCAACTCGCACTTTCCGATCGACGAGATCCACAGCGTGCATGGTGCCAGCACCGCGGGCTCGCTGGCGGCCTCGGCCATGATGGGGGCACACGGGTTCAGCTCGATCACGATTCCCGGCAGCTGGGACAGCATGATCACCGGGTCGTGTGTCGGGGGTACCTCGGCACCGTTCGCGGATTGGCCCGGTGGCTGCGGTCCGGGTGGCATGGCATCGGCGGTGCATGCATTCACCGGCAACGACTGGACCGTGGTGTTCTGGACGCCGGCGAATCAGACGGCCGCGTTGAACACGCTGGTCACCAGCCTCCAGAGTCTTCAGTCGCCTGCGCTCGTGCCGATCTTCGGACAGTCGGATCACTGGGTGACGGTCACCCAGATCACGGGCACGCTCAGCAACAACACCTGGAGCGTCGGCCAGGTCAAGGTGCTCGACGGTGGCCCGCCGGGCAGCTCGGATAGCGGTACCAACAGCTACGTGAGCGGGCTGCAGGCATGGAGTGGATCGGTCTGGAAGAATGTCTTCTGGATCCCCGTCCAGACCTTGAGCCCACAGGATCCGTATTTTGGGGACTACGTGATGATCTACGAGCCGCCGCGAGGCCAGCCGCATGCTCTGGTGTCCGCGGTGTTCCCCAGGGCGCCGGGCGTGGTGGCCGTGGGTGACCACGCGATGACCGAGCCCCTGGCCCGGCTGCACGTGTGGAGGTCGCTCGCCGCTGCGGGCGTCCAGGCCGATCCGGAGATCTGGAATGCGATCCGCGACGGCGCGCCCGGCGATGCGTTCGAGGTCAACGCCGCATGGCCCTCGGGGGACGCGTGGGACTATTACCTGGTCCCGATCGTGTCGAAGGCGAACCTGGTGATCGCGTTCGTCCAGCTCGCCGCCGACGACGGGAGCTTCGAGAGCATCCACGTGCTCGGCCATCCGACCCGGTTCGCCCCGGTGACGCGGGCCCACGCAGCGCACCTCGCGCAGGGTGCGCTCGCCCGGGGCGAGAGCTTGACCGATGGCATCCTGACCTGGGACCCCAGGAGCAACGCGCAGCTCACCCGGTCGCCGACCCGCCCGTACTACGAGTTTGGCATCCTCGGCGCGACCGGCGGCGTGTCCGGCGCGGTGCGGGTGGCGCTCGACGACGGCACGGTCGTGCGCGGCCGGTGAGCCGCGATCGCGAGGCGACGCAGCGCGGGTGAACGCGCTGCCTCACGCGGCGGTGCGGGCGGGCAGCGCGGCGGTCTTCGGCTTGCCGAGCACGCGGGCCGCCGCCCACGCGGCGAGCCGGCGGCTGACCAGGCGGACCGACCAGCAGGTGAGCTTGTTGAGCAGGCCGGGGATGGCGTTGCGCTTGCCCCGGCGCATCGCGCGGACGGTGACCCGGGCGACCGCCTCGGCGGGCATCATCGAGAGGTCGGCGAGCCAGCTGTAGCCGCCGGCGCCGGCCGCGGCGTGAAACTCCGTGACCGTGCCTCCCGGGCAGACGCAGGTCGCGCTGATCGGCGAGCCGCGCAGCTCGTCGTGCAGCGCCTCGGTGAAGTTGCGGACGAACGCCTTGGAAGCGGCGTAGATCGCCATGTGGGGCACGGCCTGGTAGGCGCCGATCGAGGCGATGTTGACCAGGTAGGCGCGGTCGCGCGGGAAGCCGGCGCTGCGGTCGTCGACGAACCGGCGCGACAGCTCGACCAGCGACGCGATGTTGAGCTGGATCAGCTCGGCGTCGCGCGCCCAGTCGGCGGCGCGGAACGGCCGGAAGTAGCCGAACCCGGCGTTGTTGATCAGGATGTCGACCGGCCTGCCGGCGCGCGCGGCCGTCCACAGCGCGCTGGCGGCGGCGGGGACGCCGAGGTCGGTCGCGATCACGTCGACCCGGACGCCGCGCGCGGTGCACTCGGCGGCGACCGCATCGAGCGCGGCGCGGCGGCGGGCGGTGAGCACGAGGTCGACTCCCAGGGCCGCGAGCTCGCGCGCGATCGCCGCGCCGATCCCGCTCGAGGCGCCGGTCACCAGGGCGCGCTTGCCAGTCAGCTCGGACATCGTCCGAGGCTATCATCTGCGCCGGCCGGGGCGCTGGTCAGCGGCGCGCCGGTGGGTTACCAAGCGCCATGACCGAGGACATCGTCGGGTTCGTGATCGACAGCGACGAGCTCGCCGGCCAGGGCGGCTTCCTCGCGATCCGCCGCCTGCGGATGCGCAACCGCCGCGCCGACGGCACCATCTCCGGGCCGTACGTCTGCGACGCGATCGCGCGGCCGTACGGCCAGGACGCCGTGGTGGTCGCGGTCTACGCCCGGTCCGGCGGCGGCGTGCAGGTGCTGGTGCGCGACGGGCTGCGGCCGGCGCTGATCGCGGGCCGCGATCCGGCGCGCGCGCCGCTCCCCGAGCCGCCGCCCGCGATGTTCCTGACCGAGCTGGTCGCCGGCATCCTCGAGCCGGGCGACACCGGGCTCGACGGGCTGCGCCGGCGCGCGGCGCACGAGGTCGAGGAGGAGGCCGGGTTCACCGTCGATCCGGCCGCGGTCGCGGTGCTCGGCGGCGGCGGCTATCCGTCGCCCGGCAGCATGGTCGAGAAGTTCTACTTCACCGCGGTCGAGGTCGATCCGGCGGCCCAGCAGCCGCTGCGCGGCGACGGCTCGCCGATGGAGGAGGGCGCGCGCACCCGGTGGCTGGCGCTCGACGCCGCGATCGCCGCGTGCGTGCGCGGCGAGCTCGCCGACCTCAAGACCGAGCTCGGCCTGCGCCGGCTGCGCGATCACCTCACCGGCGGAGCGTGACGTCGGCGTAGTCGGGCAGGCGGTGGTCGAAGCCGCCGGGCTGATAGAGATCCGCGCGCATGTTGGACTCCGGGGCGCGATCGTCGATCCGGCGCTCCATCGTGCCGCCGCCGCGCAGCTTGATGTCGATCCACGGGTGGCTGTGGAGGACATCGGAGCGCGACAGGCCGAGCGCGCGCAGCCCGGAGTCGGTCAGCGCGACCGACTCGCCGGACACCAGCGAGTGATAGGCGCCGTGGCCCTTGCGGGTCTCCGAGTCGGAGTACGGATCCCCCGGGTAGCCGTACTGGGTGAGGCGCATCGTGACACCGCCCGCGGGACGGGTGAGCAGATCGGACGGCAGGGTCGGGAGGGCAGTCGTGGACATCGTCAGCTCCTTCGAGGTCGGTGCTCGTCGGGCGTGCAGCCGCGGTGCCACGCGCGGGCTGTTCCCCGCGGGTTGCAGACCGAAACCCGCGGGAGACAGGTGAGGCGCGCGGCGATCGCACAACGCCGCGATCGATCGTCGGGCGCGCCGGGCGGATCACAGCGCGCGCTGGCGACCCGATCTGCCGCGACCGGCAACTCGACCGGCCGGTGATGCGGGCGCGGATCGGCTGCGCCGCGGCGTCGCGACCTGACGCCTCGGTACTCGGCGATCGATTCGCGTATTCGCCGTCACAGGGCGTTTCAGCGCAATGGACGTGATGTGCGCAGTGGGCGCAATTCGTGCGCCCCCGAGATCGGCAGTGCTGACTTCGTACAGCTGTAACGTTTCTCGGGCCGGCGCACTCCATGGCTCCACGCGCGATTTAGGGGACGCAGACGTGTGTCCGACTGCGCCCGCGTTCGATCGGCGGCAAGGAGAGCAGAACATGAAGATACGACCAAAGTGGTTTCACCTTGCAGTCGGGGGGCTCGCGGCGGGAGGGCTGATCATGGGGCTGTCGTCGGGAACACCCGCGGCGACCTCCGCTGCGAGCTTCACGCTGCACATCCTCGCGCCGGTCGGACCGGAGTCGGCGCAGGAGTTGCGCATGTTCTCCACACCGGTCAAGACCGATTCCAGCGGTCAGGTGATCGGCGGTCAGAACAGCGATCCGGTGAAGAACATCGTCGGCGCCGAGGCCGCCGGTACGCGCGCCGGGCTGGCGCGGTTCACCAAGATCATGTTCGGCGCGCAGTACGACACCGGGCGGCCCAACGCCTCGCACCGGGTCGACCCCAACCACCCGGCGCTGAACTCGGGCAGCGAGCACTGGCCGCACCGCAACCAGCCGTTCCGCAGCTGGCCCGACGCGGTGGCGGTGACCCCCGACGGCAGCAAGCTCTACGTCTCGCTGCCCGGCCGCGAGGGCTACCCCGACTTCCGGGTCGCCGTGGTCAACACCTCGACCAGGACGGTGAGCCGGTGGATCGACCTGCGGCCGTCCGGGCAGACCCTCGGCACGCGCCCGATCGGGCTACGGGTGTCGCCGGTCAACACGGCGATCGCGGCCCATCCATACCTCGTGGTGGTCAACGAGTACGCGAACTTCGCCTCGGTGATCGACACCGCGAGCGACGCGACGCTCGGCCAGTTCGAGACCGACTTCTATGCCGAGGACCTCGTGTTCAACGCCGCGGGCACCCGGCTGTACACCACCGACCGGTTCAAGAACCAGGTCCACGCGTTCCGCATCGATCCGGGGCCGACGTTCACCGCGCTCGGCACGATCCCGACCGGGACGGCCGACCTCGATCGCTCGCATCCGCGCGATCTCGATATCAGCGCCGACGGAAATACCCTCTACGTGGCCAACACGGTCGGCCATACCGTCGCTGTGATCAACATTGCCAATGATGCCAATACCCTGGTCCGCACCATGCCGGTCGGCGGGCTCGCGACCGACGTCAAGATCGCCGGCCGCTGGGGCATCGTGTCGGGCCACGACACCAGCAACGCGATGAACGGGCCCGAGACCGGCCACGGCCTGCCGACGGTGCAGAACGGCGTCGCGATCCGCAACAACGGCCAGCCGCTCGGCTACCAGCCGCTGATGACCGACGCGACCAAGGCGACCACGTTCGACGACCTCGGCAGCACGCTCAGCGTGTTCGACACCGCGACCAACCAGTTCGTGTTCCGCTACGTCGATGTCAATCGCGATCTGTCGATGCTGGTGACCCCGGGCCAGACCGTCGACCTCGGCGATCACGAGGCGGCGTCGAAGATCATCCAGGGCTCGGGCCCGGAGCAGCTGTGGGTGCGCGGCAACTTCCTGTTCGTCGCGCAGATGCACTCCGACAAGGTCGAAGTCTTCGCGGTTGACCAGAACCCATCGGCGCCGTCGGGGATCCTCGCCGAGCGCGGCTTCGAGTTCACCGGCGGCATCACCCCGCAGGGCATCACGGTGTCGCCGGACGGCCAGACCGTGTACGTCGCCAACATGCAGACCGAGGACGTGTCGATCCTCCACGTCGACGCCAGCGGCGCCCTGACCCGTCAGGGCTTCGTCACCGTCGGTGTCACCGACCAGACCCCCGATCCCTCGGGCGGCAGCGGCGGCGGCGGCCCCGGCCCCGGCAGCGTGGTCACCCAGAGCGGCGGCGGCCCGGGCAGCGGCTCGGGCGGTGGTGGTGGTGGTGGCGGCGGTGGTGGCGGTGGTGGCGGCGGCCACGGACAGCACCTGTTCGCCACCGACGAGGAGGTCGGCCTGCGCTGGTTCTTCACCCAGTCGTACTCCGATGACGGCCAGAAGTCGTGCGGCCACTGCCACTGGCAGAGCCGCCACGACGGCAGCCAGTGGAACGTCGGCGCCAACGCGCTCGGCGGCGTCAAGGCCGTGCCGCAGAACAAGGACCTGTCCGACAACTGGCCCGAGTGGTTCGAGGGCCTCAACAACAACATGACGGCCTACGCGTCGGCGTGCAACGGCGAGCTGGTCCAGGCCGAGAAGGTGACCACGCTGTTCCCGCAGGCCAACCTGGTCGACCGGTTCGCCGCGCGCGAGCAGTTCGTCCAGAACTCCACCGCGGCCAACTCGACGGCGATCGGCCGCTCCGAGCTCAACGGCGACGCCCGGTCGATCGGCTACGCCAAGATGGCGTTCGACCAGATCCTGTGGACGCAGAACGAGACCCGCCGGCTGCCCAACCCGCGCGCCCAGTTCCCGACCGCGGGCGAGGCCAGCCAGATCACCCGCGGCCGGCAGCTGTTCAGCACCGAGGTCGCGTCGGGGGGCGCCGGCTGCTCGAGCTGCCACCACAACGGCGATCAGACGGTCAACGGCGTCGCCAACGACACGTTCCAGGACTACAACATCCACGAGCCGGGCGTGATCAGCGAGACCACGGTCGACGGCGACGGCCCGTTCCAGCGGCTGACTGCCGACTACTTCTTCATCCAGGGCGGCCAGCCCCAGGACGAGGGCAGCCGGCAGAACATCTCGAGCCGCAACACCCGCCACCTGCGCAGCTTCTGGGACGGCGTGCCGCGCTACCTCCACCACGGCTTCGCCCACACCGTGCGCGAGGTCCTGCTGCCGCCCGACTCGCCGCTGCTGCTCCCCGGCGAGCGCGGCTTCAACTTCCGCACCGTGCGCACCGACGCGAGCCGCCGGGTCGCCACCGCCTTCCTCGGCGGCCCGACGATCAGCCTGCCGACCGAGGTGCCGATCGCGGTCGCCGATACCAGCGGCGCGCTCGGCGGTGATGGCAGGGGCCCGATCCTGGTCAGCCTCGACGCGCCGACCCAGGTCGCGGCGCCCAGCGCCGGCTACCCCGACGGCCGGCTCCAGGTCGATCAGCTCGGCACCACCAACCTCGCGCCCATCGTCCTCGTCGCCAACGGCGTGCGCCAGATCAACCCGGCGCTGGCGACCAGCCACATCCAGGTGATCAAGGACACCCATGGCAAGGTCTCGCAGCTGTCGCAGTCCGACCTCGACGCGCTGATCCTGTACGTCACGTCGCTGCAGTAGCGCTGCGCCGGGCGCCGTGTGCGGTACCGCCACGCCGGGGGATGCGAATGCCGCCCGTCGCTGACTTGGCCCCCGGCCGGCGGTGCTCCACGCTCGCCGCATGAAGCACGGCCGCGCGTTCCATCCGCTCGATCCCAGGTCAGCGCGGGCCCGCCTGATCCTGGCGATCCTGACCGGCGGCGGCGCCTGGCTCGCCGCGCCATGGCCGACCGCGGCGATCACGCGCGCGCTCCTGACGTGGGACGCTGCAGGACTCGTGCTGGTCAGCGCTGCAGGCTGGATCATCCTGCGCTCGGATGCCCGCGAGACCCGCCGCCGCGCCGCCGCCTACGATCCGGGGCGTCGCGTGGTCTGGATCCTGGTCCTGATCGCCAGCACGCTCAGCCTGGTCGCGGCGACGGTCGTCGTGCGCCAGGGCCACGAGGGCAGCCGCGCGCTGCATGTCGCGCTGTGCGTGGCGACCGTCGTGATCTCGTGGTTCGTCACCCACTCGGCGTTCACCCTGCGCTACGCGCACCTGTACTATCGCGACGCCGATCGCGCCGGTGGCATCGAGCTGCCCGGCGGCGAGCCGCCCGACGATCTCGACTTCGCATACTTCGCGTTCACCATCGCGATGTGCTTCCAGGTGTCCGACGCCACGATCTCCAGCCGGCAGATCCGGCGCACCGCCCTGGGCCAGGCGCTGCTGGCGTTCCTGTACAACACCGTCGTCCTCGCGCTCGCGCTGAACGTGATCGTCGGCCAGTTCGGCTGACATGGGTTCTTTGTGACACGCGTTACCTCGTTTACCGAGCTGAATATGAATCGGCACCGGTCGGTGGGTGCAGATGAGGATTGTGGTCGCGCGCCGATCCACCTAGAGTGAGTGCGGTGCAAGGCGTGGGGACCCGGCAGCATCTGCTGGAGATCATCGGACTACTGGCCTCGGAGACCGATGTCGAGGCTGCCGCCCGGATCCTGTTGGAGCGGTTGCTGGCTGCGACCGGCGCGGAGCGCGGCTTCGTCGTCGTGCGTGAGGCGGACTGCCACGTCGACGTGTTCAACGTGGCATTCGACCGCGCGGCGGTGTCCACTGAGGAGCGCCGGTTCAGCCGCCGGCTCGTCCGTCAGGTCGCCGAGAGCCGAGAGGCGATCTACTCGGCGTCCGCCGCCAGCGATCCGCGGTTCATCGGGGTCGACAGCATCGCCAGCCTGGGGCCGCGCGCCGTGCTGGTCGTGCCGCTGTGCGAGCGCGAGGCGGTGCACGGCGTCGTCTACTTCGACTCGCGCAGGCCGATCGACGACGCCGCCCGCGGCTGGGTGACCGAGCTGGCGGGGCTGACCGCGCCGCTGCTGCGCCGGGCGGTGGCCGAGGATGCGCTGCGCCGCCGCGCGCGGTCGCTGGAACATGACCTGCTGGCGCAGTTCGACTTCGCCGGTATCGTCACGCGCGATCCGCAGATGCTGTCGGTACTCCGGACCACCGCCCAGGTGGCGGATGCGACCGCGACCGTGTTGATCCGCGGCGAGACCGGCACCGGCAAGGAGCTCGTGGCCCGCGCGCTGCATGTCAACTCGTCGCGCCGCGAGCGACCGTTCGTCGCGCTGCACTGCGCAGCGCTGTCGGAGACCGTCCTGGAGTCCGAGCTGTTCGGGCACGTGCGCGGCGCGTTCACCGGCGCCGACCGCGATCGCGCGGGGCGGATCGCCAGCGCACGCGGCGGGGCGCTGTTCCTCGACGAGATCGGCGAGATCTCGCTCGGCGTCCAGGCCAAGCTGCTGCGGTTTCTCCAGTCTGGCGAGATCCAGCGCGTCGGCAGCGATCGTCCCGAGCAGGTCGAGGTGCGGGTCGTGTGCGCGACGAACCGCGATCTCGTGGCGATGGTCAAGGATGGCCGGTTCCGCGAGGATCTCTACTACCGGATCCAGGTGATCGAGCTGGCGCTCCCACCGCTGCGCGAGCGGAGCGAGGACCGCGAGCTGCTCGTGGAACACTTCCTCGCGCGGTTCGCGCGCGACAAGGGGGGCGCGCTGCGGCTGACCGCGGCGGCGCGCGCGGCGCTGGTCGCCTACTCGTATCCGGGCAACGCGCGCGAGCTGGAGCACGCGCTCGAGCGCATGACGCTGCTGGCGACCACGCCGGAGCTGGGCGTGGAGCTGCTGCCGCAGGCGATCCGTCCTGGAGTGGCCGCGGGCGCAGCGCTTCGCGACTACTCCAGCGCCGAGCTGCGGGCGGCGCGCGCGGCGGCCGTGGCAGAGGTCGAGTCCCGCTTCGTCGACGGGTTGCTGCAGAAGTCGGACGGCAACGTCTCGGCCGCGGCGCGCATGGCGGGCATGCCGCGCGGTTACCTCCAGAAGCTGATCGCCCGCAGACGTTCGCGATGATCACGCTGATCTGTCCTGACTGCGGGTCGCCCAACCCCGATCTGAATCCGCGGTGCAGCCGGTGCGGAGGCTCGCTGCCCGAGGTCTCCAGCGACACCACGATGCCGGCGCATCACGAGCAGGTGGTGGGTTCGGAGCTCGCGTCGCAGAGCGCAATGCTCGCGGCGCGGCGCTACAGACGGCTCACCGAGATCGCGCGCGGCGGCTCGGGCCGGATCGTCGCGGCGCGCGATCTGGTGTTCGAACGCTCGGTGGCGATCAAGGAGCCGCTCGAGCCGCTGCGCGACGGGGCCCGGCTGCGCGCCGAGGCCGAGATCCTCGCGAGCCTGCAGCACCCGTCGATCGTGCCGGTCTACGACACCGGCGTGTGGAGCGATGGTGCCCCATTCTTCGCGATGAAGCTGGTCGAGGGCCGCTCGCTGCGTGACGCGATCCGCGACGCCGGCACGCTCGAGCGGCGGCTCGCGCTGATCCCGCAGCTGGTCGCGGTCACCGACGCGATCGCGTATGCGCACGTACAGGGCGTGCTCCACCGCGACGTCAAGCCGGGCAACGTCCTGATCGGCAAGTTCGGCGAGACGGTCGTGATCGACTGGGGGCTGGCCAAGCGCCTCGGTGCCCTCGACACCACGAGCTGCGCCGCGACACCGGATGGACCGGGTCGACCTCGAGCAGCGATCGAGACCGCGACCGGGGCCGTGCTCGGAACGCCGGCTTACATGGCGCCGGAGCAGGCGCGCGGCGATCAGGTCGATGCGCGCGCCGACGTCTACGCGCTGGGCGCGATGCTGTATCACCTGCTGGCCGGCGATCCGCCCTATCATGATGCAGCCGGGGAAGCCGTCATCTCGGCGATCGGCGCCGCGGGTCCGACGCGGATCGAGGAGCTCCAGCCTCGCGCACCCGCCGATCTGATCGCGATCGTGAACAAGGCGATGGCGCGGGACGCCGCCGGGCGCTACCCCACGGCGTCCGAGCTCGCCGATGATCTCCGGAGGTTCCAGACCGGGCGGCTGGTCGGCGCGCGCCGGTATCGATGGTGGACGCGAGGCCGGCGCTGGCTCGGCCGCCGGCGGTTCGGACTGGTCGCGGCAGTCGCGACGCTCGCGATCGCCACCGCGGCGCTGTTCGGGGTCGGCGCGATCCATCCGTCCGCCGAGGTCTGCACCGGAGCTCGAGCGCGGCTCGCCGGTGCGTGGGACTTGCCCCGGCGTCTGTTCGCCACGGCCGCGTTTGCCGCAGATCGGCTTCCGTACGCCGGGGCCACCTGGACCCGCGTTGCCCGCCGGCTCGACGACTACGGCGATCGCTGGGCGGCGATGCACACCGAGGCGTGCCGCGCCACGCGGGTCGACGGCAGCCAGTCCGAGCGCGTCCTCGAACTCCGCATGACCTGCCTGGAGCGCCGGCGCGCCGAGCTCGCGGCACTCGCCGATCAGCTGGAGCACGCCGACGACGCGGTCGTCGAGCACGCGATCCAGGCCGCCGCGGCGCTGGCGCCGATCGACGCCTGCGGCGATGTGCCCCAGCTGCTGGCGCGCGCAGCGACGCACGCCGAACCGGTCGTTGCGTGGCGGCGCCGGATCTCCGAGGTCAAGGCGCTGCATGACGTCGGCCGATGGCAGGAAGGTCGCGCCCGCGCAGCGGCGCTGGTCGGGGACGCGGACCTGCATGCCGACAGCGCGGTTCGGGCGGAGGCCTGGGGCTGGCTCGGCCGGATGCAGGGCGAGCTCGATGACTTCAGCACGGCCGAGCCCTCGCTGCAGACCGCGCTCCGGCTGGCCGGTGCAGCGGGCAACGACGAGCTCGCTGCCCATCTCGTGGGCGATCTGACCTATGTGCTCGGTCAGGACAAGGGTCGCTACGACCAGGCGCTGATCGTGGCCGACCTCGGCCGCTCGTTCGTCGCGCGCGCCGGTGATGATGCGCTGCTGCAGGCCGAGCTGCTGATCGCACGCGGCAGCGTTCTCGGTTACCTGTCGCGGTATGACGACGGCCGCGCGGCGCTGGTCGACGCACTCGCACTGCTTCACAAGCACGCCGCCGCCGACGACCTGAGGATTGCACGAGCGACCATCGAGCTCGCGTCGAACCGCAGCGATGCCGGCGCCTACGCGGAGGCGCAGCAGCTGTACCGCGACGCGGTCGCGATGTTCGAGCGCGAGCTCGGGCCGGACCATCCGAAGACCGCGCAGGCCCTGAACAACCTGGGCATACTCGCCCGCGCCATGCATCACTACGACGAGGCGATGGCGACCTACCGCAGAGCGCTCGACATCGAGCAGCGCGTGTTCGGCGCGGACTCGGTGACCGTTGCGCACACGCTCAACAACATGGCCGCTGTCCTGGACCGCACGGGCCGCGTCGACGACGCCGCGACCTACTACGAGCGTGCCCTGGCGATCTACGAGGCCAGGAGCGGTCCGGAGCATGCATGGACCGGCAGCACGCTTGGCAACCTCGGCGTGGTGCGGCGTGAGCAGGGGCGACTCGACGAGGCGCTCGATCTCCACCGGCGCGCGCTGGCGATCAAGCTGAAAACCAACGGCCCCAGCAGCCCGCAGGTGGCGAACAGCCACGAGAATATCGGCCACGTGCTCTACGATCGAGGCGAGCTCGCCGCGGCCGAGGCGGAGTACCGCCAGGCGATCGCGATCACGACCAAGGTACAGGGGGTAGATCACCCCGACACGCTGCAGTTCCGGACGTCGCTCGCCGAGACCCTGCTGGCCGAATCCCGGACAGCCGATGCGCGGCGCGAGCTCGAGTACGTCGTCCGGACGGTAGAGGCGAAGCTGGGCGCCGACAGTGGAGACCTCGTCGCGCCGCTCGGCCTGCTGGCCCGCTGCGAGCTCGACCAGGGCGAGGTCGCGCCGGCCCTTGCGACTGCGCAGCGCGCCGTCACCCTCGCCGGCAGCCTCGCGCGCAAGGGCGATCTGGATCCCGAGCAGCTCGCCGTGGTGAGCTTCGAGCTCGCCCGCGCGCTGTGGGCGTCGGGCGGTGACCGCCGGCGCGCCGAGCAGCTGGCGGCGGATGCCGAGCGCGCGCTGGCCAGCCCGCCGGCGCGGCGGGATCGGGCGCGCGTCGTCGCCTGGCGCCGTACCCACCATCCACCCGCGTAGCCACGCCGCGCCGGAGCAGCCGGCGATCTCGTGATGCGGCGTGCCTCGGGAGCACGGAGGCGCTTTGCGCCGAGGCGCCGGTGCCTCCGGACGATGGCAGCCTGGTCCGCCACGCCGATGGATCGTCCGCGTTCGAGTCGACCGGGTACGCGAAGCGCCGGGCCTCGGGGTGCCTCTGCCCGGCGGCAGCTCGGTCAAACCGGGAAGCCTGTTTGTGAGCATCTGGGCGCCGAGAGCGTGGCAATCAGCGCTGGTTCGCGCGTTGCAGCCGGCGGTCCTCGTTCTTGGACACGAGCGGCGACATCGTCGCTTGCGCTCACGTTCGTATTCACGACAGGAGATCCCATGAAGAGTTTCGGACAACTCGCGTTCTTCGCCATCGCCGCCGCCATGATCATGCCGGCTGCATGCACCGCCGGTTCCGACGGTGCGGAGCCAGACGCGTCGTCTCAGGCAGACCGCACGGGCGAGGTCAATCAGGCGCTGACCGGGACACAGAAGATCTGTAGCGGTATCAGCCCGGGCAACTGGCGCGACACGCTGGAGGTGAATGATGGCTGGACCGCATCTACCTGCTTTGCGTGGACGCAGAGCATCGGCGCCTCGCAGTGGCAACTCGGGTGTGTGTTCGATACGAATTTCTCGTGGGGGGTGGCGAACGGCGGCGCCCCGAACCCCAACTGCGGCTGGTAGGCCATGCCGACTGCTCGCCAGCATGCAGCGGACGGCCGCCGCCAGACCGACCGCGCAACCAGGTTCGTCCTCACACAGGAGTTTTCATGACCACTCTCCGTCCGCTTGTTCTGATCCTCTTTGCAACCATCACTGCCACGGGCCCCGGGTGCACGGCCGCGTCCTCGGAGGGCAAGGACCTGCATTCCTCGTCGCAGGCCGAGCCCACGGGGGAGGCCACCCAGGCACTGACCGGCGTGCAGAAGATCTGCAGCGCAGTCAGCCCCGACAACTGGCGCGATACGATCGAGGTCGGTGACGGCTGGACCAACATCGCATGCCGCGGCTGGGCTCAGAGCGTCGGCGCACCGACGTGGCAGGTGGGATGCTTCTTCGATGGCGGCTTCTCGTGGGGGGCCGCAAGCGGTGGCCTGCCGAACCCGAACTGCGGCTGGACTCTGGCATGCACGCCGTGCCCCACGGGTGGCTGCGTGACACCGCCGCACACATGTCCGCCGCCGGACAATCGGTGACTGATCAGTCCGGCTGACCGGCCGCGCGCGATGTGTCCGCGCTACAGGTTGAGGGTGGACTCGACGGGCGGCGGCGGCTTCAGCTGTTCGTCGCGGACGGTTTCCCACAGGTTCAGGCTGGTCTCGACGTCGACCGCAAGGACATCGCCGTCAGCGGGGAACATGAGGGGGGCCTCGCACGGAGTGCTGCATGGCGTCTCCCGAAGCTGCGCGACCGGGGTGACCGCGCCAGTGTCGAGCGCGACGCGGGACACCATGCCGGTCTGCACCGCGCGCACGAAGAGCTCGCCGGATGGCGACCAGCTCGGCGACAGGTGATGCCTCACGGCGTCATCGACAGGCAGCGGAACGAGCTTGCCACCGAGTGGCTGCAGAAAGAGGTGCTCGGTCCGGTCGTCCGTGTGCCCGGGCGGGCCGTTCCGCCACACCGCGATCGTACCATCGAGGGGGGACACGGCCAGCCAGTACGTGCCACCGTGCTGGCTGTCCATGAGGTCACCTTGTGAGCCGCTGTTCAGGTCGAACCACTGGTACGCGAGGTAATCGTCAGAGGCAGCGACGATGCGGCGATCGTTGAGCCAGACCGGCGCGGCCTTGCGGGCGAGGTGATGGAGCGGCACCGGTCGTGGGTGCCCACCGTCGCGGTCGGTGACGACGATCGCTGGGCCCTGCGGATCGTCGACCAGGAGGGCGAGACGCTCACCCCCGGGCGACCAGGCGAATCTCAGGACGTGGTCGCGGAGCGTCTGCACGTCGCGCAGCCCGCTGCGCAAGCTCGATCGTCGCAGTCGACCTGGCTCCTGGCCGCGATCGGAGATCTCGACCCAGGCCAGCGTATCGCGATCCGGCGAGAGGCTGAACGAAGCTTCGCCCTCCACGGTGTGCACAGGCGGCTTCTCGTTCCCAGGGCCCACCCGGACGAGATGGGTCTTCTGCGCACGCGTGGCGACGTAGTCGACACGGCGGCGGCGGCCGAGCACATGGTCGACGTCCTCGCTGATCCTGCGCCGCGACACCACGTCGCCGTCGAGGGAAAGCTCGACGAGCTCCCTGCGTCCATCCTCCACCATGAGCGCAATGATCGTCCCGCCATCGCTCATGGCGAAGCTGGAGATCGACTCGGCACGGAGCGTCGCTCGGACGCCGCAGTCCCGGCGGAGGATCACCAGCGTATGCGTGTCCCCTTTCGCGGTCTCGACGATCATCGTGCCGTCCGGTGTTCCGGTGAGACTGTGGATCAGCGCGTAGTCGCCGTTCACCGGACAGGCTGGCTCCGCGGCGACCTGCGCGCGGCCCCGGAAGAACTTGATGGACCGCTCGCGATACGAGGTCAATGCAATCTCGTCGTCCGATAGAAACGTCGGGATCCCCGTTCCCGGAACCTTGATGATGTCGCTGCGGATATCGCTGCTGTCGACGTCCACGATCACTGGCTGTTCCGGTCCGAGGACATCTGGTTCGACGCTCACCAGGAGGTGCCGGCTGTCGGGAGCCCAGGTCGGCGGCCAGACGGCGTCGGCGACTCCATCAGCCAGGATCACGCGATCTTCGTTCCCGTCGATGCTGTGGACGACGAGCGTATGCCCGACGACCAGCGCAAACCGGCGGCCGTCAGGGGACGGCCTCGCCGCCCGCAGATCAGCGCGCGACAGCAACGGCGCGAGATGGAAACGCGGCGCGGGTGCGGGCCGGGTCAAGTGCCACGCTGCGACCGCGGCGACGGCGACCCCGATCCCGGCGAGCGCGATCATGCGCGGGCCGGCGAGCCGCCACGGCCGCGCGGTGGACGCGCGATGCGCCTCGATCTCCTCCAGCAGCGTATGCAGCGTCGGCCAGCGCCGGTCGGGATCCGCCGCCAGGCCGCGGGTCAACAGGCTGGCGAGCCATCTCGGCCGGCCGCCACGAGCGGGCGGGACCGGGCCCTCGTCGATCGCCGCGAAGAACGCGGAGGACAGCTCGGCGGGGTGAGCGGCAGGATCCCGAAACGGCCGCCGGCCATAGACCGCTTCCCACAGGGCGACGCAGAAGCTGAATTGATCGGCGCGCGCGTCCACGTCCTGGCCGCGGAGCTGCTCGGGCGGCATGTATGCAGGTGTGCCCACGATCTGGCCGCTCTGGGTCCACGTGTCTGCCTCGCCCAGGTGGATGTTCGGATCCGCCGCGGCGCTATGTACCGCGAGCTGCGCCAGGCCGAAATCGGCGACGAAGACCTCGCCGCCGGCGTCCAGCAAGACGTTGTCCGGCTTGAAGTCCCGGTGCACGATGCCCCTGGCATGCGCCGCGGTGAGGCCGCGCCCGGCGGCGACGAACTTGTCGAGGATGACATCGAACGAGGGTCGCTCGCGGTGGAGCCATTGCCGCAACGTGCCACCTTCGATCAGCTCCATCGCCAGAAACACGCCGTCAGGTGCCAGCCCGACGTCAAAGATCCTCACCACATTGCGATGGCGGAGTTTTGCCATCGCCTGGGCCTCTCTCAACATCCGCGCGTCATCCGAACGGCGTGCGGATCCGCGCACCAGCTTGATCGCGACGTCGCGATCGAGCTCGGGGTCGTACCCGCGATAGACCACGCCCATCCCACCCGCACCGCTCATCTCACGGATCACATAGCGGCCAACGCCCGTGGGGACGGCGTGCTGTCTAATCTTGTAGAAGTGATGGGGATCCGACTGCGTTGTGTCACTCGACGTCCACATCCCTGCACCACGATAACGAGTTGCGTCGTCGGGGAAAAGCCAGAATTTGATGAAGCCAGTCGAGGCCGTCGAGGCTGGCACGTACATCGGCACCACCATCGGACGGTTTTTTCCGGCGACGCTGGATCGAGGAGGGTGGAGCGAGCCAGGGCGCTCGCATCGGTCAGGCGTGTTACAGTATTTGCAGAAATCGAGTGGCAGGCGCGGCTCATCCAGCGCGGTCACCGGTGGCGCTGCCCGATCTGCCCGTTCCGCGGTGAGCTTCTGGTCCGCGGCGCAGGCAGTCGGCGGCCGAGCAGGTCGCGCGTCCGCGGCGTGGGGGGATCGACGATCTGTGATCGACGACGCCGGGCATCACTGCCCTCCACCCGAGCGACACGCGATCATGTGATCTGGGTTGCCATCTGCCGCCGGTCGATCTGGAGTGCATGCGGGAATGGTGTTCGGGTCGGAGTGCTAGTGAAACACCATCAGCCCGCGTGGCCATGCCGCGCCGGGCGCCCTGTCCAGCAGGGCCCGGCGAGCGTCGCGCAGCGCGATCGCCGGCGATGCCCCGCGCTCGATCCGGCCGCGGACGTCATCGAACAGCGCGCCGGCGGCATCGTCGTCGATGATGTCGGTGGAGGCGATGACCGCGCGCGCACCGGCGGCGAGCAGCGCGGCGGGCAAGCTCCAGGCCTCGTGGCGGTACGTCGCGGTGCTCGCGGCGTGGCACGCGGCGAGGATGACGACCGGGTGTCCGCGCAACGGCTGGCGGCGGATCGCAGCGGCGGTCAGCGCGTAGCGCCCATCGCTGTCCGGGGACAGGGTCAAGAACGATGCGCCGGCGCCCGACGCGTCCATCACGCCGTGCGAGTGGATCTCGACGAAGGTGGCGCCGGCCAGCTCGGCGAGCGCCCGCGACGGGGTCGCCTCGGCACCTTCGAGCCGGACGTCCGGAGCCTCGGTGGAGCGCCAGGGCGACAGCGGTGCGAGTCCGAGCGCGGCGGGCGGCTGGGCGTTGGCGATCACGACGCGCAGGCTGCGCGGAGCGCCGGGCGCGGTCGCCGCGGCCCCGGCGTGCGGCTCCGGGGCGGTCTCGTCGAGGCGGTAGCTCCATGCGACGTCGGCCGGCAGCAGCTCGGCGAGCCCCTGCACGGGCGGGCGGGCGACGACGTCGATCTCGGGGCAGTCGCGCAGCGCGTCGCGCAGGGCCGGTGAGATCAGATGTTGCGCATCGATCGCGGGGCCCGCCCCGGGGACCGCGGCGGTGAACGCGCCGTGGCTGGTGCCGTCCGGACCGCGGGCCACCACCACGCGGGCCCCGTCCTCGACCGCGACGCCGACCGTGCAGCGCCCGGGCACGGAGCTGCGCGCAGCACGGCCGAGCAGCTCCCAGACCCGATCCCACTCGCCGGCGCGGCCGGCGTCGAGCGCGAGCAGCGAGTACGCATAGGCGCGCGCCCGGGACGCGTTGGCCTCGCCGCGGGTCAGCGCATCGGCCCGGGCGATCGCGCGCTCGAGCAGCGCCGTGCCGGCGGCGCGATCGCGGTCGAGCATCAGCCGGCCTTCGATGTGATCCAGCATCGCCTGCATCCCGGGGCCGGCGCTGTCGCGCGCGTGGGCGATCTGCCGGCGCGCGCGTGCGACGTCCTCGGCGCTGCCGGCGCCCGGATCGCGCAGCACGTGCGCGGTGACGAACAGGTTCTCCCCGCTGCGCGACAGCTCGCCGTCGGGCGCCGCGTCCGGGCACGCGGCGAGGATCGCGCCGGCGCGGGCGAGCTCGGTGCGTGCGGCGGCGAGATCGAGGCGGTTGACCCGCAGCATCGCGATCAGCTCGCTGCCCCACGCGGCGACGTCGCAGCGCTCGGGCTCGCCCAGGGTCCGCTCGCGGACGTAGGCGCGTACGACGGGCAGCGTGCTGCCCGCGACATCGTCGCTGAGCATCGCGATCTCCGCGAACTGCACCAGGAAGCGTTGCTCGAGGTACCACTCTCCGCCGCGGCGGGTCCGGCCGACGTGGGCGTCGAGCACGCGCTGTGCGTCGGACAGCCGGTTGGTCAGGAAGTAGCTCTCTGCGAGGGTGAGCGCGAGCGCCGCGCACCGGTAGTCGAGCCGGGTCGCCTCGCAGGCGGTCAGCGCGGCGAGCGCGATCGGCTCGGCGGCCGCGTGATCACCCGCCTGGATCAGGGTGTCCGCGGCGCGCTCGAGCGCGAACAGGTGGAGCCACGGGTCGGCGCTGGCATCGGCGAGCCGGCGGAGCTCCGGGATCAGCGAGCCATCGACGTGTCTCCCCGGCGCGAGCCTGAAGATCGCGCCGAGCAGGATGTCGTCCGCATGCGCGGCGCGCAGCGCCGACCGGAGGCGGGCCGCGCCGGCGTCGTCGAGCGGGTTGCCGGCCACGACCTCGGCGTAGCGCCGGGCGAGCGGGGCCCGGACCGCGAAGTCGGCGCGCGCGATCCGTTCGACGTAGGCGGTGAGCGCATCGCCGCCCTGGACCTCGTCCAGCGCGTGGGCCAGGGGCGCGAGGGCCCGGACCGCCGCGGCGGTGGTCGCGGCGCGCACGCCGTCGTAGAGCCATAGGCGAGCCATGCCGGGAAACCGGCGGGCCGTCCCGGGCGTGATCGCGTCCCCGGCGGTCGCCAGCCGCGGGCCGTCGTCGACCGCGAGCCGCCGGAACGCGGCCCGGCGCTCGCGGACGTCGCCGGCGAGCTGGCGCGCGCGCGCGGCCGCCTCGTCGGCCCAGCCCGGCTCGTGCAGCGCCGCGACGGCGTCGAACGCCTCGGCCGCGACCAGCGGCAATCCGAGGTCGCGCAGCGCGAGCGCGCGGTTCCACAGCGCCTGGGGGTGCCGGGGCGCGGCGTCGAGCACGCGATCGAGCGCGATCAGGGCGTCGCGCGGATGGCCTTCCGCGAGCAGGACCAGGGCGCGATCGGCGGCGACGTCGAGGCTGGGCGCCGCGCGGTCGAGATAGTCGGTCGCGCGCACCGGGTCGCCGCGGAGCAGCGACACCGCGGCGACCCCGTGCAGATCGCCGCGGTGCTCGAGCTCGGCGAGCGGCTCGAAGCCGATGCGCTCGGCGGGCGCGGCGCCGGCGCGTGCGACGCGATAGGGCCGGTGGCGATCCGCGGCCGGGTAGCTGACGCGGCCCTCGATCGCCCGGTCCGGCGCCAGGGCGAGCGCGATCGGCGCGGGGGGGGCGTCGGGGACGCGGAGCATCCTGCGCACGCCGGCGGCGATGCCGACGAGGATCACGGCGGCGGCGGCGACGAGCACGGCGGGGCGCCGGGCCAGCGGCCGGCGGTGGATCGGCGCGCCCACCGCGGCGGGTGACCGCTGCGCGCGCGCCGGCGCGCCGGCCTCGATCGCCACCAGCTGGAGCGCATCGTGCAGCGCGCCGCGGCAGGCCGCGCAGCCGGCGAGGTGGAGCTCGAACGCCTCGGCCTCGGCGGCCGGCAGCTCGCCGTCGACGTAGGCGGCCAGCTGATCGTGGGGCGCGGTCACGATTCCTCCTCGCCCAGGTCGGCGAACAGCAGCCGCTTGAGGTGCGCCCGCGCCCGGAGCACGCGCGTGCCGACCGTCGACTTGGGGATCCGCAGCGCCGCCGAGATCTCGACGTAGCTGCGGCGCTCGAACGCAAACAGCAAATAGACGGCGCGCAGCTCGTCGGGGAGCCGCTCGGCAGCGCGCAGCACATCGTCGGCGGTGAGCGTCGACCATCGCGGCACGTCCGGCTCCGGAGCGACCAGCGGGAGCTCGTCGCACGGGACATGTGGTTGCGCGCGGGCTCGCTGCCGGCAGCGATCGATGTGCAGGTTGTACAGGATCGCCACCAGCCAGCTGCGCGGATTGTGGTCGACGTCGAGGGTGTCGATCGAGCGCAGCGCCCGCTCCAGCGTGTCCTGGACCAGATCGTCGGCCGCGGCCGGATCCCGGCACAGACCGCGCGCGACCGTGAGCAACACCGGGACGTGCGCCGCGAGCACCTCGCGCGCCCGCCCCGCCGGCGCGTCTTCCTCACCTGCGTCCGCTCGAGATTCCATCCACCGTGACGCTCTGGAGCTCCCCATTCAGTCGCGCCGGCCTCCCCGTGGAGATGCCGGAGCCCGCCCATTGTGACACCGGCCGGGATGAAAAGGATGTGATTTTCAGCGCCGTGTTTGCCGGTGATCCGGGGCGCTGCGGTGTCCGGATCGCTTCCACGCAACGAGCGTAGTGGACCATACGGCGCCTTCGCCTGCGCGGCGGGCTCACTGCGCTGGCTGGGGAAGATCCGGGACGGGGACCGTACGCGCTGTGTCGGCCCGTGGTTCAGGCCGCTGGAGGAGTCCGGATGGTGTCGATTCAGCGCCGGCGATCGAGGAAGTGAGGATCGCGCGGCATGCGGGCGGACGATCAGGTGATCGAGGCGCTCCTCCACTGGCAGATATTCATTGATGATCGGAGAGTCCACATGGTATCAAGTAACGGGAGTTCATTGGCAGTCTGGCTCGCGGTGGTCGTGGGATCCGCCGCCGGCTGTGCAACCGGAGACCGCGCGATCGGTGCGGACGCCGGCGTTGGCGTGGCGGACGATGATGTTGCGGCGTCGCAGGATCCTGCGGGCCAGGCGCTGCAGAAGCGGATGCCGGTGAAGCCGCCGGATCAGCCCGGGCTGGTCGGCGAGGAGATCCCGGTGAAGTCAGGCCTGCAACCGGCGGCCGACGTCCTGCCGGTCGTCAGTCTGGTTGCCTCGGTACCGTCTCCGTGGCCGATGACGTACACCGTGCTGACCGCCCGGACGAACATCGACGTCGGTTCGACGCCGTACTACATCCGGATCTTCGATGCCGAGACCGGGACGTACCTGGCAAACTGCAGGACCGGCTCGAGCTGCTCGGTGTCGGTCACTCGCCCAAATGTCGACCTGACGTCGTTCACCGCGGTGATCTCCGATCTGGTCAACCCGCCGGTGGCATCGATGTCCACCCAGGTCTACTGGCACGTCTCGGGCGTGAAGCTGACGCCGTCGGTCACGACCCTGGCGGTCGGCGCGACGGCGACCCTGACCGCGACGACCGACTACGATATCTCGTCGTCGCCGTTCTGGGTGCAGCTCTACGACGACACGACCGCCACGCTGCTGAAGAGCTGCGGCGGGGGCACCCAGTGCTCGGCCACGGTCGGCCAGACCACCGCGACCACGCACGCCTACCGGGCGTGCTTCTCGGGCTTCGGGGCGGCGATGCCACCGCCGAACCTGCTGGAATGCACCGCGGAGCGGTTCATCGCGTGGTCCAGTACCGGGATCAGTGTCGTGCTGTCGGTGTCACAGGGCGCCGTCACCGCCTTCGCCAGTGTGGATGTCGGCCCGACCCCGTATTTCATCCAGATCTTCGATTTCGCCGGATCCAGGCTCGCCGCGTGTGGTTCGGGAAGGAGCTGCTCTGCCGCGTTCAATGCCACGTGGAGCGGTAGCTACCTGGTGGCGGTCGTCGGGCCGTCCGTCACGGCACCCGACGCGACCGCGACCTCGGTCTCGTCGGTCATCACGGCGTTCGGGATCGGCGACGGCGCCCAGGGCACGGTCGTGGGCGTCGGGCCGCACCCGAGCGGGCCGCCCGGTCTCCCGCCGTTCGCGGTCGCGCCCCCCGTGATCCACTGACCGGCGCGCTCCCCGCGGCGTGCGCCTCCGCAGCGCTGCCGCGGTGTGGGCCCGCTGTGCTCCGGTGACGGTGGGCCTGGTGCAGGGGCGGGATCTCCGTCGGCACTGAACGGATTGTCAGACCTGCGTGCGAGGGTTGGCGCATGGACGGCCCTGCCGTGTCTTTGAAGTTTCACCTCGCGCAGTGCGACGCCGTGGCGTGGCTGCGCACGCTGCCGTCCGAGTCGGCCGACCTCGTGATCACCGATCCGCCGTACGAGTCGCTGGAGAAGCACCGGGCGATCGGCACGACCACGCGGCTCAAGCACAGCAAGGCGTCGAGCAACGACTGGTTCGCGATCTTCCCCAACGCGCGGTTTCCCGAGCTGTTCGCCGAGGTGCACCGCGTGCTGCGGCGCAACAGCCATTTCTATCTATTTTGCGATCCCGAGACGATGTTCGTCGCCAAGCCGGACGGGGAGAAGGCGGGGTTCAAGTTCTGGAAGCCGCTGATCTGGGACAAGTGCCTGGGGCCGGACACGCGGCTGTGGACCGAGCGCGGGGTGGTGCGGATCGCCGACGTCCGGGTCGGGGATCGCGTGGCGATCCCCGAGGGTGGGACCACGGAGGTGCGCGCCCGGCGGCGGACGCGCGCGAAGGCGCTGCGGCTGGCGCTGTCGGACGGGACGGAGGTCGTGGCGTCGTACGAGCATGTGTTCGTGCTGCCGGATGCGCGGCAGGTCGAGGCGCACACGCTCGCGCGCGGTCAGCCGCTGCTGACGCGGCCGATCCGGCGGCGCGCGATCGACCCGGTGACCCGGCTGTACACGACGGCGCTGGTGCAGGACGCGCGGCCGGTCATGGTGGACGGGATCGACGATCTCGGTGAGCGCGATCTGATCGACATCTCGATCGAGGATCGAGACGAGCTGTTCCTGCTCGCCAACGGCGTGGTCACGCACAATTGCAAGATCGGCATGGGCTACCACTACCGGGCGCGCTACGAGTGCATCCTGTTCTTCGAGAAGGGCAAGCGCAAGCTGAACGACCTCGGCATCGCCGACATCATCGAGGCGCCGCGGATCTCGGGCGGCTATCCGGCGGAGAAGCCGTCGGCGGTGAGCGAGGTGCTGGTCCGGCAGAGCACGGAGCCGGGGCAGCTGGTGATCGATCCGTTCATGGGCTCGGGGTCGGCCGGGGTCGCGGCGGTGGCGGCTGGCCGCAGGTTCGCCGGCAACGACCTGTGCCGCGAGGCCGTCGACATCGCGCGCGACCGGCTGCGCGAGGCCCGGGCGCTCGAGGTCGCGAGCTTCGGCGCGCTGGCCGGCGGCGACGAGCGCGGCGGCGCGCGGCACGGGCAGCTCGGACTGTCGGGGCTGGCCGATGCGCCGCGGTAGCGCGCGGGCGAGCGTCCCGAGGTAGCCATGGGGCGCCAGGATCGGACGGAGATCAGCGGCAACGGCTTTCGCGATCTGATCGCGGCCTACATCCATCATCAGTACAGCGAGCACGGCCTGGTGGTGTATCGCGAGGTCAACCTCGGCAAGACGATCATCGCCAAGGACCGCCAGATCGACGTGTTCGTGATGCGGCCGGTGGATCAGAAGGCGATCGCGATCGAGTGCAAGTACCAGGACGTCCAGGGCACCGCCGACGAGAAGATCCCGTACGCGCTCGACGATCTCGCCGCGCTGTGGGTGCCGGGCTGCCTGGTCTACGCCGGCCGCGGCTGGTCCAAGGGCGTGCTGCACCAGCTCGAGGCATCGCGGCTGGCGGCGTACTGCCTGCCCGAGCGGCCGAGCCTGTCGCGCTCGAAGACGACCCGCGAGCTCGACTACATCCTGGCGGCCACGTTCGGGTTCTGGGAGCAGATCCTGCCGGCGGCCAAGCGATTCCGGCGCTGAATCGGCCGCGCAGCGAATCGGTCGGGAAAACCCGCGCGTGGATCGGCGCTGTGTGGCGCTCCGGCGCGGTCGTGCGTGGGTCATCGAAAACCGCATGGCGAATCGCCGTTTGCGGCGCATGGATTGCAATTTTCGCCGAGCATGGTTTCCCGCGCTGGCGTTTCCGGACTCTGCAGCGATGGAGTCGTGCGAGGTGGCCGGCGCACTGTGGTCGCCTCGCGCACGGCAATTCTCTGCGCATCCTCGATCGTGGTGGCGCTCGGGGCGTGCCGCGATGCCGATGCCGCGACTGCGAGCTGTGCGCAGTACCCGATCCCGTGGCAGCCGGCCGCGGGAGCACAGGCCGCTGCACAGTCAGAGCTCTCGGCGATGTCGTCCGGCGCAACGCTGAGCTGGAACGCGAGCGAGGGCACGCTGAGCTCGGTGATCCAGCTCGCCACGCCGCTGACCGGCTGCAGCGACGGCCAGGACGTCAACGCGCAGGTCGCCGGCGTGCTCGCCGCGCACCCGGCGCTGTTCCAGCTCGATGTCTCGGAGTGGCAGCTCCCGCCGTTCTACGACTGCAAGTTTGTCGACGACGCGACGCTGAGCATGCCGCGCCGCCTGCTCGCCGGAAAGCCGGTCGCCCGGGACGTGTTCGCGTACTGGCTGCGGCGGGTCGACGGCGTCGTCCAGCTGGCGGCCGTCAACGCCACGTACCTGCCGGTGCTCGATGCGGCGACCGGCGACACCATGACCTCGTGCACCACGCTCACCGAGTCCGCCGCGGCGACGCGGGCGCGCAGCACCCCGCTGACCGCGACCGTGTACTCGCAGTGCAACCGGACCGGCAGCGTCAACTACACGCCGCGGTCGAACGACACGATCGGCTTCCTCGGCGATGCAGCGTGGAGCTGGCAGGAGGACAGCGGCCGGGTGCTGCTGACCGGCCAGCGCACGCTGCGCGTGATCGTCCACCCGGCGAACTACACTTCTGCGCTGCTGTCGAGCGATGCGCGCTGTCCGGTCCCCGACGGTGACGGCAGCCAGTACACCGTCGGCTTCGACCTCGTGCTCGACGTCCACACCGGCGAGATCCTGAGCGTCAAGCCCGGCCTCGACTGCACGGTGTGCTGAGCGCGGCACCGACCTGGCGCGGCGCCGGCATCGCCGTGGTGCTATTCCGGGTCGCTGCTCGGCGGCGGCTGCGGCGCCTGGGCGGCGATCTCGCCGCGCGCCCTGGCGTACTCGTCGAGCTTGCGGTACAGCGTCTTGCGATCGAGGCCGAGCCGCTGGGCGGCGCGGGTCTTGTTGCCGGCCTCGTCCTCGAGCACGCGCTCGATGAACTCGCGCTCGAGCTCGGCCAGGGTCATCCGGCGCGCCACCGCAGCGCCGAGGAAGTCGGCCGGTCGCTTCTCGCGGACGTGGGGCGGCAGGTCGTCGTCGGCGATCAGCTCGCCCTGGCACAGCGCGATGCCGCGCTCGAGCACGTTCATCAGCTCGCGCACGTTGCCCGGCCAGTGGTAGGCGAGCAGCCGGTGCTGGGCATCGGGCGACAGCCGCATCCGGCGCGGCGGGGCCTGGCGCGCGCCGAGCTGGGCGAGCACGTGCTCGGCGAGCGGCACGATGTCCTCGGGCCGGGCCCGCAGCGGCGGGAGATCGAGGTGGATCACGTTGAGCCGGTAGTACAGGTCCTCGCGGAAGCTGCCGTCGGCCAGCATGGTCTCGAGGTTGCGGTTGGTCGCCGCGACGATCCGGACGTCGACCCGCTGGTTGCGGGTGGCGCCGAGCGGCCGGACCTCGTGCTCCTGCAGCACGCGCAGCAGCTTGGCCTGGAGCGGCAGCGCGAGCTCGCCGATCTCGTCGAGGAAGATCGTGCCGGCGTCGGCCTCGACGAACAGCCCGGGCTTGTCGGCGCGCGCGTCGGTGAACGCGCCGCGCTTGTGGCCGAACAGCTCGCTCTCGATCAGACCCTCGGGCACCGCGGCGAGGTTGACGCCGACGAACGGGCCCGACGCGCGCTGCGAGTTGTAGTGGATCGCGCGCGCGATCAGCTCCTTGCCGGTGCCGCTCTCGCCGGTGATCAGCACCGACGCGGTCGACCCCGCGATCCGCTGGACCAGGGCGACGACGTCGCGCATCGCGCTGCTCTTGGCGATGATGTTGGCCAGGCCGAACCGCTCCTCGACCTCGCGCTGCAGCCGGGCGACCTTGTGGCGCAGCGCGCGCTCGCCGAGCGCCTTGTCGGCGACCAGCAGCAGCTCCTCGATCTCGAACGGCTTGGCGATGTAGTCGTAGGCGCCGAGCTTGACCGCGCGGATCGCGGTCTCGATCGACGCGAACGCGGTGATCATGACGACGTGAGGCGGCTCGGGCAGCTGCATCACGCCGCGGATCAGGTCGAAGCCGTCCATCTCCGGCATCCGGAGGTCGGTGATGATCAGCTCGAACCGGGTGACCCGCGCCAGCTCCAGGCCCGCGGCGGCGGTCGGCGCGGCCTCGACGTCGAACCCGGCGTCGGACAGCTCCTCGGTCAAGAGGTCGCGCATCGCCGGGTCGTCTTCGACGACGAGCACGGATGCCGAGCGCTCCTGGGGCATGTCCGCTGGTTCTAGCACGACCGGCGGAGGGGGACGCTTGCGCAGGGCGGACACGGCGACCACGCGATCGAGACAGCGCCCGGCCGGCGGCGTTGCAGGGAACCGGTGAACGGCCGGGCGAAGATCCCAGGCCCGGCAGCGCTTCATCACAAGCTCGTGATGAATTCCCGAATGGATCCGCGAGGTCCGTCCGTCGGCTCAGTGCATGCCGCGGCGGCGGCGGTTGCGGCGGTGCTCGTGCTCCTCGTCGACCAGACGGACGTAGTCGAGCGGCGCGGTCGGCTCGAACTGGTACGGCCCGACCGGGCCGAGCTCGCGGACGCGCTCGCGGAACGCCTCGGCGATCTGCTCGAACGGCGGCAGGTCGCTGCGGCCGGACAGCGCACCGGAGCGCGCGGCGTCATGGGCCTCGGCGGCGAGCTGGAGCGCGACCTCGCGGGTGATCCGGCCGCGGCGGATCACGTCCTGGACGCTGGTCGCGAGGTGGCCGAGCTCGAACTGGCCGGAGTCGATCATCTCGAGCGCGACGAAGATGACCTGGCGGGCCGACAGCACGTGGTCGCCGTAGAGCACGAGGGCGGCCTGGAAGTAGTTGAACACCGGGACCAGGCGCGGCCCGTAGTGGAGGAAGCCGACCGGCGCCGAGCGGCGGTCGAGGTGGATGAGCAGTCGGTTGACCGCGTCGTGCTTGGGCACGCGGCGGGCGAGATCGAGGATGCGGATCGCGTCGTCGTCGTAGGCGCGCGAGGCGACCAGCACGCGCTCGAGGTCCTGCAGCGAGACCTGGCCGGCGACCAGGTCGGCGTACAGGCAGTAGATGATGGCATCGGCCTCGGCGTCGTCGCCGAACAGGGTCTCGTGATCGGCCGCGGCGCCGATCCGCGACTGCAGCATCGCGGGCAGCTTGTAGGGGATCTGGGCGCGCAGCGAGCGGAACCGGCCGCGCAGCAGGTTCTTGAGGTTGTTCTTGAGGACGAACTCGTCGTAGGCGACGCCGTCGAGCGCGAGCTTGGCCGCGAGCACCTGGCGCATCTGGGTCGGGCTGCCGGACACGATGCAGATCCGGTGGCCGTCCTGGCGCAGCGCGCGGAGCAGGGCGGTGGCGCCGGGGTACGCCTGCTTGTCGGCGGCGGTCTCGATCGCGCTGCGCATCAGGTCGCCGACCGAGTCGAACTCGGTGCGCAGGTAGGTCTTGTCGAGATCCCAGCGGAAGGTGTGGCGGGGCGCCGGGGCACCGGGCGGCAGTCCGTCGGGGATGTGATCGAGCAGGCCGAGGCGCTGGCCGAGCCGGCTCGGCAGCCCGGCCATCCGGCCCAGACGGCCGAGCATGGATCGCGGACTCATGATGCGCCGGGTTCGCTCGCGTCGGACGCCCGGGGCCGCCGGCTGGCTCGCTCGTCGAGCTCGGCCATCGTGCGCGCGATGTTGCCGCACAGGTTGCCGGCGAGCGCCTTGTGGGCGACCTTGATCGCGTTGCTCAGCGCGTGGGCGTTGGACCGGCCGTGCGCCTTGATGAACGGGTGGGTGAAGCCGAGCAGCGGGGCGCCGCCGTACTGCTGCCAGTCGGTGATCTGCTTGAGCTGGTCGATGGCCGACGATAGCGCGATCAGGCCGAGCCGCCAGGCCAGGCGCTCCTTGTGGGCGTAGCGGGCGAGCCGGACCACGGTCTCGGACACGCCCTCGAGCATCTTGAGCACGACGTTGCCGACGAACCCCGAGGTGACGACGACGTCGGCGACGCCGCGCGGGATGTCGAGGCCCTCGATGTTGCCGATGAAGTTGAGCTCGGTGGTCTCGACCAGCGCGGCGTGGGCAGCGACGACCGACGCCGGGCCCTTGACGGGCTCGGTGCCGTTGGACAGCAGGGCGACCCGCGGCCGGCGGTTCTGCGACACCAGCTTGGCGTAGGCCGAGCCCATGACGGCGAACCCGACCAGGTCCTCGGCGGTGGCGTCGACGGTGGCGCCGACGTCGAGGATCAGCGAGAACGGGTCGTCCTTCTCGCCGCGCCGCAGCTCGGTCGGGTAGACCGCGGCGAGCGCGGCCCGCCGCACGCCCTGCAGCAGGGTCCAGCGCCGGGCGCACGCCAGCACGCTGGCGCCGGTGTTGCCGGCCGACACCAGCGCATCGCCCTCGCCGCGCGCGACCAGATCGGCGGCGATCGCGATCGAGGCCTCGGGCTTGGCGGCGAGCGCCTCGGCCGGCTTCTCGTCCATCTCGATGAAGGTCGGGGCGTGGTGGACCCGGACCCGGGCGCCGTCGTGCCGCATCCGGGGCAGCAGGCGGCCGAGCTCGGCCGCATCGCCGACCAGGATGATCTCGGCCGAGGTCAGCGCGAGCGATGCCTCGGCAGCACCGTGCACGATCTCCTCGGGGGCGTGATCGCCTCCCATGGCGTCGACGACAATGCGGTGCATGTCGGCATCTTGCCACAGGCAAGAACTGTTCGGAGCCGACCGGCGTCGCGTGATCTCGCCCTTCACAGAACTTGCCTGACGGCCGATCCAGCGCTGTGACGTGGACGCGCGGTTCAGGTCACGAGTCGTACCCGCGGCTCGCCGGCCTCCGTTGCCGTACACGGCCCCGGAAGGAACCCAGGTATGGCGACACGCTCGGCGGTCGTTCGCGCTTCGCCGATCTCGCCGACCGGCGGCGCGGACGCGGCGATCAACGCCGGCTTTTCCGCGCTAGAGTCCGCCGGTGCCGGAGCGCCTCTACATCGTCGACGGGCACGGATATATCTTCCGCGCCCACTACGGGCTCATGAACAGCTCGCGCGGCGAGCGGCGCGAGGTCCGGCTATCGACCAGCGAGGGCATGCCGACCGGCGCGCTCTACGTCTTCTCCCGCATGCTGATGCGGCTCGAGGAGGACTTCGCGCCGCGCCGGATGGCGGTGGTGTTCGACGACAAGACCGGCGTGCGCACGTTCCGCGCCCAGATGTACCCGGCGTACAAGGCGACTCGCAAGGAACCGCCCGAGGAGCTCCAGGTCCAGATGGACTACTTCGCCCGGGTCGTGCAAGGCATGGGCTGGCCGGTGCTCGCGGTGCCCGGCGTCGAGGCCGACGACGTGATCGCCACGCTGGTCCACCAGGCCCGCGAGCGCGACTGGGAGGTCGTGATCTTCTCCGCCGACAAGGACATCATGCAGATGGTCGGCGAGCAGGTGTCGATGATCGACGCGCTCCACCAGAAGACGTACACCCGCGAGGAGGTGATCAAGAAGATGGGCGTCCCGCCCGAGAAGATCCCCGACTTCCTCGCGCTGGTCGGCGACACCAGCGACAACATCCCGGGGATCAGGGGCGTCGGCGACAAGACCGCGGCCACCCTGCTCGAGCAGTACGGCACGCTCGCCAACCTGATCGCCCAGAACCCGGTCGTGCCGCGGATCTCGATCAAGCAGCCGTTCGGCGATCCCGAGCAGCTCGAGCGGATCCAGATCTCGCGCCAGCTGGTCGAGCTGCGCCGCGACGTGCCGCTGCCGGCCGCGCTCGACGACCTGGTCGTCGGCGAGTGGGACCTGCCGGGGCTGCACCAGCTGTTCACCGAGCTCGAGTTCCAGGTCCTGGTCGACAAGGTCAAGATCCGGATGCCGCCGGCCGACGACGTCGTCGTGGTGCCGGCGCCCGAGGTCCACCAGGTCGCCAGCGTCGCCCAGGCACCCGACGCGCGGATCGTCGTGCGCGGCGACGCGATCGCCGAGCTCGCCGCCGCGGCGCGCAAGGCCGGCCGGATGGCGGTCACCGTCGAGCTCGCGCCCGAGCGCCCCGAGCGCGCCAGCCTGGTCGCCGCGGTGATCGCCGTCGACGACCTCGCCCCGGCCTACATCCCGCTGGGCCACCGCTACATCGGCGCGCCGGCGCCGCCGGTCGCGAGCGACCTCTCGCCGCTCCACGCCGTGCTCCGCGATCCCGCGGTGGCCAAGATCGTGCACGACGCCAAGACCGTGATCCGCGCGTTCGCGATCGCCGGGGTCGCGGTCGACGGCATCGTCGAGGACACCATGCTCGCCGCGTTCCTGCTCGATCCGACCGCCGAGGCCGAGCCCGGGGAGGCCGCGGTGCAGCGGCTCGGCGGCGTGCTGCTGCCGACCCGCGCGACGATCGCCGGCCGGGCCCGGTCGAGCCTGGAGGGCGTCCCGGTCGAGCGCGCGGCGCCGTGGGCCGGCGCGATCACCCACGCGCTGCTGCCGATCGCCGACCAGCTGCCCGCGCGGCTCGACGCCAGCGGCCTGTCCGCGCTGTACCGCGACGTCGAGCTGCCGGTCGCACGCCTGCTCGCCGAGATCGAGCGGATCGGCATCTCGATCGACATCGCGCACTTCCAGCGGCTGTCGACCGACGTCGCCCGCAAGCTCGAGGAGCTCGAGCACAAGTTCCACGACGCCGCCGGCACCATCGAGCACAGCATCGGCTCGCCCAAGCAGCTCGGCGAGCTGCTGTTCGACAAGCTCGGCATCGACACCAAGGGCGTCAAGCGCACCAAGCTCGGCTGGTCGACCGAGGCCGACACCCTCGAGGCGCTGGTCGACGCCCACCCGGTGGTCCGGGTCATCCTCGACCACCGCGAGCTGATCAAGCTCAAGGGCACCTACCTCGACGCGCTGCCGCCGCTGGTCAACCCCGCCACCGGCCGGGTCCACACCACGTTCAACCAGGTCGTCGCCGAGACCGGCCGGCTGTCGTCGCAGGACCCGAATCTCCAGAACATCCCGATCCGCAGCGAGCTCGGCCGCCAGATCCGCCGCGGCTTCGTCGCCGCGCCGGGCCACGTCCTGATCGCCGCCGACTACTCGCAGATCGAGCTCCGCATCCTCGCCCACCTGTCGGGCGATCCGCTGCTCGGCTCGGCGTTCCGCGATCACATCGACGTCCACACCCAGACCGCCGCCGAGGTGTTCAGCGTGCCGCGCGACCAGGTCAGCGCCGAGCAGCGCCGGATCGCCAAGGCGGTCAACTACGGTCTGTCGTACGGCCAGTCCGACTTCGGCCTGGCGCGCGCGCTCGATGTCCCCCGGACCCAGGCCGCCGAGTACTCGCGGCGCTACTTCCAGCGCTTCCCCACGATCCACAAGTTCATGGAGGACATCGTCACGCTGGCCCGCGCCCAGGGCGGCGCCCGCACGCTGCTCGGCCGGTGGCGCCCGATCCCGAATCTCATGTCCAAGTCGCCGCAGGCCCGCCACGCCGCCGAGCGGGTCGCGCAGAACACGCCGATGCAGGGCGCCGGCGCCGACATCATCAAGCTCGCGATGCTCGCGACCGCGCGCCGGATCGCCCGCGAGAGCTGGCCGGTCAAGATGCTGCTCACCGTGCACGACGAGCTCGTGTTCGAGTCGCCACCCGCCATCGCCGAGGAAGTCGGCGCGGCGCTCCAGCAGGAGATGGAGGGCGTCTACCAGCTCAGCGTGCCGCTCGAGGTCGACATCGGCATCGCGGATAACTGGGCCGAGGCATAGCTCATGCGCGCACGCCGCACGAAGCAGAGCACGCTGCGCGGCGCCTGGGTCGGTCGGGTACGCGTCCGCGTCCGCGGCGACATCGTGTACGCGGACTGGTCGGTGGACTTCGAGGCCGAAGGGTGCGGCGTCAGTCCACTCGTTGCACATCGCGCTGCAGCGCCTGCAGGCGGTCCAGTTCGCGCAGCGTCGCCGCGACGTCCGGATGATCGTCGCGCTCGAAGATCCGGCGCAACGTGGCCAGCGCCTGCTGCAGGTTCTCGATCGCGCCGGTGAGGTCGCCCTTGGCGACGAGGACCTTCGCGAGCTCGCGCCGGGTCGTGGCGCCGGCGAGCTGGCCGTCATCGCCGAGTGCCTTGTGCTGGATCGCGAGGGCCTCGTTCAGTGTCGCCTGAGCCTCATCTGCGTTTCCGCTTGCGGCGAGCAAGCCGGCTAGCGTGACGAGCGTTTGGGCGACGCTGGGATGGTCCGCTCCGAGGATGATCCGCTGGAGTGCACGGACGCGGTCGACAGTCGCACGGGCCTGTGACAGGTCTCCCACGCCCCTGTACACCTCGGCGAGCATCTCCAGCGTGGCCATCGTCATGGGGTGTTCTGCCCTGCCCAGCCGCTCGCTGATCTCCAGGGAGCGCTCGAGGTGTCGGCGCGCGCCTTCCGGATCGCCCTGGATCGCGAGCAACCCTCCCAGCGCGTTGAACGACACCGCGATACTGGGGTGATCCTCGAACGGGACGATTCGCTGCTTGATCGACAGCGCTCGTTCCAGATACTGGCGTGCTCCGGCAAAATCATGCTGCGCGATCCGTGCCCTCGCCAGCATATCCAGCACGGTGGCGACGCTTCCGTGGTCGCTGAGTGTCATGCTCGTTGCCAACGCTGACTCGAGAATACGGGAAGCCTGCTGGACGTCCCCTTGATCCAGCAGCAGCTGCCCCAGATCGGCGGCCGACTGCGCGATCAGCGCCGGGACCTGGCTGCTCCAAGCGCTGGCGTAGGCATGCTCCAGATCGTCCCGAGCCGCGGCGAGGTCCCCGGCGCGGTAGCGCGCTCGTCCGCGATGTGCGCGTACGACCGCGACCAGCGCCGGAGACGCATCGTCGGGAAGCAGTTGCAAGCCTCGGGTGAGCCACCGACTTGCGGCCTCGAAGTCACCGCCCTCCAACGCCGCTTCTCCGATCTCGACCCATGGGCGGGTGCCCATGGGTTGCTCGTGCAGCGTCGAGACAACCACATCGTCATCGCGGTCCAGTCGCGCAGCTTCGCTCTCGATGATGTAGCACCCGGCGGGGGCCGGCGGCGGCGGCCCAGGCGCTGGCATGCTCGCCGTGCATCCATCTAGCGACCGCTCGGTGTCGTGCAGCGCCCGGTATGGGTCCGCCGCGGCGGCGAGCCGGTGTTCCAGGTGAGCAGTCCCGATGCCTTGCTGCAGCAGCACGACGGTGATCGTAACCGCCGCCGGGTCGAGCCCCGTGAGCGCCGCGAGGCGGCCGGTGCCACCGCTGGGGACAATGCAGCTCGTCGCGTCCGCGATCCGCGCGTGTTCCGCGTGCACCGTCCACCAGTCTGGCAACGTATGATCGATCGCGCGGCGGAACACGATCACGCGCCGACCGGTCTCCGCCATCGCCCACCGCAGGCGGCGCAGGTGGAACTCCGTGTCGATGCCCTCGAGGACCAGCCAGCCCCGCTCGCGCGAGGTCAGCGCGTCGATCATCGATTGATAGCTGGCCACCGCGACCCGGTGGATCGGCCGGCCGGGACGCACGGCGGCGAGCGTGTCCTCCAGGCCCGGGCCGGTCCAGGCGATGCCAGGCGCGCGGGCGCGGATCGCGGCCTTCACGTCGGCAACCGCGAATGCAGCGGGCGCGGGTGGACAGTCGACCCGCGCCGAGATCCAGTCGAAGAAGTCGGGGGCGCCGCGCGCGAGGACGGCCGCGGCATCGCCTTCGCACCACAGCACGATGTTGAGACGGCGATCCGCCACCAGCGGCCGGTTGAGGTTGAGCCAGTCGAGCGCATCGGGGGTGATCGAGGGCGTCATCGCGAGGATCACGGTGATGCCGGACGGCAGCTCCGCCAGCCGCTGCACATCGACGATCAGGTCGGTCGCCGGATCGCGCGCCCGCAGCCGCAGGTACGCCTCGCGCAGCCGCGACGGCGCCGCGTGGTCGACGAGGGTCAGCACCCCGTGGGCCGACAGCTCGATCGCGACGACTATCTTGTCGAACCAGTGGGGCTCAACAGATAGCGCGTCAGCAGGGGGTGCGGATAGAACCATTCGGAGTGATCCGGGTACGGGAGGAGTCGCGACAGGGTCAATAGCTCCCAGACCAGATCGTCCTTCGGCAGGCGATGGTCGGGGTCGCGCATCACGGCTTCGAGGACGTCGATGTGGCCGCGATGCATGCCGGTCTCCAGCAGGCGGCGCTCGTCGTCGATGACGCTCTCGATGATGTCCTCGGTCGCGGCGTCGACGTCGGTTTGCCACGACGCCTGCGCGACCATGCGGATCATCTTGACGAAGTCGCGCGCTCGGCCGCCGGAGTAAAGGCGAGGCGATCGAGTAGTGGCTGCGCAATCAGCGCTGCCCCGCCGAGATCATCGGTCCGGCGCTGGAACAGCTCGGTGAAGAACGGCAGTCCAGGGCCCGGCCTTGCGGGATCGTGCTGATCCAGGACCGGTTCATTGACCAGCGGCTGGAGCTGGAATCGCGGCACGGCGGACGCCGCGGGGTGATGGCGCAGGGCGAACGGCCCGGACAGCACCACGCGGCACGCCAGCCGCGCGAGGACGTCGGACTCGACGAACAGCTCGCGAGCGCGCTCGATGTCGCGGATCCGATCGAGCCCGTCGATCACGAGCAGTACAGGGCGATGTTTGGACTGCACCTCGCCGATCACGCGGTTGACCGTGTTGAGCATGGTCTTGACCTGCTCGCTATCGTCGGGGAGTCGGGTACTCGATGCCCCCATCGGGAGGTTCCAGCTCGCGCGCACCGCCTCGGCCGCTACCCCAAGCCCGGCGCTCGCCAGCGCCGCCGTTGGGCCACCCACGATGGCGGCGCCGGCGGTGACAATGGCCTTGGCGAGCTTGCCCAGATCGACCTGCGTGGGCTGCGGAGTCCCGGATTTCTCCGCCAGCTCGGCCCACGCCGATCCCAGGTCCTTCAACAAGCCCTTCGGGAACGGGAAGCCCAGGGTGTCCTCCGCGGCGCGGTAGAGCGCGAGCCCGACCAGGAAGCAGACCTCCCACTGGTTCACGTGCTGGAGTCCCTCGATCCGCCCGAGGCGATCGAAGTGGCGAGCGAGGTCGAGAAACACCACGAACTCGTGAGTTGCGCGGGCCTCGACCACGCGCAACAGCTCGGTGGTCTTGCCGGTGCCGATCGTGCCGGTCACGAGGATGCGCGCGTCGCTCGCGAACGGCGTGGCCAGGAGCTCGCTGATCTTGCGCGCGGGGCTCAGGGGACGGTCGGCGCGCCAGTGCGAGGACGTGACATATTCGTACACGTCAAAGCGCTGGTACAGCACTTGCCAGGTCTCGCGCCGAGACATGGCCGCACGGTACCACGCCGGGTCCGGGTTGCCGACGGTCCGCCTCGGATGGTCGCGCCCCGGGAAGGTGGGCGGGGCGACGCTACGCGAGCGCGACAACCACCACCGGACCCCACTCGGGAGAGCTGGCGATGATCGCGCCGGCCGCGGCGGCGATCGCGGCGGCCGCGGCGGCGACCACCGTGCTGACGACCGGGATGTGCTGCCACCAGTGCTTGTGGTGGTGGTGCGGCGGCTTGGCGCCGATGAAGGTGGAGAATGACAGCGTCACGCTCCACGGGTGGTGGCCGGTGCCCTTGACCGTCCACGACGTGGTGTAGTCGACGCCGACGTAGCCGTCCTCGATCTTCGCGCCGGTGTGCGACGAGTGGCCCTTGATGATCTCGGCCTTCGCGCCGCTGACATGGAGGTGCTTGCCGGTGGCGGCGTCGGCGGACTTGAGGTTGAGGGTCATGTGCTCGTTGCCGACCGACATGCCGCCCTTGTGGAGGTCGATCTTGACCGGGCCGTCGCCGTGCTTCAGGGTCGCGCTGACCGACTCGCTGACGAACACGTTGCCCTGGTGGAACGAGGCGAAGTCGCTCGACACGGTGGCCGAGGTCGTCGTGTCGGCCGCGGTCGCCATCGGCCCGTCGTGGCCCGAGCCGCCGAGCTCCTGCTCGACGCGGCTCTGCTTGCCCGCGTGCGGCTCGGGGCCGCTGGCTGCGTGGCCCTGCGTATGCGTGCCCTTGCCCGGCTTGTGGTCCAGCATGGTTGTCCCTCCTGGGCGCCTTTACGCGGGCAACCGTTGCCTTCTTCCCTGACAGATGCGGAGAATTCCGTCGGAGACCATTCACTTCGCGATACCTGCGGCCGGCGGTCGATCGGCGGGTGGGCGATCCGTCATGCGGACCACATACGGTTCCGCGGTGGTTCCGCAGGATCGTCCGGCGCGCGATGACAGCGCAGTGGGGTGAGGTGCGACGCTACGCGAGCGCGACGACGATGACCGGGCCCCACTCCGGGGAGCTGGCTTCGATCGCGGCGGCGGCCGCGGCGATCGCGGCGACCGCTGTGCCGATGACCGGGATGTGGTCCCACCGTGACGATGATCGGTCGGCGGCCACATCGCGATGCCGTTCGGCGGCGTGCTGTGCGGATGCAAGAGCGCGCTGCATGCGATGAACGACGCGCTCCGCCTCGAGTTCCGGCCTTCCGGGATCCACGTCTGCCTGATCGAGCCGGGCTCGATCCGGACGCCTGCGGTCGACAAGACGCTGGGCGACGTCGAGCGCGCGATCCAGGCGCTGCCGCCCGACGGCCGCGAGCACTACGCCGACATGCTGCGCGCGTTCCACCGCCGGGCGTACCAGCGCGAGCGCAGCGGCAGCGCTCCCAAGGTCGTCGCGCGGGCGGTCCACCACGCGCTGACCGCCGCCCGGCCGCGCATCCGCTATCCGGTCGGACAGGATGCGCGGCTGCTGGTGACGCTGCCGCGCGTCTTGCCGGATCGCTGGCTCGACGAGATCCGGCGGCCACGCGGCCACTGTGCCTGGACCCGGCGTGCGCGGAGATCGCTCGATCGCTGCAGCGGCGACGAGCCACGGCCGCGGTGGGCTTGCAATGCGTGACCGGGCTACCGGCGCGCGGCGGGCGGTGTCGGACGCCCGCCTGCCCTCGGCTTCCTGGTCACGGGCCTGGCCGCACGCGCGGCGGTCGCGGCCGAGCGCGCAGCACGCTTGCCGCCACTCCGCGCGGCGGTCGCGGTCGAGCGCGCCGCAGGCTTGCCGCCACTCCGCGCGGCGGTGGTTGCACTCCGCGCGGGCTGGGTCGTGTACGGATCCTGGATCACGCGTGGCGCGGACCTGGTCGCCGGCGCGGCGGATCGGCGCGCGCGCTGGGTCCCCGCCGCGTCGGCGGCGCGGGCCGGCTTCGGTGTCGCGGTGCGACCCGTCGTGGTGGTCGGACTGGAACCGCCGCGCGGGGCTGGCTTGCCGGCCTGCGGCATCGGGCCATCGTCGAGCTCGATCCCGAACAACGACGCGAGGCCGTTGGCGGCCAGCACGCGCGCCGCGGATGGCGTCGCTGGCAGCTCGGTGACCGCCGAGGCGAGCAGCTCGTCGACCGACACCCGGCGCAGCGTGAACAACAGCTCCGGTGCCTGGTCGAGCCGCGCGCCGACGCCGTACATCGCCGCGGCGACGTGCTTGCACATGGTGGCGTGGTCGGGGCAGCTGCAGGTGAACCGGATGGCCGACGGGTCCGGGAACAGCCCCATCCGATCGGCGCACAGCCGCGTCATCACCGGCCCGGACAGCTTGCCGCTCAGCAGATCGAGGCGCGACCCGATGCCGCCGGCGCAGTCGCGCTGGATCGCCCGCCATGCGTCGCGCTTGACCGCGTCGATCTCGATCGCGACGTTGTAGAGGCTGGAGCCACTGACCATCGCGGCGATCTTGCCGGCCTCGATCCGGAGATCGATCACCGAGCCGCTGCGCAGGTAGCTGCGGCCGCGCTCGAGGCGGTACGCGAAGTCGCGGTAGCGCTCGAGGTTGTCGCACCACGCCTTGCCCCAGAACGTCTGGGCGATCTTGCGGCCGGCGACCGCGACCGGCGACATCGCTCGGCCTCGGCGCGAGGCGTCCCGGATATGGCGCTCCGCGTCGGCGCGGCGCTCGGCGGCGGTCCTGTACGGCGCCCAGTGGCTCCCTGACCAGTAGCTCATCGTGGCTGCTCCTTGGCGGCGCTCGCGGCGCCGTCCATCATCGCGCTGTTCAGATCCAGGGTGACGAGGTTCATGAGCTCGGTGTCGCTCAGCTCGGTGAGCCGCAGCTCGGCGCTGCCCTCCAGCAGCTGGCGCGACAGCGCGCGCTTGTCCGCGATCAGCGCGTCGATCTTCTCCTCGACCGTGCCGCGGCAGACCAGCTTGTGGACGAGCACGTTGCGGTGCTGGCCGATGCGAAACGCGCGATCGGTGGCCTGATCCTCGACCGCCGGGTTCCACCATCGATCGAAGTGCAGGACGTGCGACGCGGCGGTCAGGTTGAGCCCGGTGCCGCCGGCCTTGAGCGACAGCACGAAGAACGGGATGGCCTCGTCGTCCTGGAACTGCCGGACCAGCGCGCTGCGCTCCTGGACGGCGGTGTTGCCGTGGAGCACCAGGCCGGGACGGCCGAACACCCCGGCGAGGAACGCCGCGAGCGGCTCGCAGGTCTCGCGAAACTGCGTGAACACCAGCAGCTTGTCCTGCTTGGCGGCGATCACCTCGGCGAGCTCGCGGACGCGCAGGAGCTTGCCGCTGTCGGCCTCGCGCCAGTCGTGGTCGCCGAGCCACTGCGAGGGGTGATTGCAGATCTGCTTGAACCGGAGCAGCGACGCGAGCACCGCTCCCCGCCGCTCGATGCCGCGCTTGTCGCGCAGGGTCTCGGCGAGGTCGTCGACCGCCTGCTGGTACAGCGCCGCCTGCTTGCGCGACAGCGCGCAGTACGCGGTCAGCTCGGTCTTGTCCGGCAGGTCCGCGATCACCGTGCGATCGGTCTTGAGCCGGCGCAGCAGGTACGGCCGGATCAGCTCGCGCAGCGGACCGTAGCCGCGCGCATCCAGCGCCCGCGTGTAGCGGGTGAAGTCCTTGGCGCTGCCGAGCAGCCCGGGGTTGAGGAAGTCGAAGATCGACCACAGATCGCCCAGCCGGTTCTCGACCGGCGTGCCGGTGAGGGCGACGCGGGCGTGGGCCTGGAGCGCCTTGACCGCGCGGGTCTGCCGGGTGCCGGGGTTCTTGATCGCCTGCGCCTCGTCGAGGATCGCGAGTCCCCACCGCGTGGCGGTCAGCCACGGCGCGCGCGCCAGCGTGCCGTAGCTGGTGATCACGAGATCGGTGCCTGCGAGGTCCGGCGCGCGGTCGCCGCCGAGCTCCGCCGCCGGCATCGCCGATGGATGGGCGACCCGCGGGCGCAGCGCCGGCGCGAACCGCGCGAGCTCGGCGGTCCAGTTGCCGAGCAGCGACGCCGGCGCGACCAGGAGGTGCGGCGGCCCGAGCCCGCGACCCGGGCGGCGCCGCGAGGTCAACAGCAGCGCGATGATCTGCATCGTCTTGCCCAGGCCCATGTCGTCCGCCAGGCAGGCTCCGAGGCCGAGCTCGGCCAGCAGGTGCAGCCAGCGCACGCCCACGGCCTGGTACGGCCGCAGCTCGGCGCGGAGCGCGTCGCCCGGCTCGACCGCGGCGAGCCCGGCCGGCGTGCGCAACCCGGCCAGCGTCTCGGCGAGCCACGCGCCGGCGATCACGCGCGGGCGCGCCTCCGCGTCGTCGTCGGGAGCGTCGTCGATCGCGGCGCCGGCCACCAGCCGCATCGCCTCGGAGAACCCGATGCCGCCCGCCGCGGCGCGCTCGATGGCGTGCAGCCGGTCGATCGTCGCCCGCAGCTCGGCACGGTCGAGCTCGATCCAGCGCCCGCGCAGCAGGCGCAGCCCATCGGTGCCCGCCAGCAGCTCGGCGATCTCGCGCTCGGTCAGGTCCTCGCCGTCGAGCGTGACCGCGGCGCGAAAATCGAGCAGCGCATCCCGCCCGAGCCCGCCGGCCGGCCTGGCTCCAACGACGGCGGTCGCCTGCGGCCGGGCCGGTCGCCTGCCGCCCCAGCCGGCCGGCATGCGGACGACCACGCCCGCGGCCTCCAGCTTCGGCAGGTCGGTGAGCAGCCGCGCCGCCTCGCCCGAGGTCCACCGCATCGGATGAAACAGCTCGCCGCGCTCGACCATCTCCGCCAGCCACGAACAGGCATCGGCCGCCCGGCGCACCGGCGCGAGCAGCGCGGCCAGCTGCGGCTTGGCGCGCGCACCGGCGTACTCGCGCAGCGCCTGTCCCAGCGCGACATGCTGCGCGGTCGCCCGCGCCGACAGCCGGGTCGTGTACGTCGCCAGGAACGCGAACGGCGCGTCGTCGTCGCCGCGGTTCTCGGCGAGGTTGAAGTGCACCCGGCCGACCAGGTGCCACGCCGCGTGGCGCGCTTGCAGGAACCCGGCGACACCGCCGCCGGCGCCGTGCAGCGCGGCGACGAACGCGGCATCGAGCGCTTGCCAGTGTTCGGCGAGCAGCGCGGCGTCGAGGTATTCGCCGCCCACCATCGGCGGCGCGCCGTGGGCCAGCGCGGCGAGGCTCGCGTCGTCGGGCGGCGCGGTCGGCGTCGCGGTGTCCTCGCCGCGGGCGCAGACCGCGGCCACGTAGCGCGCGGCCAGATCGCGCCAGTAGCCGAGCGCCGGCGGCAACGCCGTGGTCACCTCCGCGGTCCCCAGCTGGAGCAGCCCCGCCCCGGCGCCGGCCTCGAACGCTGCGCCGATCCGCTCGGCCGCCTCGGGCGCGATCGGCTCGTCGCCGTCCGCCTCGACCGCGCGCACGATCAGGTGCCGCGCCGGCGTGATCGACAGTGCGAGGCGGACCGGCCCACGCTCGTCGGCAGACCGGCCTGCGGGCGATCGAGGACGTTGCACGGCCATCCGGGTACCTGTAGCACGTGCTACTGACAGCACTCCGGCGCGGGTACCGGGCGGTCGGCGGGTGCGGCTCATGTATGGGGTGCAGCGATGTTTTCTGTATGGTTGCTGCGGGCAGGAGCGCCTGAGGCGCGAGGGAGCAACCTTCGAGCGTGAGTCGGCAGCGCCTGGGGGCCCCGACAATCGACCATGTTCATTTCTGGACGCGGTGGACGACGCCGCCGGTGTAGTGCCGGAACTCGGTGGCGCCCGGCATCGCGATCGCGAACTCGACGGCGAGCTCGTCGGCGCCGTGCCGGTCGTAGCGCAGGCGGAACCGCGGCTGGCCCGGCGCCTCGTCGCTGACCAGCTCGACGCGATCGACGGTCGCGGTGATCGCATACTGGATCGCATGGCCCTCGTTGTCGAAGTAGCTCGCGCGCAGGCCGCCGGGCGCGGCGAACATGATCATCAGATCGTCGTGGTGGCCCTGCGGGCTGTCGTTGCGGTTGCGGCGGACGAGGATCTTGCCGCCGAGGTCGGGCTCCAGGGTGAACCGGCCGGTGGCGCGCTGGTTGGGATCGCTGCCCTCCCAGGCGCCGAGCAGCGGCCGGAGCGGCTCGAGGGCGAGGTCGACCGCTGCGGGGGCGGCGAGGGCGGGGGGGGCTGCCGGGGCGGCCGGGGCGGCGCGCGGGGTGGGCGCCGAGGGCGTCGGGCCGCTCATGGCGGGGCCGGCGCGGGGGGTGGGCGCCGAGGGCGACGGGCCGGAGAGCCCTGGCATGGTGCCGGGGCTGCAGGCGACGAGCACGAGGAGGAGCGGGCGCATGGCGGATCTCGCAGGCAGGGGATCCGGACAGTAGCTCGCTGGCCTGCGGGCGGGCGCGCGGCGAGGCATGCTTGCACCATGGCGGCCGATCCCCGAACCCGGTCGATCCTGACGATCGGGCACAGCCGGCATCCGATCGATCGGTTCCTGGCGCTGCTCCGCCAGCACGGCGTCGAGGTGCTGGTCGATGCCCGCAGCCACCCGGCGAGCCGGTTCTCGCCGCAGTTCGCGCGCCGGGCGCTGGAGCGCGCGGTCGGCGATGCCGGGATCCGCTACGTGTTCCTCGGCCAGGCGCTCGGCGGCCGTCCCGCCGATCCGGCGTGCTACCGGCCGGACGGCACGCTCGACCCCGATCGGGTCGAGCGGCTCGACGCGTACCAGCGCGGGATCGACCAGCTGCTCGACGAGGCGGAGCGCGGTCGGGTGTGCGTGCTGTGCGCCGAGGAGGATCCGGCGCGCTGCCACCGCCGCCTGCTGGTCGGGCGGACGCTGGTGCGGCGCGGGGCGAGGGTGCTGCACATCCGCGGCAGCGGTGCGCTCGAGGCCGAGCCCGAGCCCGGCGGCGGCCAGCTCGCGCTGCTATAGCCGCGACAGGTCGATCGTGGCCTGCCGGATGTCGGTCGCGGCGAAGATCGCGGTCGACCACGGCTCGTCGAACACGATCGGGCTGGAGTACCAGGTGACCAGGACGCGATCGCGGTCGATCGGCGCGACGCCGGCGTACGAGGTGTCGCCGGACGACGGCAGCTCGCCGTGCTCGGCGGCGTCGTCGCGGATCCGCCAGAAGCTCCAGGTCACGGGGCCGATCTGCGCCAGCGCGGGCCAGGTCTGGCCGCCGTCGGGCGAGATCGATCCGTACGCGAGGGTGTCGACGCCGCTGTCGCGGAACGACGACACCGGCAGGCGGGTCAGCGCCTTGATCGCGAGCTTGCCGTCGACCACGTAGAAGCACGGATCGCGCAGGTCGCGGCCGTCGAGCGCCGGCACCACCGCGAGCAGGTTCCAGGTCTTGCCGTGATCGTCGGACCGCGAGATCCGCAGCGAGCTGTTCGGGCCGAGGACCTGGCTCAGCGCGGTGCGGTGGACCAGATAGGTCGCGCCGCCGAACACCGTGAGATCGGTGTTCTCGTTGTGCTGGCAGATCCCCGTGCGGCAATCGGTGATCGTGGCATCGAGGCCGTCGACGATGACGTGATCGTCCGACAGAAAGTCGCCGCCGCCACCACCGCCGCCGCACGCCGCCACACAGCCAAGCACGAGCCAGCGCCTCATCGCGCGCGGATATGCCATGGCCGCGGCGCGAGGGGAACCGAACCGGCGATCCGGCCGTGATCGGGCGCACGGGATTGCGGCCGCGACTGTCGCAAAGCTGTCACGGAGCGGACACCGCGATCGGGCGTCAGCACACACGGCCGGCGCTGCCGTACCCTCGCTAGCGCGATCGCCGCGGCCTGGCTGCGGGCCGGCGGGTGGGCGTCGACGCTGCGCGCTTCGCGGGTCGGGTCGCGGCAGCGCTCCGGGCGGGCTTGGTCGCGGCGGTGCGCCGGACGGGCTTGGTCGCGGCGGGCTTGGCCGGCCGGGCCGGCGCCGTGCGCGCGGGCTTGGCGGCAGCGCTCCGGGCGGGCTTGGTCGCGGCGGCCTGGGCGGGCCGGGCCGCGGTGCGCTGGGTCCGGGTGCGCCTGGCGGGCTTGGTCGCGGCGGCCGCGCGCCGGGTCGTCGCACGCGCCGTCGACCGGGCTCGTTTCGCCGCTCCGGCCGGCGCGGGGACCGTGCGCGGCAGCGGCCGGTGGGTCGCTGCCGCGGCCTCCGAGCCCGCTGCGATCGAGCGCGACTTGCCATTGCTGCGATGCGGCGCCGGTTCGGCCTCGGCGGCGGGCTCGCCGGGGGCCAGCTCGCCGGTCAGATCGACCGTCGCGAGCTCGAGCGCCGCGCGGCCGTGGTCGTGCGCGTGGTCATGGTCGTGCGGATGGTCGTGGTCGTGGTCGTGGTCGTGGTCGTGATGGTGCTCGTGCTCGTGGTCGTGCTCGCCGTGGTCGTGGTCCTCGTCCCCATCGCCGTCGTCGTCGCCGCCGCCGCCCTCCGCCTGGGCCTGCGCCTGCTCGACCAGCTCGCGCAGCGCCGCGTACTCCGACCAGTCGGCATCCACGTCGCTGTGGAACACGAGCTCGACGTCGAACGGCGCGAGCTTCTCGAGCAGCGCGTCGGGGTCGCCCGCGCCGTAGAGATAGAGGAAGAACGAGCCGTCCTCGCACTTCCAGGCGACGAACGTCCAGCCGAGCGCCGCGCAGGCGGGCTCGAGCCACTGCTCCTGGAACGCGCTGAGCCGGCGGTAGGCCGCGGCGTCGGGCTGGCCCGACAGGTCGGTGACGGGGTAGGGCAGCTCGACCACGAAGATCTTCGGCTGATCGGCGCGCGGCTCGACGTCGCGGACCAAGAACATGGCCGCGACGCCATCCTCGCGCTGCGCGTGCACCTGATGCCAGACGTTCGAATCGGAACCCATCACGGTAGCCTACCTCGCCGCGCGCGGTTGCGCGGCCGGCAGGCACCGCGATCACGCGTGCGGCAGCTCGACGCGATAGCGCTCCCGGCCGTCGATGCCGCGCAGCGCCACCATCAGAGCCTGCGGTGTGACATCGATCGTGCCGAAGCTCTGCAGGCCATCCCACGGCGGCAGGTTCGATTGCCCGGCCGCGGGCGCCCACTGGAACGCGATCTCGGGGCCGAACGTCGGATCGAGCGCGTTGGGGCCGAACGTGCCGGCGTGGATCGGGCCGGCGACGAACTCCCAGAACGGATCGAACCGGGCGCCGGTGGCGCGCCGGGTCGTAGCGATGCGCGGCGGCGTAGTGGACGTCGGCGGTCAGCCACACGAGGTCCTTGACCCCGCGCTCGGCCAGCGCGGCGAGGATGCCGGCGAGCTCGCGCTCCCTTCCCAGCGGCGGTCCGTCGCCGTTCGCCCAGCCCTCGTTGCGCGCGTTGTCGGGTCCGTCGCCGATCACCAGGCCGACCGGCTGATCGCACGCGATGATCTTCCAGCGCGCCCGCGAGCCGGCGACCGCGTCGACGAACCACCGCGCCTGCTCGGCGCCGAGCATCGCGCCGGTGTCGCCGCGGTTCCACCCGGCCCGGTCCATCGCGTGGTGCGCTACGGCCCGCTGCTCGACGTGATCGTGCTCGACTGCCGGTCATTCCGCACCCCCAACGACGCCAACCGGCGTCCACTCGATCATGGCGCGGCGGGCCAGCGCCGACAGCACCGAGGCGCGGCGCTCGGTGCGGTAGCGGTCGTCCTCGAGCAGCTGGCCGGGCCACCAGTTGTTGTGGGTCTCGTGATCGTCCCACTGCGCGAGGATCGGGACCTCGGCGGCGAGCGCGGCGACGTGCTCGTCCTCGAGGTTGTAGGCGAACCGCGCGCGGAAGTCGTCGAGCGACTCGGCGACCCGCGCGACGCGCTCGTTGCTGACGTTGCGCCACACCCGGCCGTCCGCGAGCTTCTGCTCGGGCGCGGCGACCGTGGCCGGCGACGCGGCGCGGCCGGTCGAACCGCTCGGTGGTGTCCTACTCGACCACCATGCGGGCGGGTTCGTCACAGCGCGCCCAGATCAGCGCGCGGCCGGCCTGGACGTCGCCGCTCTGGACCCCATGGGTGATCCGCGGCGGCCGGGAGCGCACGACCGCCGAGCTGCAAGCCCAGGCGCCCGTCGACAGAGTGCCGATCACGAACCGTCGACGGGTCAGCATGGCCGACAAGCTATCGCAATCGCTGTGCTCTCCGCACGTGCTGGCGCGTGACTTCGCCGCGGCTCGCGTGTTGCAGAGTTGTGTCAGCGTTTCGCGTTCACCCCCGGCGTCCGGTATCCTTGAACTCGATGCGCGCCCCCCTCGTTTTCGCCGCCCTGGTCGCGGCGTGTAACGGCTCGGCGCCCACGGAGCCGAAACCGGGGCATGGTTCGGCCGGCTCGTCCGCCGGTGCGGCGGCGTCGACCGCGATCCCGGTATCCAAGGCCGGCCCGCTGGTCGAGGGCGCCACGGTGGTGCGGCCGCACCACGAGGAGCCGGTGACCGAGTGCCCGGTGACGATCCCGGACAACGCCGACGACGACGCCCGGGTATCGGGGCTGCTCGACGAGGCCAACAAGCAGATCGAGCGCGCGCAGTACGCCGCGGCGTGGACGTGCGCCGATCGCGCGGGCGACCTGTCGCCGACCTCGGTCGAGGCCCAGCATCTGCGCGGCGCCGCGCTGGCGGCGCTCGGTCGCGATCAGGAAGCGCAGCTCGCGTACCAGCTGGCGCTGGCGCTCGATCCCGACGACCCCGAGACCCTGCGCGCGGTCGCGGATTTCTACATCAACGGCAAGGGCGAGCGCGGCCGTGACGCGCTCCGGCTCGGCCTGGAGCTCGCGCAGCGCGGCAGTCGCAGGGCCGAGGCGCGGCGGCGGCGCAACCCGCCGCTGGTCGCCGATCTCGCCGTGCTCGAGGCCCAGGCGCTCAACGATCTCGGCCGCAGCGACGAGGCCCTGGGCCGGGTCGCCGCGGCGCTGCGGATCGCGCCCGGCCGGGGCGACGCGCTGCACGAGAAGGGGGTGGCGCTGTTCGATCTGTCGCGGTTCACCGAGGCCCGGACGGTGCTGCAGAAGGCGCTCGGGATCCAGCCCGACGACGCCTACACGCACCAGATGCTCGGCCTCACGCTGGAGCAGCTCGGCGACGGCCGGACGGCCGAGGCCGAGCTCGCGCGCGCCCACGAGCTCGCACCCGGCGAGCTGACTCGCCCGGTCGTGATCCCATCGGCCGAGTTCCAGAAGGAGGTCGACGCGGTGGTCGCCAGCCTGCCCGCGGCGCGTCTGGCGCGGGTCCGCGCGATCAAGATCGAGGTCGCCGATCTCCCCGATCCGATCGACCTGGCCGCGGTGACGCCGCCGTTCCCGCCGACGATCCTCGGGCTGTACCGGGGGCCGGTCGGCCACGCAGCCGAGCTGCCGCCGCAGCCGGGCGACGAGCCGGTGTCGATCGTGCTCTACCGCAAGAACCTGGCGCGCGCCGTCAAGAGCCGGAGCGAGCTCACGGAGCAGATCCGCGACACGCTGCTCCACGAGATCGGCCATCTCGAAGGCCTGGACGAGGACGACCTGCGCCGCCGCGGCATGGAGTAGGCCGCCTGAACTGTGGCGCCGGCGTCACGGGACGCGACGAATTTCGGTGCGCACGAGGCGGGTTGCCGCGCCGGCGGCACTGCGATCTTGCGATGTTGCGGCGGCTGGTCTATGTCATGCACGCGAATGGCGCGGAACATGCGGAAGCACACCATGTCGGCGATGCGGTTCCTGACGGGGCTGTGGATGTCGGCCGCGCTGGCCGGGTGCACGTTCGACGCTCCCGCCAGCGCGCGGGTCGAGGATGGCTGTCACCTCGGCGGCTGCGGCAGCGAGGTGTGCTCCGATCAGGAGGGCGTGGCGTCGCCGTGCATCTGGTACCCCGCCCTCGTGTGCTATCGCGACGCGATCTGCGCTCGCCAGCCCAGCGGCGCGTGCGGCTGGACCCCGACTCCGGAGCTCGACGCCTGCCTGGCGACTCACAGCTCGTTCCCTGGCTCGCAACCCTGACACGACGTGGTCAGCAAACCAGCGCAACGGCGGCCGGTGATGGTTGCCGCGGCGCCGCGATGGGCAAAGATCGGCGCGGACTCACAAGGAGCATGCCGATGACCACGCTCGAGGTTGGCAAGAAGCTGGTGGAGCTGTGCAAGCAAGGCAAGAACCAGGAGGCGATGGAGACGCTGTACGCGCCGGACATCGTCAGCGTCGAGGCCGCCTCGATGCCGGGCATGGCCGCCGAGGCCCGCGGCCGCGAGGCGGTGTTTGCCAAGGGCAAGTGGTGGTCCGACAACCACACCGTGCACTCGGCGACCACGGAGGGGCCCTGGCCGCACGGCGATCGCTTCATCGTCCGGTTCTCGTACGACGTGACCCACAAGCCGTCGAACCGGCGGTTCACGATGGACGAGACCGCGCTGTTCAGCGTCAAGGACGGCAAGATCGTGCGCGAGGAGTTCTTCTACGTGACCGGGTGAGAGGGCGGCGCGGTCGGATCGGCGACCGGCGGGCGCGCGCCGGCGTCGAGCGCGCCGATCACCGGGCAGTCGGTCGCGGCGTGGGGGACGGTGAGCCAGACGCCGACCGCCGCGGCGGCGATGATCGCGACGCCGGGGACGGCGATCACGAGCATGCCGGGCAGCGCGAACGCCAGCGTGCCGGCGGACAGCGCGCCGAGCGCATGGCCGGCGCCGCCGGCGGCGTGGACGGTGGCCATGCCGCGCGCGCGATCCTCGAGCTCGGCCGACCGGGTGGCGAGCACGAGCGCGCTGGCGTACAGCGAGCCGGCGGCGGCACCCGCCGCGATTGCCCAGATCGCGGCGATGAGGGGTGACGCCTGTGCGTCGACCGCGGCCGACGCCGCGAGTGCGAGCGCGAAGCCGAGCGCGCTGCGCACCGCGAGCTTGCGCGGCCCGAGCGCCGGGGCGTAGTGCCAGGCGGCGGCGAGCGCGATCACCGAGGTGACCAGGAACACGCCGAGCAC
>DATAPF010000441.1:0-15080 GCA_036265355.1 Kofleriaceae bacterium | reverse complement strand
CGATCCCAAGGGATTATGGTGATGCTTGGGTACATACGATAGATGGCAAGAACGGCCCAGTGTACAACGGGCCGGCAGCCTTGGACCCGATGGCCAACGGAACCGTCCAGTTGTATCGCGAGAACGCGCCGGATTGTGGGTGCACCACCCGGTGACAACCGCCATGGCCCCGGCGTGGGCGCCGGACAGTCTCGTCGGTGCGGGGCATTGCTCGCGGCTCGGCGTTCACGAGCTGCGCAGCGGCCGGAACAACGCCCGGAGATCGTCGGCGAGGAGCTCGGGCTCCTCGAGCGCGGCGAAGTGGCCGCCGCGCGGCATCGCGGTGTAGCGCTGGAGGTTGTGGAACCGCTCGATCCACTCGCGCGGCGGATGGCCGATGTCCCGGGGGAACTGGGCGAAGCCGGTGGGGACCTGGGACGATCCGACCCATTCCCTCGCCTTCTCGACGATCCAGCGCATCGCGCCGGCTTGCGTGAAGTCGTGGTAGGGGAGAAACGAAGTACCGATCGTCCCGGTCACCCAGTACAGCATCACGTTGGTCAGCAGCTCGTCGTCGGAGAACCGCGTGTGGACGTCGCCACCGCAATCGCTCCAGCGCTCGAACTTCTCGACCAGCCACGCGGCGAGCCCGATCGGTGAGTCGTTCAGCGCCTGCGCGAGGGTCTGCGGCCGCGTGCCCTGGATCATCGCGTAGCCGCCGTCGCTCTCCATCCAGCGCTGGTTCGCTTCGAGAAACCGCTGCTCGGCCGGGCTGGCGTCGGACGGCTTCTGGAACATGTGCCAGAACGGGATATCGGTCAGGTGGATGCCGATCACCGAGCGTGCGTGGCTGCGCGCGAGGTGCTCGGTGACGGTGCTGCCCCAGTCACCGCCGTGCGCGCCGAACCGACCGTAGCCGAGCACGGCCGTCATCAGCTCGTGCCAGAGGTCCCCGATGTGGAACGTCAGGCCGGGCCGGTCGGGCGGGTCGGAGAACCCGTACCCCGGCAGGCTCGGAACCACGACATCGAACGCATCGGCCTCGTCGCCGCCGTGCGCGGCCGGATCGGTGAGCAGCGGGATCAGCTTGACGAACCGCAGGAACGAATCCGGGAAGCCATGGGTCAGGACCAGCGGGAGCGGACCGGGGCCTTTGCCGCGCTCGTGGATGAAGTGGATGTGGAGCCCACCGACGAGCGCGCGGAACTGCGAGAACCGGTTGATCTGGGCCTCGGCGGCCCGCCAGTCGAACCCGGTCCGCCAGTGGTCGGCGAGCCGGCGCGACAGGCCGCCGTTGTCGTCGGTGGCATCGACGTGGCGGGCGTCGAGCAGCCGCTGCCGGACGTCGTCGAGCACCGCGTCGGGGACGTGGACTTCAAACGGCTGGATGGACATCGCGGTCCTCTTCCCGCGCGCCCGGGCGCGCGATCTGGGGTGGAGCGAAGAACGCCTCGAGCTCGCCGGCGTACAGCTCGGGCTGCTCGAGCGCGGCGAAGTGGCCACCGCGCGGCATCTCGGCCCAGCGCTGCACGTTCAGCGTCCGCTCGGCGAACGACCGCGGTGGGATGCCGCCGCGGTCGGCGGGAAACAGCGCGAGACCGACCGGGACGTCGACGCGATCGGCCGGCGTCAGCGACGGCGACGCCGCGTCGGCGCGATAGCTATCGATCGACGGACCGATCGTGCCGGTGACCCAGTAGATCATGAGGTTGGTGAGCAGCTCGTCGCGCGTGATGGTGCCGTCGAGGTCGTCGCACCACGCGTGGAAGCGGTCGACGATCCACGCGGCGAGACCGGACGGCGAGTCGGCGAGCGCCGGCGCGAGGCTGGCGGGCTTGCTGGCCTGGAGCGCGGCGTAGGCGCCGTCGGTCATGAACAGCTTCTTGAGCCGCTCGACGTACTTCTTCTCATGATGCGGCAACGCCGCGGGATCGACGTTGCCGGTGTGCCAGCCGAGGTCGGTCACATGGATCCCCGCGACGGACTCCGGATGATCGATCGCCATCCGCTGCGCCAGCGCGCTGCCGCCATCGCCGCCTGCGACACCGAACCTGCGATAGCCGAGCCCGGTCATCAACCGCCACAGCAGCTGCGCGTCCTGGCGGATCGGCTGTCCGGGCGACGGCCGCGCGATGCGCCCGGTGAACCCGAAGCCCGGCAGCGACGGCACCACGACATCGAACGAGCGGGACAGCCGCGGGATGACCTTGTGAAAGCGGTGAAACGAATCGGGCCAGCCGTGCAGCAACAGCAGCGCACGGCCCTGGGGTCGATCCGCCGGCTGGTGCACGAAGTGAAGCCGGACACCGTCGATGTCCGCGGTGAACTGCGGCAGCTGGTTCAGATCCGCCTCCTGTCGCCGCCAGCTGTACCCATCCGACCAGTACGCCAGCAGCCGTTCGAGATACGGCCGGCTGGTACCGAGCTCCCACGAATCGCCCGGCACGAGGCGGGTCCAGCGGGTGCGATGCAGCCGGCGGGCAAGGTCCGCCAGCACGTCGTCCTCGACGTGAATGCGAAATGGTCGCGGCGTCATGGCGGTATTATTTGCAAGCTGCGTGCGCGCGGCACGGCAACCCGATCGCGCGCAGCCGCCCGCAGGAGGTTCTCTCACGGCACCGCTTGATGAAGCTTCCCGCGATGGTGGCGTTGATATCGGAACGCGTGTGGCGGGGTGGCTTGGAACACAACAACGCGATGAGCTGTATGGCCACCGACAGTGATCGCGCGCTCCACCCGCGGACCCGACGATCTCGAACCGGGAGCGATGAGGTACTGTCGCGACGCCAAACGGACCGGCGGATCGCGCTCCGGAGACCGAGGAGCCACGCCTGGAGTCCAACCCAAGGAGATCGCGATGAGGCTGAAATGGTTCACTGTTGCCGGTGCTGCCGCCGTCGCAGCGGCCGGTGTCCTGGGCGTCGTTTCGACGTCCGTCGCCGACCCGTCCACCCCGAAGCCATCCGACCAGAGCCTGCGCGCGCTCGGCGCACGCCACGGCCTGTACGTCGGGACGGCGGTCGATATGCAGGCCCTCGATGACCCGGCGGACCCCCGCTACCGTGCGCTCGTCACGTCGGAGTTCTCGACGATCACCGCCGAGAACGTCATGAAGTGGGGACTGCTGGAGCCGACGCGGGGGACCTACGACTGGAAGGCGGCCGACGAGCTCATCGACTTCGCGCGCAAGAACAACCAGCGCGTGCGCGGTCATGTCCTGGCATGGCAGAACCAGCTGCCGAAGTGGCTCACCGACGGGGTCGAGGCAGGGACCATCGGCAAGGACCAGCTGCGCGCACTGCTCCAGAAGCACATCACCGACGTGGTGACGCACTTCAAGGGCAAGATCTGGCAGTGGGATGTCGTGAACGAGGCGCTGTCCGACCCGTGGGATACCCCGAACGAGATCCACTACAAGGGGTTCTGGAACGAGCACTACGGCCCGGGTTACGTCGCCGACGCGTTCCGGTGGGCGCGAGCCGCCGACCGGGATGCGCTCCTGTTCTACAACGACTACAACATCGAGGCGTTCGGCGACGGCGGCCCGAAGGACAAGGTCCAGTTCCTCTACAACGAGGTGAAGAAGCTGCTGTCCCAGGGCGTGCCGATCGACGGCATCGGTAGCCAGGGCCACCTGGGCACGCAGTACGGCAACTACGACGCGCTGCAGGTCGCCGACACGATCCAGCGTTTCACCGATCTCGGGCTCGCGTACGCCTTCACCGAGGTCGACGTCCGCAGCCAGATGACCCCCAAGGTCAAGTCCGGCGATTCCGCCGAGATCAATCCACGCCTGCAAGCGTCCGCGGCGAACTTCAGCGCGCTGCTCCAGGCGTGCATGGCCAACCGGCATTGCCTGTCCTTCACGTTCTGGGGGTTCACGGACAAGCACTCGTGGATCCCGACCTGGGACTTCGGCGGCGGCAAAGGCGCCGAAGGCATGGCCACGCTCTATGACGAGAGCTACCAGCCGAAGCGGGCGCTCAACACGATCAAGGCCGACCTGCTCTACGCCGGCCCCCCCAACGTGCAGCCTCGCATCGCGCAGAAGCCGCGGCGCGACGCTCCAGCGCGGTGACGCTCGGCCCGGTGCAGCTTTCCGCGCTCGGCTTCACCGCGCCCTACCCGCGCGTCGGCGAGGCGGCGGCCTGGCGGACCTGGGGAAGGGGCGGACACCGGCGGGGCTTGCGCTCGCGCCCCCTGGTTGATCTCACCGTGCTGTGCTGAACCTCCTTCGCCGATTGCGCGTGCCGCTCGCGCATATCTCCGGGGTTGTGCGCCCGGTGCGATCGTTCGAATAGAAAGTTGTTTCGCTTCGACGTGTCGATAAACTCGACGTGTTGCGGTCACGCGAATCGTACCGCGGTCGCTCGGAACCGAGCGGCGTATCGGGCTCTCGCCGGGTTTTCCGGACCTGACGTCTTTACCGTCATCAAGAATCAAAACTTCCGAATAGTCGAACGATCGAGCCGGGCCTATGGTGCCCGCGCATGTCGAGCACCCTGTACGGAGACGCCGCGCGCAGCAACCTCCGGGCGAGCGTTGCGTGCGTGGAGCGAGCGCTGTCGCAGACGCCGCCCGGGCCGGCACTGCGCGCGGCCTGGGATGACCTCCTCAAGCTGCTGGCGCTCGGCCCGGCTCCCGAGACGCGCGAGTGCCCCAGGTGCCACGCCGTCGGGATGCGCGGCGCGAGCCGGTGCGGCAACTGCTGGACGGCGCTCGTCCCACTTCCGGACGACCCGCCGCCAGCCAAGGAGACGCCGTGATGATCCGTCCGCTTCGCGACCGCATCCTCGCCCGCCGCGTGGTCGAACAGGACCGGACCAGGAGCGGTCTGTTCATTCCGGACAACGCCAAGGAGAAACCGCTGGAGGCGGTCGTCGTCGCGGTCGGCAGCGGCATGCTCCTCGACAACGGCACGGTCCAGCCGCTCGCCATCACCGCCGGCGACAAGATCCTGATCGGCAAGTACACCGGCTCCGAAGTGAAGCTCGATGGCGAGGACCACATCATCGTGAGCGAACACGAGGTCCTCGCCGTTATCGAAGAAGGATGATCACACACGATGGCCGCCAAAGAAATTCTGTTCGACACCAACGCTCGCAGACACATCGCGATCGGGCTCAACATCCTCGCCAACGCGGTCAAGGTCACGCTGGGTCCGCGCGGACGTAACGTCGTCATCGAGAAGTCGTGGGGCGCACCCACGATCACCAAGGACGGCGTCACGGTCGCCAAGGAGATCGAGCTCGAGAACCGGTTCGAGAACATGGGCGCGCAGATGGTGAAGGAGGTCGCCTCCAAGACCTCCGACATCGCCGGCGATGGCACGACCACCGCGACCGTGCTCGCGCAGGCGATCTACGCCGAGGGCAGCAAGCTGGTGGCCGCCGGCGCGAACCCGATGGACGTCAAGCGCGGCATCACCGCCGCCGTGGCGGCCGTCGTCGCCGAGCTGAAGCGGCAATCCAAGCCGACGCGCAACAAGGCCGAGATCGCGCAGGTCGGGATCATCAGCGCCAATGGCGACGAGACGATCGGACGGCTGATCGCCGAGGCGATGGACAAGGTCGGCAAGGAGGGCGTGATCACCGTCGAAGAGGCCAAGACGATGGAGACCACGCTCGAGGTGGTCGAGGGCATGCAGTTCGACCGCGGTTACCTGTCCGCGTACTTCGTGACCGATGCCGCACGGATGGAGGCGGTGTTTGCCGACCCCTACGTCCTGATCTACGAGAAGCGACTGTCGAGCATGCAGGAGCTGTTGCCGCTGCTCGAGCAGGTAGCCAACCAGAGCAAGCCGCTCGTGATCATCGCGGAGGATGTCGATGGCGAGGCGCTCGCGACCCTGGTCGTCAACAAGCTGCGCGGCACGCTCGCCGTGTGTGCGGTCAAGGCGCCGGGCTTTGGCGATCGCCGCCGGGCGATCCTGCAGGACATCGCCGCGTTGACCGGAGGCCAGGCGGTGACCGAGGACCTCGGCCTCAAGCTCGAGAGCCTCACCCTGGCGGACCTCGGCCGCGCGAAGCGCATCACGGTCGACAAGGACAACACGACGATCATCGAAGGCGCGGGCAACAAGGACGCCATCGATGCGCGCGTCAAGTCGCTGCGCCGCGAGATCGAGGACACCACGTCGGAGTACGACCGCGACAAGCTGCAGGAGCGGCTTGCGAAGCTGGTCGGCGGTGTCGCCGTGATCAAGGTAGGCGCCGCGACCGAGGTCGAGATGAAGGAGAAGAAAGCGCGGGTCGAGGACGCGATGCACGCGACGCGCGCCGCGGTAGAAGAGGGCATTGTCCCTGGGGGCGGTGTCGCGCTGATCCGCTGCCAGCCGGCGCTCGAGGCGCTGATCTTCCAGGACGATCGGCGCTACGGCGTCAACATCGTCCGCCGCGCACTCGAGGAGCCCACGCGGCAGATCGCGCAGAACTGCGGCATGGAGGGTGCGATCGTCGTCCACGCGGTCCGTGAGGGTAAGGGCGCGTTCGGCTACAACGCCGCGTCCGGCCAGTACCAGGATCTGGTCGAGGCCGGTGTCATCGATCCGACGAAGGTGGTCCGGGTCGCGCTGCAGAACGCCGCATCGGTCGCTTCGCTCATGCTCACGACCGAAGCGCTGATCGCGGAGCGGCCCAAGCACGGCACAGCCACGACTGACCAGGAGAATTCATGACCCGCCCCGCGTCCGCCAGCGGGTCCCGACCGAACGAGTAGGATCTCGAGACCCGTGTCGCGAACCGCAAACGGGAGCTGATCACCGAGATCGTCGAGTTCAAGAACAGCTCGCGCGTCGATGCCGCCGAATCCATCGAGGACATCGACGAGCAGGCGCTCGTGAAGGCGCAGCACGGCGAACGACTGCTGGTCGCGTTCACTGATTCCGCGGGCCGGGAGTCCGAGGCGCGTCGGATGCCGAAATCATGGCCGGCGGTACAATGTCCCGTAGCGCAATGGACAAGCGGATCCTCATCCTCGCCGGACCAAACGGGGCCGGCAAGACAACCTTCGCGCGCGAATTCCTTGTCAGGGACGGCCATCGACCAGCGTTCGTGAACGCGGATCTGATCGCGGCCGGGTTGTCTCCGTTCGACCCAGCCCGTGTAGCGTTGCGTTCTGGGCGCCTGATGCTGGAGCTGATCGCAGAGCACGTCGCCCGAGGTGAAAGCTTTGCCTTCGAGACAACGCTCGCCGGCCGGAACTTCGCACGCGCGATCGAGCGGTGGCGTTCAGTGGGCTACCACGTTTCGTTGATCTTCCTGTCGCTATCCTCCGCCGACGTTGCGGTGCAGCGGGTTGCGCAGCGCGTCCGTCAAGGGGGGCACGCTGTTCCGGAGGCGGATGTTCGCCGCCGCTTCGACCGCGGTCGAGAACACTTCGAGACCCTCTACAAACCGCTCGTCGACGCCTGGATGTTGTACGACAATTCAGGCGAAGTGCCCTTGCTGATCGATTCCGGAGGCAAGCCATGACCGTCGATGCAACTCCACCCGCATTTCCGCACGATGTGCTCGCCGCGCTTCGCCGCGCGCGGCTACGTGCCATCGAAGTCGCGCGTGCCACGAACACCTGTCTCGTCGTCTATCGTGACGGCAAGATCGTCTTGATCCCGCCGGACGAGTTGCCCGTCGAGTAGTACCTCGTGAAGGCCTTGCGACCGGCCGTCCCCATGAGTACGTGGCGGGCATGGAGCAGCCGTCGCCGACGACGGTCACCACATGGCCCGCATGCTGGCGCGACGAGATCGACGTCCTTGTTCGGTGCCCAGGGTCGGAATTGAACCAACGACACGCGGATTTTCAGTCCGCTGCTCTACCAACTGAGCTACCTGGGCGGCGGAAGGGGAGACTACACAGGGCGGGTGGCGCTGGCAACCGCACCCGGGTTCGATCGTGGCAAGGCGCGGCAGCCGAGCGGCGGAGCGGCCAGGGACGGCTCCGCGTCGCGGTTTGCGCGCAGGGGGAGCGCGCCCTATAGTGGGAGCATGTCGTTCGTTCGTGCCGCGGCTGCCTTCGCGCCGGCTATCGCCGGTGGTGGCCTCGCCGCGCGCGTGAACTGACGACGCTCGCTGCCGGCCGCCACCCGAAACGGGGCGGCCGACGACGTCGTGGCGTGGCCGCTCGGAAGGACCGAACTGCCATGTCGCCGATCACCGCTTCCCAGCTTCGTTCGAAGTACCTCGCGTTCTTTGCGCGGCACGGTCACGCCGTGATCCCGTCGGCGCCGCTGGTGCCGGCCCACGATCCGAGCGTGCTGTTCACGACGGCCGGGATGCACCCGCTCGCGCCGTACCTGCTGGGGCAGCCGCACCCGGCGGGGCGGCGGCTGGTGGACGTGCAGGAGTGCGTGCGGACCGGGGACATCGACGCGGTCGGGGACGATACGCACCTGACGTGGTTCGAGATGCTGGGCAACTGGTCGCTCGGCGACTACGGGCGCGACGAGGCGATCGCGTGGAGCTTCGAGTTCCTGACCGGCGAGCTCGAGCTGCCGGTCGAGCGGCTCGGGGTGACGTGCTTCGCCGGCGATGCGGAGGTGGCGGAGGATCGGGCGTCGGCGGAGATCTGGCGGCGGCTGGGGGTGCCGGCGGCGCGGATCGCGCGGCTCGGGCGCGACGACAACTGGTGGGGGCCGGCGGGGGCGACCGGGCCGTGCGGGCCGGACACGGAGATCTTTTACTGGGTGGACGGCTCGCCGCCGCCGGAGCGGCTGGATGTCCGCGACCGGCGCTGGGTCGAGATCTGGAACAACGTGTTCATGAGCTACGCGAAGACGGCCGGCAGGGAGGAGGGAGAGAAGCCGGGACAGAAGCCGGGACAGAAGATCGTGGCGCTGCCGCGGGGGAGCGTCGACACGGGGATGGGGGTGGAGCGCACGCTGGTGGCGCTGAACGGGTTGAGGTCGGTGTACGAGGTCGACACGCTGCGGCCGCTGCTCGACGAGCTGCGCGGGATGGCGACGGCGCCGCACGAGCGCGAGCTGCGGGTGCTGACCGATCACGTGCGCGCGGCGTGCATGGTGATCGCCGACGGGGTGGCGCCGGGCAACAAGGACCGCGGCTACGTGCTGCGGCGGCTGGTGCGGCGCGGGCTGGTGGCGGCGCGCCGGCTCGGGCTGCCGGCGGACTGGCACGGGCGCGCGGTGAACGTCGTGGCGGGGATGCTCGGCGAGGCGTACCCCGAGGTCGCGCGCGACGCGGGGGCGATCGCACAGGGGATCCGCGAGGAGGCGGGGCGGTTCGAGCACGCGCTGGCGCACGGGCTGCGGGTGCTGGAGCGCTGCGCGGTGCTCGACGGCAAGGCGGCGTTCGACCTGCTGCAGACGCACGGGCTGCCGCTCGAGGTGACGCGCGAGCTGGCGGAGGCGGCAGGCAAGCGGGTGGACGAGGATGGGTTTCGCCGCGAGCTGGAGGCGCACCGGGCGCGGTCGCGGCCGGCGCGCCCGGCGGGGACTGGAACGTTCCGGGGCGGGCTCGCGGACCACTCGGCAGCGGTCGTGGGCTACCACACGGTCACGCACCTGCTGCTGGCGGCGCTGCGCGCGGAGCTCGGGACACACGTGGTGCAGCGCGGCTCGAACCTGACGCACGAGCGGCTGCGGTTCGACTTCTCGCACGGCGAGCGGCTCCGCCCCGAGGAGCTGGCGCGGGTCGAGGCGCGGGTGGCGGGCTGGCTGGCGCGCGACCTGGTGGTCGAGCGGGCGACGATGACCGAGGCCGAGGCGCGCGCGATCGGGGCGATCGGCGCGTTCGGCGAGAAGTACGGGGCGATCGTGTCGGTGTATGCGATCGCCGACCGCGCGACCGGCGAGGTGGTGAGCCGCGAGTTCTGCGGCGGACCGCACGTGGCGTCGACCGCGGCGCTGCGCGGCCGGCGGTTCCGGATCGCCCGCGAGCAGGGGATCGCGTCGGGGATCCGACGGATCAAGGCGGTGCTTGCATGAGCCGCGACTTGCGAATCTGGATGACACGCGAACGACGGCGCCGGCGCTGCGGCGGTCTCGCAAGTCCTGTCAGGCGCTGACGGTGGGACGATTTGTGCGCCGGAGCACGCGACGGCCTGCGGGAGATATCGTAGTGCGCGCACGCGCGGGCAGGCGGGCGGCGGCACGGAAGTGCGGGGAAAGCCGACGACAAGATGGGCGCGATCGTGGCGAGATGGCACAATGTGGCCGCACCATGGGCAGAGCCGACGGCACCGACCCGGCAATGGTGGGCACGCCCGTCCCGCTGGAGGGGGATGGCCACGAGCTGATCGGGATGATCATCGATAACCGCTACCGGCTCGACGCGACGCTCGGGCGCGGCGGGATGGGCCTGGTGTACCGCGCGGCGCACGTCGGGCTGCGCCGGCAGGTCGCGGTCAAGATCCTGCATCCGTCGCTCGCAGCGTCGCCGGAGGTGCGCAACCGGTTCGAGCGCGAGGCGCTGGCGGTGGGCAAGATCGATCACCCGAACTGCGTGAGCGTGTACGACGTCGGGCGGCTGCCGGATGGCGCGCTGTACCTGGCGATGGAGCTGCTGGAGGGCCGCGCGCTGGCCGACGTGCTCGAGCAGGAGGGCCAGATCGCGCCGGGCCGGGCGCTGCACATCCTCGCCGGGGTGCTGCGCGGGCTGGCGCACATCCACGCGGCCAAGCTGATCCACCGCGACATCAAGCCGGAGAACATCTTCCTGATCCGGCAGGGCCAGGACGAGGACTTCGCGAAGATCCTGGACTTCGGGATCGCCAAGCCGATGGCGGCGTCGGACCTCGACGACGGGGTCAAGCTGACGCAGGCCGGGATGGCGTTCGGCACGCCGATCTACATGGCGCCCGAGCAGGCGCTGGGCAACCCGATGGACGGCCGCGCCGACCTGTACGCGGCGGCGGTGATCGGCTACGAGATGCTGTGCGGGCAGCCGCCGTTCTACTCCGATGACAAGCTCGAGGTGATGGCGATGCACACCGCGCGGCCGGTGCCGCCGATGCGGCAGCGGCTGATCAAGGGCGGGCGGGCGGTGCCGTCGTCGATCGAGCGGCTGGTGGTGCGCGGGCTGACCAAGAAGCCGAGCGATCGCTACGCGACGGCGGAGGAGTTCCTGGCCGAGGTCGAGCACGCGCTGCGCACGCCGGACGGTGGGGTGACCGACATCGTGCTCGAGCGGCGCGGCGACACCGGCTCGCAGCCGCTGGTGGTCGCCGGCGGCGAGGTCCGGATCACCGGCGAGACCGACTTCGCGGCGGGCGGCGCGCAGACCGTGGTCGATGCGCGCGCCTCGATCGCCGAGGCGATCGACGACGTGCTGACCGCGCCGGCGCGGTCGCCCGGGATCCCGCCGCGCAGCGACGCGCGTGGTCCGGTCGGCTTCGACCTGAGCGACGGCGACGAGCCCGAGATGCACGAGATGCGCGATGTGCGCGATGTGCACGACGGGCTGGAGCTGCCGACGCGGCGCAAGCTGCCCAAGGTCCCCGATACCGAGTCGGACGTCCTCGCCGCGATCGCCGAGGAGATCCTGGAAGGGACCGGGACCGGCGGGGCAGCCGGCGCGGCGGCGTCCCTGCCGGCCGCGACGCCGCGCGGCGGGGTCGGGATCGGACTGCCGTACACCGGGCCTCACGGGGTGCCGGTGTTCGGGCTGACGCCGGAGCAGCGGCTGGCCGGGGCGAGCACGCCGCCGGTGGCGGTCGGCGCTGCGAGCGCAGTGGAACCGGCGCGGCCGCCGTCCCAGGTGCCGCAGGTGCGCCGGCGGTTCGGGCTGTACGTGGTGATCGCGACCTGCGCGATCGGGATCGGCGTGGCCGGCGCGGTGATCACGGCGAACCTCAGCCGCAGCAACGCGGCGGCGCTCGATCCGGCGACGCCGGCGGGAGCGGCGGCCGCGGCGCTGGCGCAGGGCGATCCGGCGCGCGCGCTGCAGATCCTCACGGCGAACCGGCCGGCGATCGACAGCGACGCCAACGCGCAGCTCGTGCTCGGCCACGTCCGGGCGTCGCGCAACGAGAACCAGCAGGCGCTGGCGGCATACGAGCAGGCGCTGACGCTCAACCCCGAGCTCGAGGCCGACGACAAGCTGCGCGCGGCGCTGCGCACGATGGCGGGCAGCACGCAGGACTACGAGGTGGTGAGGCGCGCGTTCGACCTGTGGGTCGGCCGGACCGACGACGGCGAGGCGCGCAAGCTGCTGCTGGTGAGCGCGGTGCACGACGACCTCGCGCGGCGCAAGGCGGTGCGCAAGGTGGTCGAGGACCACCGGCTCGGCGACCGGGTGGACTGGCTCCGGGTGTACAGCCTCGACCTCCAGCAGGAGCCGACCTGCGAGCTGCGGCGCGAGGCGGTGGCCAGGCTGCGCGCGCTGGGCGATGCGCGGGCGGTGACCGCGCTCGAGCGCGCGCTGGTCTCGACCAGCCGGACGCCGAGCTACCGCGGCAAGCGGATCAACGAGTGCCTGGTCCAGGACGCGAGCGCGGCGATCGGCTACCTGCGGGGGCTGTCGCGGAAGTGATCGCGCCGCTCGCCCTGCCCGACGAGCCGCGCTGGATCGAGGCCCACGGCATCGCCGGGGATCCGGCGAGCTGGCGGCGCGAGCTGGGCGCCGGGTTCGCGGTCGGCAACGATCCGGCGCGGCTGATCGTGGTGGCGGGCGACGCCGACGCCGCGGCGCTGGCGGCGCTGGCGCGCGAGCAGCCGCGCCACACGCTGCTGGTGGCGATCGAGCGCGCGGACCTGGCCGCGGCGACCGGCCGCCGGGTCGAGCGCGCGCTGCTCCTCACGCTGCCGGCCGCGGCCGGCGGAGCACCGCAGCCCGAGGACGCCCCCGGCGCCGGCGCGGGCGCGGTGGCGCTGCCGGCGGACGCATCGCTGGCGCACCTGCCGCCGGCGCTGGCCGAGGAGCTCGACGCCGCGCGGCCGCACCGGACGATCTGGACGGTGTTCCTCGACGGGCTGCCGGTGAGCTTCGCGTACGCCCCGTGGCGCAGCGCGCGGTGGTTCGACGTCTCGGTCGACACGCTGCCCGCCGCGCGCCAGCTCGGCCTGGGCCGGATGGTGGCGGCGGCGATGATCCGCGACGAGCAGGCGCTCGGCCGCGCCCCGGTGTGGGGCGCCGACGAGGGCAACGCGGCGTCGCTCCGGCTCGCCCACGCGCTCGGGTTCGTCGAGGTCGACCAGCTGTGGGTGGCGGCGTGATCCGGCGCGCCGCGGCGGCGCTCGCGGTGATCGCGGCGGCGGCGCCCGCCGCGCGCGCCGAGCCCAGCGATCGCGCGCTGGTGCTGACCGGGCTGGCGCTGGCGCCGCCGACCTACCTGGTCGGGGTCTCGCTGCACGAGGGCAGCCACGCGCTCGCCGCGCTGCTGGTCGGCGCCACGGTCGACCAGCTGCACCTGTTCCCGCCCGGCCGGGACCCGAGCACGGGCACGTTCCGGTTCGGCTGGACCTATGTCCGCGGCCTGCGCTCGGACGGCGACAGGCTGGTGTTCTACACCGCGCCCAAGCTCACCGACGCCGCGCTGCTCGGCGGGTTCGCGGCGCTGGCGTTCACCGGCGCGTGGCCGGGCAACCGCTACGGGCAGCTCGCGCTGACCGTGTTCGCGACCGGGCTGTGGGTCGACTTCTCGAAGGACGTGGTGCTGTTCGCGCCGACCAACGACGCGGTGAAGGCGCTCGAGCTCGCCGGGCTGACCGGCTGGCGCGAGCTGCCGGCCCGGCTCGGCTACGCCGGCATGGCGATCGGGCTCGGCCTGATCGTGGCGCACGGCTACCGGCGCACGTTCGATCCGCCGCCGGCGGCGTCCGCGGCCTCGGCGGCGATGCCGCGAATCGTGCCGCTGGCCGTGATCGGGTTCTAGCCTACGTGATCCGGGGTGTGCGTCGGCGCGCGACGCGCGGTCCGACCGCGCACCCTCGGAATGCTGCTTGCACATTTGGTCGACACCCCGGGAGGTCGGTCCCATGAAGCGAGCTTGCATTGCGATCGTCGATGCCGCGCGGGCGCGGATCTACACCTACGATCAGACCACCGATGGCGAGCGCTCGGCGGGGGCGCTGCACGAGGAGATCGATCTGATCAACGCGGGCCGCCGCGGCCACGATCCCCACGATCACCGTGACGCGCACGCCGGCGAGCTCGATCGCCGGTTCGCCCGCCACGTGATCTCGGAGATCGATCGGATCGCGCGCGAGCACGCGCATGACCGGGTGCTGCTGGTCGCCAGCCCCGCGATGCTCGGCGAGCTGCGCGGCGTCGACCGCGGGCTGCCGCCGGAGCTCCAGGTCGAGTACGTTGCGCGCGATCTGGCGCGGCTGACCTCGCCGCAGATCCACGACCACCTGGCGCAGCTCCGGCTGGTCGCGCCGCGCCGTCCGATGTCCGTGATGCGCGGCTGAGCGGTGCACACGCACACGGGCGCAATCGCACGCCGACGACTCAGATTTCGACCACCTGCGCGCAATCGCGCTCGGCAAGCCGCTTGCTCCTCTGACGTACAAGTCAACCCCTCCGAAGGTTTCCTATGAGCACCAAGCAACTCGCCCTGTGTCTCCTGGTCGCCGGCATCGCCGCCGGCTGCGCCACCTCGTCGAACGGCGACGACAACGGCGGCATGACCGGCGACGACGACGGCGACGTGCCGTTCACCAAGGGCGTCAGCACGCTCGCCGGCTCGGCCGACACCGGCTCGATGGACGGCTCCCGCAAGGTCGCGCAGTTCTCCAACCCGGTGAACGTCGCGTACCACGACGGCACGGTCTACGTCGCCGACTTCGACAACAGCAAGCTGCGCGCGATCGACGCCATGACCCATGTCACCACGACGGTGATCGCCCAGCAGGGCTTCCAGCGGCCGTTCGGGATGGCGTTCGCGCCCGACGGCACGTTCTACGTCTCGACCGACAACGCTCCGACCGGCGGCCACGACCCGATGTCGGGCACGATCTGGAAGATCGACGTCCAGGGCAAGAAGGCGACGGTGGTCGCCAACGCGATCGGCCGGCCGCGCGGCATGGCGGTGCTGTCCGACGGCCGGATCGCGGTCGCCGACTACCTGCACCACGTGGTCGAGGTCGTCGACCCCAAGACCGGCAAGGCGACGACGATCGCCGGCGCGTTCGACGCCCCGGGC
>DATAPF010000440.1:0-59662 GCA_036265355.1 Kofleriaceae bacterium | reverse complement strand
GCTGCTTGCGCTCGCCCTCCGCAGGGGCGACCTCTCGACCAGGAACTTGGGGTGGCTTGGGCACGTCTTGAGGACCATTCTCCGCCCATCGGTACAAAGATATCGGGGAGCGACTGTCTCAGGTGACGTTGGCACAGAGGGGGTCCGGTGTCACCGCGCACGTCGACCTTCGCAAAGGATGTCCAGGCAATCGCGATGGAGCTCGCGTGCGGCGACCCCCACACGGCGGTAGCGCGGACCTTGCAGTTGTCACCGGCATGGCACGCAAGGACGCGAAATCCATCGCAACCGAAATGCTCGTGGCATGGACATCGGGCGATTTCGCTCGCACCCGTGCGCTCGTGCACGACGATGCAACGTTCGATGGTCCGCTCGGAGAGACCCGCGGCGGCGATCGCTATGTCGAAGGCGTGCGCGGGTTCGCCAAGATGACCACTCGAGCGGGAGCGGTGATCCCGACCGTCGGGATCTATCGGGTGGAGGAGGACATGGTCCGCTCGGTCCGTGCCTACTTCGACCCGCGCCCTATCGTCCGGTGATCGACGAATGCGGGACGACGACGATCTCGAGCTCACGATCCGCAAGGGCTCGCCGAGTGTCAAGCTGACGCGCGACGAGTTCCGCGAGCGGTTCCGCGCGCAGTTCTTCGGGTTAGCGGCCACCCAATTGGCCAGCTCGGTCAGAGCCACCTGACCAGAGCCGTCCGGAAGGTGACGGGACGGACACCCGGCGACTGGCGGCGCGAGGAATGGAAATGAGGTGGATGGATCCCCCTCCAAGGTTCATTGTTCTGGAGGCTCAGTAGTACCAGGGGACGCCCGACCAATCCGCGGCGCGCTTCTCGAGGAAGGAGTCGCGCCCCTCCTTGGCCTCCGGCGTGCCGTAGGCCAGGCGCGTCGCCTCGCCTGCGAAGAGTTGCTGACCGACGATGCCGTCGTCCGTCAGGTTGAACGCGTACTTCAGCATGCGTACGGCGGTCGGGCTCTTGCCGAGGATTTTCTCTCCCCACGCGATCGCGGTCTTCTCGAGCTCGGCGTGCGGCACCACCGCATTGACTGCGCCCATCGCCGCGGCTTGTTCGGCCGAGTAGGCGTCGCCGAGAAAAAAGATCTCGCGCGCCTTCTTCTGGCCGACCATCTTCGCGAGGTACGCCGAGCCGTACCCGCCGTCGAAGCTGGCGACGTCGGCGTCGGTCTGCTTGAAGATCGCGTGCTCGGCGCTGGCCAGGGTCAGATCGCAAACGACGTGCAGGCTGTGCCCGCCGCCCGCGGCCCAGCCGGGGACCACTGCGATCACGACCTTCGGCATGAAGCGAATGAGCCGCTGCACTTCGAGGATGTGCAGGCGACCCAGCTTGGCGAGGTCGGGCACCTTCGGCGCATCGGCCGCCGACGCCCCGGCCACCTCGTAGCGGTACCCGTGCTCGCCGCGAATTCGCTGGTCGCCGCCGGAACAAAATGCCCAGCCGCCGTCCTTCGGCGACGGGCCGTTGCCGGTGAGCAGCACGACGCCGACGTCGCTCGTCGTGCGTGCGTGCTCGAGCGCAGCGTACAGCTCGTCGACGGTGTGCGGGCGGAATGCGTTGCGAACCTCCGGTCGGTTGAACGCGATCCGCACGATCCCGAGGCGCGTGTGCCGGTGATAGGTGATGTCGGTGAGGTCGAACCCAACGGGGCTCCACTGGGATGCATCGAAGATCTTGCTGACCATGGGCGTACCGTACGACGTTTCAAGATTCGCGCCTCGGATCGGGCGGCAGATGAAGAAGCGCCCAGGATCTCAGGGCCGAGATCACGTTGCAGCGGAACGGATCCAGGTGCCGGTCGGCGTGGCGCGACGCGCGGAGGGGTGAATCCCCGCTCGGCCGGGGAATCTCCCAGAAGAGGGTGCATGGAAAGCCCCCTATCGATCAAAGCTCCGGAGTAGCGTCTCGCCGGTCACAGCCTGGTGATGCGGTGTCGCCTGCGAGGATACAAGACGCCGTCGCCCGGCGGGCTACGCGATGCTCGCTCACGCGCGTGATATCCGCGAAACCGTGCACGCGGCATCTGCGGCACCTCTCTTGCTGTCCTGATCGCAAGAAAGGAGAGCCAATGAGACACGCGATGATCGCTGCCGCGTTGACATTCGCGATGACCGGCTGCACCGCCGACATCGCTTCACCCGCTCCCGCTGCTGCTCCCGCTCCGTCCGCTTCCCCCGCGGGGGATGGCGTCGCGCTCGGCGCGCTGCCGGCGCGGACCCAGGCGCACCTGTCGGGGGCCGACGCGAACCACGACGGCATGCTGGACGCCGGCGAGCTCTCGCGGCACTACGCGGCGCGCGTGCGCGCGGCGTTCCAGAAGCTCGACCGGAACGGCGACGGAACGCTCGAGCTGTCCGAGCTTCCAGTGGCGCTGCGCAGCAGGCTGGCGGCCGCGGATCGCAACGGCGACGGGGCGATCTCCAGCGACGAGTTCCTCGCGCACCACAACGCGAGCGTGCTCGCGCAGCTGCGCCGCGCCGATGCCAATGGCGACGGCGCACTCGAACCCGGCGAGGTCGGGCCGGTGCGCTGGGCTCGCCTGCAAGCCGCCGACGCCGATCACGACGGCAAGGTGACGTTCGCCGAGCTGCGCCGCGCGTTCGGACGCCACGGCCCAGCTGTCTCGCAACCCTGAAGTCCCACTGACCAGCCCACATCACCACGGCAGGAAACCGTAGGAGTCAGCGCATGAAAGATCAAGGCGAAATCGGCAAGGGACTTACCGCAGACGAGCTCGCAGACCGGCTCGACGGCGAGACACCGCGAGCTCGGGCCGATGGCGACAGGCCCAGCCTGGCGCGGAGAGTATTCGGCAAGCTGCTGCGACCGATCATGTTCGCATCACTGCTGACCGGCATGGTCGCGCACGAATCCCGTGCGCTCGCCCTGGTCGGCACGCTCGACGGTGACAACGTCACGGGGTTCTCCGGACCGGTGAGTCCCAATGACGCATACGGCTTCGGCTATTCGTTCGGCCTGGGCGGCCAGTCGCTCAACGGTGCGACCGGCGATCCCGCGATCGATCAGGCCATCAACAACGGAAACATCGATGCGCTCGAGGGGTTGCCGGCTTCGCCGCCCGACCCGCCCGCGCCTCCTCCCCCGCCGGAGGATCACACGTTCGAGATGAACCTGGATCGCGATGACCAGCAGAATGCCTACGCCCAGGGGTTCAACCTCGGACTGGACCCCGACATCGACGACTTCTCGATCGGGATCACGGCCAACAGTCCTGCGATCACCGGTGCGTTCGACGACGGTTTCGACGCCGCCGAGGATGGCGGCCCCGACGCGTGCGGGGCGTGCGGCTGCGGCTGCGGCTGCGGGTGCGGCGGCTGCGGCGGGTGCGGTGGCTGCGGCGGCTGTGGGGGCTGCGGCGGTGGCTGCGGCGGTGGCTGCGGATGAGCGTCACGAGTCACGGCGTGGGGGTCGGCATGCGCGCGAAGCACTATCCGCAGTTCCTCCGCGGCGACGTTGCGCCGGTGGAATGGGTCGAGGTGAATGCCGAGAAGTATCTCGCGGACGACGAGCGCAACGACGATGCCCACCTCCAGGTGCTGCGGTTCGTGCGCGAGCGGATGCCGGTGGTGCTGCACGGCACGTCGATGTCGCTCGGGTCGGCGGATGGCTTCCACCGCGGCTACGTCGAACAGCTGCGCGCGCTGTGCGACGACATCGAGCCCGAGCTCGTGTCCGATCACCTGTGCTGGTCGGGCGTGGATGGCAAGCGGTTGCCGGATCTGCTGCCGATGCCGCTCACCCAGGAGAGCATCGACGTGATCGTCCCGCACATCCTCGCCGTGCAGGACCTGCTCGCGCGCCCGATCGCGGTCGAGAACCTGTCGACGTACTTCGAGTGCTCGTTCAGCGAGATGCCGGAGTGGCAGTTCATCTCCGAGGTCGTGCGCCGCACCGGCTGCTTGCTCTTGCTCGACATCAACAACGTCTACGTGTCGAGCACGAACCACGGCTGGGACGCGTACGAGTTCCTGCGCAACGTGCCGCACGATCGCGTGCGCCAGATCCACCTCGCCGGCCACCACGATCGCGGCGACATGCTGATCGACACCCACGCCGCGCACGTCGTCGAGCCGGTGTGGGAGCTGTTCGAGTGGTACATCACGCGCTACGGCACCGCGTGGACGATGATCGAGTGGGATAGCAACCTCCCACCGTGGCCGGAGCTCGCGGGCGAGCTCGACAAGGTCAAGGCCATCGTCGAACGTGTGCGAGCCGGGAGCGTGCGATGCGCCTAGACGAGTTCCAGCGCCGCGTGCAGGACGCGATCCTGGGGCCGGTGCTGACCGCGGTCGACCGCGACCTCGGGATCAAGACCGGTCCGGAGGCGTGTCCGCGCGACGATCACGCGTGCTCGCGCTACCGCATCGCGATCCACCACGACCACTTCTGGACGCGGATGCACGACTTCGCCGCGTATCGCTATCCGCTCCTGCGGCGCGCGCTCGGTGGTGCCGAGTTCACCGAGGTCGTGCGCGGGTACATCGCCGCGCGTCCGCCGTCGTCGTTCACGCTCGGCGTCGTCGTCGAGGCGATCCCCGAGTTCCTCGCCGACCAGATGCCGTGGGCGAGCTCGCCGATCCTGGCGCACCTGGCTGCGTTCGACCTTCGCCGCTCGGGAGTCCGGTTGACCGCCGAGGAGTCGACCGTGTCGGCGGCCGATCTCGCCGGGCTCGGGCCCGACGCGCTCGCGCACACGCGTCTGCGGCTCAAGCGGCGCTCGCTCCTGGCGACGACGCGATACCGCTTCGAGCCCGGCCGGATCCACGAGCTGCCGCGCGACGCCGCGCTCGATGACCGGCCGACGCACTGGCTGGTCTACATCATGCGGGGGGCGTGCATCACGCAGCCGGTGAGCCCGCGCGTCTACGCGGCGCTGCAGCGGCTGAGCTCCGCGGTCGCGGTCGGCGAGCTGTTCGCGGACCTCCGCAGGCTCGGGCTCACCCTCGACGAGTGCGACGTGATCCTCGGTCGCCTGCTCGACCAGGAGCTGCTCGTCGCGGTCCCGGATCGGAGACCGCCGTGAGGTTCACCGACCTGCTGACGGTCATCCGCGGGCTCGACCTCGACGACGAAACCCGCCGGCCGCCGCGCGACAACGTGCGCGCGGTCCAGCACTCGCTGAGCGCTTGCCTCGGCGACGAGGACTTCTGCCTCGATTGCATCGAGCTCGAGCTGGCGGCGATCGCGAGCCCGCCCGCCGGCGGCCGCCGGGAATCGATGTTCCGCATGCGGGACCGGCCGCTGCGGTTCGAGATGTTCTACTGGTGGCCAGGGCGCGTCGCCGCCGCGCACGAGCACACCCGGTGGACGGTGACCGCGGTATTCTTCAACAGCCTGCAGGTCACGACCTACGACTGGGACGTGGCATTCCGCGAGCGGCGGCTCGAGCGCAAGAACGTGTTCGTGGCGTCGCAGGGCAAGGCCGGCCACATCTACGATCGCTGCATCCACAACCCGGCGAATGGCACGAACCGCGATTCGATGTCGATCCACATCTTCAACGTCACCGACGTGCCGCTGATCGAGCACGAGGTCGGTCCGATCGCCGGACTGGGACTGCCCTCGGCGGCAGTTGCACAGCACGGCGAGTCGTTCGCGCGCCAGCGCCAGCTCCGCGTGATCGCGCAGGCGGTCTGCCAGTACCGATCACCGCGCGCGATCGGGATCCTCGATACCATCGTCAGCCGCGGCGACGCCGAGACCCAGGCGCGCATCGACCGCATGCGCTGGCGCGCGAGCCGAGCGCAGGCGCGCTGAGAGCTCCTCATTCCGCGGGACATAGCGCCCCGGCGCGTGCGCTCCCGCCGCCGGTTCGAGATAGTTTGTGCAGAGACCCGTGCTCGTGTCGACATGCAAGCGGGAGAGGAGGACACGAGCATGAAGATGGCCGGACTCAGTTCATGGAGTGCGCGCGCCAGCGCACAGCGCGGTAGCGCATATCAGCTGACCACCGGGGGCGCTCGTGCCGCTGACCGGTGACCTGGTGATCCGATCGAGGTTGCGAGCTCGCAGCGCTCCGAGGTTCGGCGGGCTGCGCGGCGAGAGTGCGGCGATGCGCGACGTATTCGCACAGCTCGAGAAGATCGCGGTGAGCGATGCGACCGTGTTGATCGAGGGTGAGACCGGCACCGGGAAGGACTGCACGGCCGAGGCGATCCATCACGCGAGCAAGCGCGCAGGCGGTCCGTTCATCGTCATCGACTGCAGCGCGATCCCGGCCAACCTGCTCGAGTCCGAGCTGTTCGGTCACGAGTCCGGCGCATTCACCGGCGCCGTGGACCGGCGGATCGGCGCGTTCGAGCAGGCGTCGAATGGCACGCTGTTCCTCGACGAGGTCGGCGAGATGCCCGCCGAGCTGCAGCCGAAGCTGTTGCGAGCGCTCGAGTCGCGCGAGATCCGGCGGGTCGGCGGCCGGACCACCGTGCGCTGCGATCTGCGGATCATCGCGGCGACCAATCGCGATCTGAGCGCCGAGGTCAACCGCGGCTCGTTCCGGGCCGATCTCTACTACCGGCTCGCCGTCGTCCGGATCGCGCTGCCGCCGCTGCGCGAGCGCGTCGGCGATCTCCCGGTGCTCGTCGCGCACCTGCTGGCGCGTATCGGCGCGAGCTCGGCGACCATCGCGGAGCTCACCGCGCCCGACTATCTCGCCGCGCTCGCCGCGGCGCCGTGGCCGGGCAACGTGCGCGAGCTGCGCAACCACCTCGAGCAGTGCGCGGTGTTCGGGGAGCGCCGGCTGCCGAGCGCGGCCGCGGCCTCGCGTCCCGCGACCACCGTCGACGTGACGCAGCCGTACGACATCGCACGACGCCAGGCGATCAACGCGTTCGAACGGTTCTATGTCGCGAGCCTGCTCACCCGGCTCGACGGCAACGTCACCGCGGCCGCGCGGGATGCGGGCGTCAACCGCGCATACCTGTATCGGCTATTGCGCCGCCACGGCCTCCGGTGAGGGCGGCCACGATCCAGCAGGTCGATCGGCGCCGTGATCCGCTCAGGAAGAAGATCGCCCATGCGTCTCGTCTACCTTCCGTCGCGCTACCATCGCGCTGGGGCAGCGCAGCGCGCGGCGAGGGCCGCCGCGACCGCCGCCGCGCAGGCCCACACACTTCAGGAGAACTCATGTTTGACCACGTCAAATTCGGAGTCAGCGACTATGCAGCGAGCAAAGCCTTCTTCCTCAAGGCACTCGAACCGCTCGGCGTAGCTGTTGTCGCGGAGGGGGCTCCGACGTACGGTGTCGAGCTCATGCCACCGGAGAGCAAGGCTTCCTTGTGCCTGTTCCAGACCGAGGAGAAGCCGGCGCATCTTCACCTGGCGTTCAAGGCCGAGAATCGCCGGCAAGTCGAAGCTTTCTATCGCGCGGCTCTGGACGCGGGTGGCAAAGACAATGGTGCTCCTGGTGTGCGCTCGCACTACCACGCGAACTACTATGCAGCTTTCGTCATCGGTCCGGACGGGCACAACATCGAAGTGGTTTGCCACGAACCCGAGGCCTGAGCCCACGCGCGCCTGCCACAAGCGGGCGCGGTGCTCAAGTGCGGCCAGGCGGTTCTGCCCGTCTTCCGTCCGACGGTCAGGCGCAGATAGCCCAAGATCGAAAGATGCCTGCCAGAGTCTGCTAGAGTCCGCTGGCATGCGTCTCGTCAGCCTGTTGATCATCGCTGCGGCGTGCGGCGAGGCGCCGCGCCCGGCCCCGGCGCCACCTCCGACACCACCACCGCCGGCCGCGCCGATGGTGGGCACGCCGACCCCCAGGCCGGCGCCGCCACCGGCCGATCCGCGGCTGACCGCGGACCTCGCGTCGTTCGACGAGATGTGGCAGAAGGTCGCCGATACATTCTGGGATCCCAGGTACGACGGGGTCGACTGGAACGCGGTGCGCACCGAGCTGCGGCCCAGGGTCGAGGCGTCGAAGTCGCGCGACGAGGCGCGCCACGTGATGGTCGAGGCGCTGCATCGGCTCGGCAAGACACACTTCGGCATCGCGCCGAGCGAGGACGCCATGCCCGGTGCACCGGCGGGTGACGCCGCGCCCGGCGTCGAGCTTCGCATCCTCGACAACGAAGCGGTGATCGTCGGTGCGGAGCCCGATTCGCCGGCCGCGAAGTCCAGACTCAAGCCCGGGATGGTGGTCGAGGCGGTCGACGATGTCGCGCTCGCGCCGGTGATCGCCGCGGCCGCCAAGGAGAAGTCCTCGCTGACGCCGCTGTTTCAGGTGCGCGCGGTGATGAACCTGGTCAAGGGTGTCGCCGATTCCAGGGTGTCGCTTCGCATCAAGGGCGAGAAGGCGCCGGTCGAGCTGGCGCGCGTGCACATCGGCCGCATGGTCTCGCTCGGCAACCTGGGCAACGAGCCACTGGTCTACGAGGCGCGCATGCTCGACAAGACCACCGCGTATCTCCGGCTGTCGATCTTCCTCGATCCGGCGACCGTGATGCCGCAGATCGAGAACGACCTCACCACGTTCGCGAGCGCACGCGGCCTGATCATCGACCTGCGCGGCAACCCGGGTGGCATCGGCGCCATGGCGATGGGCATCACCGGCTACCTCGTCGACGTCGCGGGTCAGAAGCTCGGCACGATGCAGCTGCGCGGGGCGTCGCTCGACTTCGTGATCAACCCGCAGGTCGTCCAGTTCCGCGGCCGCGTCGCGGTGCTGATCGACGAGATGTCTGCGTCGACCTCGGAGATCCTCGCCGGAGGCCTCCAGGATCTGCATCGCGCGCGGATCTTCGGGCGCACCAGCCCGGGCGCGGCGCTGCCATCGGTGATCGACAAGCTGCCGAACGGCGATCGCTTCCAGCACGCGATCGCGAACTACACCTCGACCGGCAACAAGGTCCTCGAGGGCGCGGGGGTCACGCCGGACGTGATCGTTCCGCTCGATCGGAAGACCCTGCGCGGTAAGCAGGACCCCGTGATCGCCGCCGCCACCCGGTGGCTTGCCGGCAAGGAGAAGCCATGAAGAAGCTCGCATCGATCCTGTTCGCAGTCGCCGCATGCGGCGGACCCGCCAGGCCCACGACGACGTCGGCCGCACCGACCGCGCCGGCCGCGCCAGCCGCGACCGAGCTGACGACCGCCGATCAGGTGATGGAGGCGTCGATCGCCGCCGAGGGAGGCCGCGATGCGCTCGCGAAGGTGACCTCGATCAAGATCACCGGCGCCTTCGAGATCATGGGCATCAAGGGCACGATCGTCACGCTGACCGCGCCACCGCGCGAGTCGCTGACGACCGTCGAGCTCCCGGGCCTCGGCAAGGTGATCTCGGCTGTCCACGACGACTTCGCGTGGGAGAAGAGCTCCATGCAGGGCTCGCGCGTGCTCACGGGCCCCGAGCTCGCGAACTCGCTGCGCGACGCGACCTTCAACGGTGACCTGGTGTGGAAGCAGCTGTTCCCCAAGGCCGAGCTGCAGGGCGTCGTCGACTTCGCGGGCGCGAAGGCCTACAAGCTGGTCCTCACCGACGGCAACGGAGAGACCGAGACGCGCTACATCGCCAAGGACACCAGGCTGCCGCTCGGCGTGGAGATGACCTTGCCCTCGCAGATGGGCAAGGTCCCGGTGTCGGTGACGACCACGGACTATCGCGACGTCAACGGCCTCAAGTTCCCGTTTCGCATCGACAACACGACCGCCGGCCAGCGCTACTCCGTGACGGTGTCGAACATCGAGCTCAGCGCGCCGATCGATCCGAAGACCTTCGAGGTGCCGGACGACATCAAGGCGCTCGCCGCGCACAAGTAGTTCTTGTCCGACCAGGCGCGGGGATGCCGGTGACGCCGCCGCCCGTGCTGGCTACCCGCCTCGTTCAGCGGGATCACGATGCATGCGCTCACGCCGCGCATAGGACGAAATGTCCTCGGGCGCGAGCCCTGACGGTCGTCGCCAACGAGCCCGATCTGGCCTTCGACAAGTCCCGCGAGATCGACGAGAGCGTCGGCGAGCTGGTCAAGAAGTCGGGGGAGCGGTCGGGCCGCGAGCTGAAGCTCGCCGAGCCAGCCGCAACGCCTCATCCTGTGCGAGCATCCGACCTCGGATGAGCGAGCTGGCCCGGTTCGGACTCGCGGCGGGAGCTGCGCTCGCCGCTGGTGCAGTCAACGCGATCGCGGGCGGTGGCAGCCTGATCACGTTCCCCGCCCTGGTCGCCATCGGGCTGCCGGCCGTGGTGGCGAACGTGACCAACACGGTTGCGTTGACGCCGGGCTTCGTCGGCGCAATCCTCGCGCAGCGGCGCGATCTGGTGGGGCAGGGCAGGCGCCTCGTGTGGATGCTGCCGGTCGCCGCGGCTGCCGGGGTCGCCGGCGGCTTGCTCCTGCTCCACACCGGCGAGGCGGCGTTCAAGGCGATCGTGCCGTACCTGATCCTGCTGGCCGCGGCCGCGCTGGTCGCGCAGGGTCGGCTGCGCGAATGGCTGGTCGCGCGCTCCGGCGGTGAGCACTCCGAGGGCTGGGCGATCGCGCTGGTGGCACTGGCGTCGGTGTACGGCGGTTACTTCGGCGCGGCGATGGGCGTGATGCTGCTCGCGGCGCTGGCGATCATCATCGGCGACTCGCTGATCCGGCTCAACGCGCTGAAGCAGACGATCTCGCTGACGGTCAACGTCTCGGCGGCCGTGCTGTTCGCTACCTCCGGGCAGGTCGACTGGCCGATCGCCGGCGTGATGCTCGCGGCGTCGCTCGCCGGCGGCGTGCTGGGCGGCGCCGTCGCGTCGCGGATCCCGCCGGCCGTGCTGCGCTGGGTGATCGTGGTGCTCGCGGTGGTCGTCGCGAGCATCTACCTGCTCCGCGGGGACGCGTGAGCCGGATGCTCGCTGGTATGCAACCTCACCTCTACAAGGGAGATCGCCATGGACCTTGGCCTCAAGGGTAAATCGGTTCTGATCACCGGCGGCTCGAAGGGCATCGGGCTTGCGTGCGCCGCGAGCTTCGCGGCGGAAGGCGCGCGTCTGCACCTCGCCGCGCGCGACGGGGACCGTCTGGATCGGGCAAGGAGCGACCTGGGAGGCGACGTGACCGTTCATCCGTGCGACCTCCGCGATCCGGACGCGCTTCGCACGCTGGCGGCCGAGTGCGCCGACGTCGACATCCTCGTCAACAACGCCGGCGACATCCCCGGAGGCACGATCGAGATGATCGACGACGCCAAGTGGCGGCACGCCTGGGAGCTCAAGGTGTTCGGCTTCATCAACCTCACGCGCGAGCTGTATCCGCGCATGAAGGCGCGGCGCAGCGGGGTCATTGTCAACGTGATCGGCATGGCGGCCGAGCACCCGTCGTTCGAGTACGTGTGCGGGGCGGCGGCGAATGCCGGGCTCGCGAACTTCACCCGCGCCATGGGCAAAGGCTCGCGCGAGCACGGCGTACGCGTGGTGGCCGTGCATCCGCCGGCGACACGCACCGACCGCATCATCACGCTCATGAAGGCCCAGGCGAAGGCCCGGTTCGGGGACGAGAGCCGCCATCACGAGCTGATGGGGCACGTGATCGAGCCGGAGCAGGTCGCCGACATGGTGTGCTTCCTCGCCTCGGCGCGCGCCTCGCAGCTTTCGGGCGTCGTCTACGACCTGGGAGCGTGAGTGCCATGGTCGGCGGCGGCCGTGACGGTGGAGGAGATAGGCACGTCAGGGATGTTTGGCCGATGGGCCCCCGCCTGAAGGTCGCGCCGAGGTCACCGGCGGCAATCGCGCCGATCCGGCTGCGAGAACTGCCTGGGGCGAGAACCGGCCGGCCGCTGGCACAGCCCGTGCTCCACCGCGCTCATGCTCCTGATGAGGGCGGTGATGAATGGCGACCCGGTCGCCGCCGCGACGGCGGTCGAGCTTCACTACCGCAGCGACGAGTCACCGGGATTGCATCGCATCCGGCGAGGGAAGCAGTTCAGCTATCGCTCGGTCTCGGGTGCAACGGTGTGCGATGTCGCCACGCTGTCGCGGATCCGCGCGCTGGCGATTCCGCCGGCGTGGACCGACGTGTGGATTTCACCCGATCCGCGTGGCCACATCCAGGCGACCGGACGAGATGCCCGAGGCCGCAAGCAGTATCGCTATCACGCGCGCTGGCGTGAGGTGCGCGATGCCGCGAAGTACCATCGGCTGGTCGAGTTCTGCGCCGCTCTGCCCGCGCTGCGGGCGACGGTCAAGCGCGACATCGCCTGCAGCTGTCTGTGCAAGACCAAGGTGATCGCGACCGTGGTCGCGCTGATGGAGCGCGCGCAGCTCCGCGTCGGCAACGAGGAGTACGCGCGCACCAATCGATCCTATGGTGCGACCACGCTGCGCGATCGGCACGCTCGGTTCCGCGGAAATACGGTCGAGCTCGCCTACCGCGGCAAGTGCGGCATCGCGCGTCGCGTCCAGATCACCGATCGCAGACTTGCGCGGATCGTCCGCCGTTGCCGCGATCTCCCCGGGCAGCGGCTGTTCCAGTACATCGATGGTGAGGAGGTCCGGCCGATCACGTCGACCGACATCAACGACTACCTGCGCGAGGCCACCGGCGGGCCGTTCACCGCCAAGGATTACCGCACGTGGGCTGCCACGATGGCAGCGGCGCTGCTGCTGTGCGCCGAGGACCGGCCGGCAACACATCGCGAGTGCAAGCGCTGCATCACCCGCGCGATCGGAGCGGTCGCGGAGCAACTCGGCCACACCGTCGCGGTGTGCCGCGCGTCGTACATCCATCCTCGCGTGCTCGACGACTTCGCGACGGGCCGGCTCGCCGCGCTTGCGCGCCAGATCCAGCACCGGATCAGCAAGTCACGACCCCGCGATTCGTCGGCACCGATCGCGATCGACTCCCTGCGCGCGATCGAGCGGATCGTGGCGCGGCACCTCGATGGTGGCCGCCGCCGTCGCCGCGCCTGATCGCGGTTACCGCCTCGATCAGGCGCTCAGGCCGTCACCGTCTGCGCCGCGAGTCGCACGAGCGCGTCGTACTCGAAGATCTGCGGTCGCCGCCGCCTCGACCGGCAGGCTCAGAACGTACCGCGGCCAGCCAGCATCGCGCCCCCCGCGGTCAGCGCGACACCGAGTGCGGGCTCGCGCGGGGCCGGGTGTGCGTGGCGAACGTAGTGGACGACGCCGGCGACGAGCGCCGTGCCGCCCACGAGCATCGCGGCGACCCCGATCTGCTGTTCGGTGAGCGCCGAGGCCGCCGCCGACCGGCGCTGGACGAAGGTCGGGTAGTCGGGTGCGCTTGCGACCGCGCCCGCGGTCGACCGACCGGATCGCCAGATCACCGCGCCGGCGACACCTGCGATCAGGCCGCCGCCGACCAGTGCGTCTCCCACGCCGTCGCGGTACCACGCCGGGCCGGGATCCACATCACCGCGTGCGGTGCGGCGATCTGCCTCGCAGCGCTGGATGTTGGCGCGTGCGTACTCGTCCAGCGGCTCACCGGGCTGGCCGGCGAGGAACGCGCGATAGGTCTCGATCGCGCCGGGGCAATCCCCGACCATGCGCTGGGCCTGCGCGATCGCGTACAGGACCTCCGGGCGCGGCGCGAGCGCGAGCGCGCGGCGGAACTCATCGAGTGCCTCGGCGTATCGCCTCGCCGTGAACAGCCGCTTGCCCGCCTCGTAGTGATCCACCCTGGGGGGCTCGGCGTGAGCCGCACCGGCAACCAGCGCGGTCCATGCCAGGGCGACGGCGGCGCGCGTCACGGCAGCTGGTCCAGCTCGTCGAGCGTCGGCTTGTGCCGCGGCCTGGTCGGCGGCGGCTCCGCCGGCGGTGGTTGCGGCGCCGCGGAGCTCGAGCCGCTGCCGGTGGCAGAGGACGGCGCAGTGGACCGAGACCTGGTGATGGCGGCAGTCCCGCGCCGGGGGGGACGAGGCGGGGGCGTGGCCGGGATGGTCGGCGCGGCCGGCGACGTCGCCGGCACCGGTGCGCTCGCCGGCGCCGGTGCCTCCGTGGTCGGGGGCGCCGGCGATGGCGAGCGTGCGATCGGCGATGGCGGTAGCGGGGGCACGACGGGGTCGGCCGCCGAGGATCCTGCGGAACCTGGCGCGACGACCGGCGCGGTGGCGTGGCGCTCGGCGGTCACGGTCCAGGCGGCCGCGATGCCGGCCAGCGCCGCGACGCCGAGTACGGGCCACAGCCAGCGGCGCAGCACCGTGCGCGCGCGAGGCTGCCGGCGCAGCGCCGTGCGCTTGCCGAACCACGGCCGGCGCAGTCCCGCACGTTCTCGCAGCCGCGGGGTACCGATGGCAGTGGCGAGCTCGCTCTCCACCTCATCGTCACTCGCCGGGACCACGGCGCATTCGCGCTGCGCGACCAGGTGGTCACCGAGCGACGTGCCGCTCGACTGGGCCGCTCGCCACGCCGCCACCTCCTCGGAGAACTCCCTCGCGACCAGCTCGCCGGCCAGGTCGGGTCCGAGCGACCACTGCCGCCGCCGTGCGAGCTCGTCGATCGCGCCGGCCAGCTCGCCCGCGGTCGCCCAGCGCTCGTTGCGCGATCGCGCCAGCGTCTTCATCACGATCTTCTCCAGATCGCGCGGATAGCCCGAGACCAGGCGCGACGGCCGGGGCGGCCGCTCGCCGGCCACCGCATTGAGCATGTCGAGCTCGCTGCCCTTGCGATACAGCCACTGCCCGGTCGTCATCTCCCAGAGCAGGATTCCGATGCAGAACACGTCGCTCCGGCGATCGAGCGGCTGGCCCGACGCCTGCTCGGGCGACATGTAGGCGACCTTGCCCTTGAGCACGCCGGTCCGTGTCCGCGCCAGCTGCGTGCTGGCCTTCGCGACGCCGAAGTCGACGATCTTGACGTCGCCGCCGTAGGTCAAGAACACGTTGTGCGGCGACACATCGCGATGCACGATGTTCAACGGCTGGCCGTCGGCGCCGCTGCGCTCATGCGTGTAGTGCAACCCGGTGGCGACCGACCGCGCGATCGCCAGGGCCTGCTCGAACCGCAACCGCTGGCCCCGCCCGGTGACCCTCGCCATGATGTCGCGGAGGTCGTGGCCGTGGAGGTGCTCCATCGCGATGTAGCACTGCTCACCGTCCTGGCCGACCTCGAACACCTCCACGACGTTGGAGTGGCGCAGGGTCGACGCGAGCCGCGCCTCGTCCAGAAACATCCGGACAAACAAGGGATCGGCCGCGAGCTCGCGGCGCAGGCGCTTGATGACCACGAGCCGTTCGCCGCGCTCTGGATCCTGCGCACGGACCAGGTGGAGCTCCGCCATTCCGCCGGCCGCAAGCGGACAGAGCAGCTCGTACTTCGCTGTCCAAGCCGTCTCGGTGCGAGAGCCGGCTTCCATGGCGCCAAACTATCATGTCCGCTGTCGCCCGACTACGTTGCGGCGCGAGACGATCTGCGCTCCCACCACCACCGGGGTTGGATGGTATCGTGACGCGTGAAATCACCGTGTGGTCCGCGGTCTGCGCCCTCGTCGTGACGGCTGCCTGTGTACGCCCAGCTGCAGCGTTCCGCTGCGCGAGCTCGGACCAGTGTGGTGGCGGCGGTGTCTGCCAGCCGACCGGGTTCTGCTCGTTCGACGACTCGACGTGTGGGAGCGGCCAGCGCTACGGCGCAGCGTCGGGCGACCTGGCCGGGGTCTGCGTCGGTGCGGAGCCGGACGCGCCGCGGCCCTGCGACCCCACCCGGCCGTTCGGCGCCGCGGTCCTGGTCGAGGGCCTGGCGTCGTCGGCCGAGGACGCGAGCCTGCGGCTGTCCCCCGACGAGAAGACCGCGTACTTCTTCAGCGCGCGAAGCGGGGCCAAGCTGCTCTACACCGCAACGCGCCCGCGCGTGAACGCGGCGTTCACGAACGTCTCGGTGCTTGCAAACGTCAACACGGGCGACCAGTACAACCCCGCGATCAGCGCCGACGGCCTGACCCTGTTGTTCGCGTCGTACCGGAGCAACGGCGTCGGAGACAACGACATCTATCAGGCCACACGCGGCACGATTACCAATGATTTCAATAATATCCGCGTTGCCCCGAACGTGAACACCGCGGCGTCCGAGGTCCAGCCGTACCTCACCCGCGACAGCACGACCCTGTACTTCGTCCGCGCCATCGCCGCCGCGCAGGCGGTGTTCCGCGCGGTGGGCAGCGCGACCGTCGGGTTCGCCAACCCGACCCTCGTCTCCGAGCTGCACGGGCCGACCAACGATACCGATCCGGTCCTGTCTGCGGACGGGCTGACCATGTTCTGGGGGTCGGACCGGCCCGGTGGCACAGGCGACGTCGACGTGTGGCAGGCGCAGCGCGCGACGCCCTCCGGCGTGTTCGGCCAGCTCGCGCCGATCACCTCGGTCAACACCGCGGGGTTCGACTCACCGAGCGACATCTCTGCGGATGGGTGCCGGCTCTACATCACCAGCACGCGCGGCGGCCGCACCGGGATCTACATGGCCACACGGTCGCCATGACAGCGATCTCTCCTACCCGCGACCGCTGGGCGACCGAGATCGCCGCACGGGCGCGCGCCTACTGGACCGAGGCGCGCACCGCCGAGCTCGCCCGCGGCAAGGCGCTGCTGGTGCCGCCCGCCGAGGCAGCGCCGCTGTTGCGTGCGCTGGGCCTTTTGGACCACCACGCGTCGCTGCCGCCGTCGCGAGTCCCCAAGTACTTCCAGATCAATCACATGCTCGCGTTGCTGGGGCCGGCGCTGCGCGAGCTGCGCGCGCGGCATCCGGTGATCCGCCTGCTCGATGCGGGCTGCGGCCGCTCGTACCTGACGCTCCTGATCGCGTGGTGCGCGAAGCACGCATGGGGGCATCCGATCGAGGTGCTCGGCATCGATCGCGACGCGGCGGTGGTCGAGGCGAGTCGGCGGCGCTGTGCGCTGGCGCAGCTGGACGACGTGGTGCGGTTCGAGGCCGGGGTTCTCGACACGCTCGATGTCGTCGCTGCCTGGACCCGAGCATTCGGCGCAGCGGACGCACCCGTCGTGCATGGCGTGTTCGCGTTGCATGCCTGTGACACCGCGACCTGCGACGCGCTCGCCCTCGGGATCGCGCTCGGCGCCGATCTGATCGCGGTCGCGCCGTGCTGCCAGGCCGAGCTCGCGCGCGCCTGGTCCGCGCTCGACGCGCGCGGGGACGCCGGCGCATTCAGCCCGATCTGGGGAGCTCCGCACCTGCGCCGCGAGACGGCGGCCCACATCACCGACGCGATGCGCACGCTGCTGGTCCGCGCGGCCGGCTACGAGGTGAAGGCGATGGAGTTCGTGCCTGCGGAGCACACGCGCAAGAACACCCTGATCCGCGCGGTCAGGCGCTGTGCGGGTGACGCGGAGGCGTTCGCTGCCTACGAGGCGCTGCGCACCGCCACGGGCGGCGCCGGGATCTCGCTGGCGGCTCGGCTGGCGGTGTCCGGAAGCAATCGAGATCAGCGATGAGGTTCACATGAAAGAACTGCTACTGGGACTCGCCCTCGGCACCGGCTGCGCCGTTCCGCCGTCGGCTCAGCCGAAGATCAATCCGACCGACCCGCAACCGACGTGCAACATGTGCCCGGGAAGCTACATTCCACTATCGGAGCTACAGGAGTACGCGAAGAAAGGGCTCGCCGAGAAGCTGCTGGACCAGCAGGTGAGAGACGTCGAGATCGGAAAGTCGCATATCGGCATCGGCGTGGTGCATCGCGGCAAGCTGGACAAGCCGGCGGAGAATTCGGTCGCGGAGCACGACCAGGTCAGCGAGGTCTATCACATCATCGACGGTACCGCGACGCTCGTGCTCGGGCCGGATATCACGAATCGACAGCGCCGCCCAAGCACGCTGCGGACGGTCGTCGAATTCAACGGGCCGGGCAACAACGGTTCGGATATCAAGAACGGCGTTGCGTATGACCTGCAGCCCGGCGATGTCGTCGTCATTCCCGCGGGGACCGGACACTGGTTCACCAAGGTCGACGACCACATCGACTATCTGATGATCCGCATCGATCCTGATAAAGTGACGCCTCTGAAGAACGAAGCGCAATCGAAGGAGTATCTATCGAAGCCGGCGCCCGGCGGCCCGTGACGGGCGACACACAGGCGTGCGAACGCGCTCGTTCAGAAGATCTCGTCGGCGACGATGTACGCCCCAACCGGCCGCGCATCGGGCGACCACGCCACGTCGGCGCGGACCACGAATGCCTGGCCCTGCTGCAGGCGAACTCCAGCGCCGATGCCGTAATGAAGCGCGAGGCCAGTGCCATCGATCTCGGGGCATGGGTTGTTCATCCCGCTCCACAGCCGGCCGCCGTCGGCGAAGCTCGCGACGCCGAGCTTGAACGAACGACCGAACCACGAAAAGCCGGTGATCGCCGTGCGAAGTTCGATGTTGCCGAACGCCTTGATCTTGCCGTAGTAGCGGTACGCCGGCACGCCGCGGACCGCCATGCCACCGCCGATCGCGCTCGTGTCCTCGTAGCGCGACAGCTCGTAGAACGGAACGTCACCGATCTGCAGGTCGAACACGCCGCGCAGCGCGAGCACCATCCGCCGGGGAAGCAGCGTGACATAGAAGCGCGCCATCGTATCGACCTGCTCATACTGATACGGAAACGGGTCGCCCATGGTCGGACTGACGCGCAGCGTGATCTGGTGAAACTGGCCATGGCTCGGTGAGATCTCGCTGTCGCGCGTATCGTAGATCAGCCCGGTCTGCAGCTTGAGCAGGCTGTGCGGCCTCCCGGCGCCGGGGTCGATCGTCGCGAGGTCCATCGCGGCCGTGCTCGCCGGCGCAAACGTGGTCTCGTTGTAGACGTACTGGGCCCCGAGTAGCACCGACCAGCTCGGCGATAGCGCCCAGCGGCTGAGCACCGCCATCGCGGGGTGGACGCGCTGGTAGAAGTCGCGCTCCGGTACCGCCTGCGCCGGAGCGGGCGCGCGATTGCCGATGCCGTAATACGGCAGCGTGGTATCCTTGGTGAACGATGGGCGGAGCTCGAGCCGGAGCCGGCCGTCGAGCAGCTGCGGAAACGTGGCAACGACGAACGCATCCTCGTAGGTCGGCGACGTCACATCGGTCTTCGTGGCCACGAATGCGCTGAACTGGACCTGCCAGAGATAGGGGCGGTGGGTGCGGTCGAGCAAGACGACCGAGCCGAGCGCGCCCACCCCCAGCCCGATGTCGGTATCTCCGCCGACGAGCGGCAGCACGCCGGTCTCGCGCCTCGGCGCGTCCGCCGGGTCGGGGTCGGCGCCGGCCGGCGAGCTTGTAGCGAGGATCGCGACCAGCACCGCTCCCATCGGTTGCCACGCGGTACGTCCTCGCCCGCGTCGCCAGCGCGAGAACAAGCAATTGGCGACCTGGCAGCTCACAGGCGCTCACGGTGCAGATCGCATACCGCTGCTGATTCACCGGCGACGAGCTGTCGCGCTCGCGGAGCGAGCGCGGCGATACGGCGGGTGTGCGCGGCGGCACAGCGTGCTCCAAAGCTGCACCCGCTGCGCGTCTCACCAGCTCGTCGCGCGGACGCTGGAAACGGCGTTCCTGCGGATCGTGAGCGCCGCCGGCTGCGCGTCGCTATCGCGCGCGGCCCACTGACGGCCGCGACGTCGTGCTGCGAGTCCCTACTGCGTCGTCAGGGAGGCGTCGTCGACAAGCCAGGTCTCCGGTGCGCCGGAGTTGTTGACGACGTTCAGATCCGTCGAGCTGACCGGGTGCGTGACCGTGAAGGCTCTGGTGAGCTGGTACCACCCGCTGGTCGTGAAGCTCGGGTTGGCAGCACCGACGTAGTCCGGCGGGTTTCCATCCGAGTAGCTGATGACGAGCTGCACGTACGGGCTGGTCGTCGCCCCCGCAACCCACTTGACCCACGCGGTGCCGGTGAACGTGGTGCCCGAGGGCCTCGTCATCGCGACGGTCTGTGTGATGCCCATCCAGTCGGGGTTCTGGACCTGACACGACGACGAGCCGCCGTGGGCGCTGGTCGACTGCGTGACCGTGCTTGCGCTGGCCTTGGTCCAGCTCGTGGGCAGCCCGCCCGACCAGGCCTCCAGGTCCGGGTTCGAGAGCAGGTCGCTCACGCCGCACACGTTGGCGATGCCGCCGGCCCCGCAGGTCTCGGCGCCGGTGCACGTGCCGCACGTCAAGGTCCCACCGCATCCGTCGGACAGGGTGCCGCAGTCCTTGGCCTGCGCGGCGCAGGTCGTGGGCACGCAGCCGCCGCCGACGTCCAGCGAGGCGTCGTCGACGAGGAAGGTCTGCGACACGCCGGAGTTGTTCAGCACGCCGAGGCCGACCGAGCTGACCGGATGGGCGACGGTGAACGCCCGGGTGAGCTGGTACCAGCCACTCGTGGTGAAGCTCGAGCTGGCGGCGCCGACATAGTCCGCCGGCGTGCCATCCGAGTAGCTGATGACGAGCTGGATGAACGGCGACGTGCTCGGCCCCGCCACCCACTTGACCCACGCGGTGCCGGTGAGCGTGGTGCCGGAGGGCTTGCTGCCGGTGACCACCTGCGTGATGCCTGCCCAGTCGGGGTTCTGCACCTGACACGACGACGAGCCGCCGTGGGTCGTGGTCGATTGCGTGACGGTGGTCGCGGTGGGCTTCGTCCAGCTCGTCGGAAGCCCACCCGACCAGGATTCGAAGCCGGGATTGGCGAGCAGCTCGGTGCCGCCGGCGGCGGCCTGGTTCACGGTGAAGGTCTGGCCCGCGATGGTGAGCGTGCCGCTGCGCGGGCCGCCGGTGTTCTGGGCGACCGTATACGACACGGTGCCGCTGCCCGTGCCGCTCGAACCCGCGGTGATCGTGATCCATGCCGCGTTGCTGGTCGCGGTCCAGCTGCAGCCGGCGCCCGCCGTGACCGAGACGCTTGCGCTGTTGCCCGCGGCCGGCGGCGAGGAGCTGGTGGGGCTGAGCGAGTACGTGCAGCTGCCGCCGGCAGCCTGGGTGACCGTGAAGGTCTGGCCCGCGATCGTCATGGTCCCGGCGCGCGCGCCGCTCGTGTTCTGGGCGACCGAATACGACACCGTGCCGCCCCCTGTGCCGCTCGCGCCCCCGGTGATCGTGATCCACGAGTCGTTGCTCGTCGCAACCCAGCTGCAGCCCGACGCCGCGGTGACGGCCACCGAAGCAGATCCGCCCGCGGCCGCCGGTGAGGCGCTGCTCGGGCTGATCGAGTAGCTGCAGCCGGCGCCGCTCGAGGACTCGAACGCGCCGATGTCGATGGTGCCCGAGGTCACGCGCGCCGGTGGATTGCTCGTGGCCGCGCGGACGGGCTCATGGCCGGGCGGGTAGGTCGGGCTGGGGAACGGGAACGCCGGAAACGCGGGTGCCGTGGGTGAGCCCGCATCGACGAGAGGGCTCGATGCGGCCGGCCGGAAGTCCGCGGCGCCGGTGAAGCCCGGATCGCTCCCCGAGCGGTTGGAGGTCCACTCGGGTGGCACGTGCATGCCGCTGACGACCCAGTTGTACGACCCGGCGATCTGGCGGCTGCCGGTGGTCCAGTAGATGTCCTCATCCGGAGCGGAATCTCGTATCACGATGAGCGAGGAAGGCGCCTTGAAGACATTGTTGTGCATCTCCACCGATTTGATCCCGCCCTGGATCTTGAACACCGGTGCGGTGGTCTGCGCCGGCAGCACGACGGTGTTGTTCACGAAACGCTTCTCACCCCAGGTGCCTGGACTTGTGTTCTCGGAGTTGACCTCCCACCAGTCATGCCCCAGGGTGAAGGCATTGCTGTCACCCTGGCCGACGTAACACTCACGGAAGATCGGCTGATAGAACACGTTGCCGACCACGTCCGAGTTGTAGGGGATCACGCTGCCATTTGCGTCCTTGGCAGGGAAGGAATCGTCCATCCCGATCAGCTGCATGAAGTGGCACGGGAAGTTCTCCAGCCAGTTGTAGTAGATCTCGTTGCGCTGGCAGCGAGTCTTGAGCAGGATCCCGTTGGCTCCGTCGTGAATGTAGTTGTAGCGGACGTGGCATGTCGCACCGGGAAAGTTGGTGGGATCCGTCGAGATATAGACCGAATGGCGAGTATCCGAGTTACCGCAGTCGGCGATCTCGCTGTACTCGAGGGTCAGCGACCCCGAGAAGTCATCGTTGGAAAGGATGCCATGGGCCGGGCAGTTGTGAAGATACACGTTGCGTATCGTGATATCGTCGCTTTGAGTCCGGATCAGGCGATGGGTCCCCGTCAGCTGATTCGCATCGAACCCGTTGCCGCCGCTGCGATTGCCGTCGATCTCGAAGTTCTCGAAGACCCAGTGATTGGCCATGCGGAACTCGACGGCGCTGAACTCGCCGGCCTGGTTGACTCCGCACTTGATGAGGGGTCGGCGGCCGCTGCCATCGACGATGCCGTGAATCGTGATCGGCTGGGACGCGGTCCCCGAGGTCTGGAACAGCGCGCCGCACGGATACGGCGTCGCGCTGTAGTCGACATCGACCTGGTCGCCGGCCTGCAGTATCCCCTGCAGCTCCTGCAGAGTATGGTACGTGCGGGTCGGTCCGACGGCATAGACGGTGCTGGCGCTCGTCAGTTCGGAGACCGCCGGTGCCTGGCAGGCCGGGATGGCGAACGCGAGCGCACTGGCCAACAGAACAATCGGCCTCGTTTCTCTCATATCGGACCTCCAGTTACGCTCGATGACACTCGAGCTGAGACACGTGCGGGCCGCGCTGCGAGTCGCTCGACGGGGATTCTCGTAGCTCGTGGACTCGCGTCGTGCGGAGTCGCTTTGAGGCTCACTGCGCTCTTCGCGTGTAGCGATCGTGCCAGTAACGTTTGCCTCGAGTGATTCTGTCCGCACGGTTTGGCGAGCTCGCTCAGCTCCCGTGCAAGTTCGGGTGCGCGCCTCGATCTGCGTACCTCACTACGAACTTGTCGCAGACGCGGGTCACACCCGGGTCACGGGCTCGATCGCACGATGCCTGCGCCGCCACCGCCGCCGCCGCCGCCGATCAGGGTGCCGGCCTGCGCGTTGCCTGCGTCGGCCGCGATCGCGCCGAACCCACCCGCGCCGCCGGTCCCGCCGCCCGCGTGATACCCGTCCCCCGGGATCGCAGCCACGCCAGCCTCGATCGGATCGGCTCCGGGCGTTCCCGCCCCGCTACCGCCGGAGCCGCCGCCGCCACCGCCGCCCTGCACCAGCACCGTGCCGGTGATCGCGAGCATCGGCGAGTCGAACACGACCATTCCGCCCGATCCGCCGCCGCCACCGCCCGAGTCGTCGAGCGTCCCGGCCTCCCCGCCGGCCCCCGACGCGTTCACGCGTCCGGACACCTGGATCGACGCGGCGATCAGCTCGACCGCACCGCCGCCCGCGCCGCCGGCGCCGGGGTTGGTGCTCGCTCCCGCGATCCCGGGGCAACCGCCGCGCAGCGAGGTCGGCACCTCCACCGTCGTCGACGCGACGCCCTTCGCGCCGCGCCCCACGCTCTCGCCGCCATCACCACCGACCGTCGCGAACGTCCCGCCGTAGCCACCGCCACCGCTGCCGCTGGCCAGGGTCGGCGCCGTCCCGCTCCCGCACATCGCGGCTGGACTCGCACCGGGCCCGGCGGTGCCGCCCCGGTGGCTCGCGGCATCGAGCATGCCGGCGACGACGATCGAGCTCGTCGCGAGCAAGGCGAGCGGCCTGGGGCCGGTGACTCGCAGCGTGGCGTCGGCTGGGACCTCGATCGCCGTCGCCGCGATCACGCAGACCCCGGCCGCAGTCCCCATCGTCGTCGTCGCGCAGCCGGCCGTGGTGTCGAGCTCCATGGTCGACGCGATGACCAGCGGGGTCGTCGGCAACGCCTCCAGGCACACGCGCGTGAAGCCATCGAAGCACAAGCTCGCGTCCGGGGGTTCCCCCGCGTCCGCGGGTTCCCCCGCGGGCGAACGAAAGCCACATGCGGCCAACCACGGGAGGCACGCGATCCACAGCCGCCGCATCGCCGGCAGTATCGACGTCGCGACCCGGCGCTGGCAACGACGGCGACGGACCGCACCGCAGCGCTGCCCTACCTCGTCGAGGAAGGCGCTCAAGACCGCCGTCTTGGCGTGGACTTGAGTCCAGTGAGCGCTCGCGCACATGTGCGCTTGCGCTCACGAGGTGGGCTGCCGTCCACGCGACTACGGATTGAGCACGATCTCGCAGTCCTTGAGCTGATCGGGGGTGAGTTCGACCAGCGCGACGCTCTCGTTGGGTCCGAGATCGGAGACCACGAAGGTCTCGAGCTGGCGGCCGTGCTTGTCGACGACGAAGCCCGGCATCTGGTACTTCACGCCCTGCATGTAGCCGTTCGACATCATGATCCGGCTGCGGCCGCCCTCGACCGAGACCCGCAGCACGCTGCCGCGCGCATTCCTGGGCAGCTTCTTGAGCGGGCTGTGCGCGGGGTTGACGATGACCGACCCGCCGGCGCTGCTGATCGTGTCGGGGGTGAGCTCGACGTCGGCCCATGCCAGGCCGTCCTCGGTCTTGTCGATCGTGAACTCGGCGACCGCGCCGTGCGGGCTGGAGACGTAGCCGGTCATGCCGACCGTCACCCCGCGCTTGTGGCCCGCCGAGATCGCGATCCGGGTCATCCGGCCATGGACCTCGACGTGGAGCACCTGGGCCGGCAGATCGTGGGCGAGCGCGATGTGGGCCGCGCGCAGGGCGGCCTCCTGATCGCGCTGCTCGGACGGGCCGCGCTCGTCGGTCTGGTCGTGGAGATCGTCGGTGGGCGACTTGAGCTTGTCCGCATCGCCGCGCTTGTCCTTGTGGTCCGGTCCTGCCATGTCATCGACCTCGGGAAAGAGTCATTTCTTGCCGAGCACGCGGCCCATCGCCGCGTACTCGTCGCGCGCGGCTCGCTCGAGCAGCGCCTGCGTGATCTGGGTGGCTTCCGCCGCGGCGAGGAATGCCGCGGTGAGCACGGCGTTGCGAATGTTGGCGCCGGTCATCTCGGGGTGGATCTCGGCGAGCCGGCGGACGTCGATGTTGCGGGCGACCGGCCCGCGCGCCGACAGCATCCGCGTCCATAGCTCGGCGCGCTCGGCGGTCTCGGGCGGCCAGAACGCGATCTGGCAGGCGAGCCGGCGGCGCAGCGCAGGATCGATGCTGGTGTCCATGTTGGTGGTGAGCACGGTGACGCCGCCGAAGCCCTCGATCCGCTGCAGCAGGTAGTTGACCTCGAGGTTGGCGTAGCGATCGACCGCCGACTTGACCTCGGTCCGCCGCGCGAACAGCGAGTCGGCCTCGTCGAACAGCAGCAGCGCATGGCCGGCCTCGGCGGCGTCGAAGATCCGGGCCAGCTGCTTCTCGGTCTCGCCGACCCACTTGGAGACCACCCGCGACAGATCGACCTGGTAGAGCTCGAGGTCGAGCTCGCGGGCGACCAGGCCGGCGAGCATCGACTTGCCGGTGCCCGGCGGTCCGCTGAACAGCGCCGCGACCCCGGTGCCGCGCGGCAGCTTGGCGGCGAAGCCCCAGTCCTCGAGCACGCGGTGAGCGTGGCGAACCCGGGCGACCAGCGCGCAGGCCTGATCGACCAGATCGGGTGCGAGCACCAGGTCGTCCCAGGTCTGGCGCACCTCGATGCGCTGGGCGAGATCGCCGAGCCGTTCGGCGACGTACGATCGCACCCCGGCGACCAGCCCCGCGGTGGTGATCGGCCGATCGCCGGCGAGCAGCCGGGCCGAGGCGACGGCGCGCTGGATCCCGCCCGGCCCGAGCCGGTAGCGGATCGCGAGCAGCTCGAGATCGATCGCGGCGCCACCGGGCAGCGCGGCGATCGCGGCCTGCCACAGCGCGCGGCGCGTCGCGGTGTCGGGCGTGGGGTAGGCGATGCGAACCACCGGCCGGTCGACCGGCAGATCGAGGCCGGACCGCGCGCTGATCACCACCGCGGCGCCGGGCAGCGCGTCGAGCCGGCGGGCGATGCTGTGCAGGGTCGCGGCGGCTTCCTCGGGGCTGGCGGCGATCGCGTCGGGCTCGACCACCGCCGCGATCGCGTCGCGCAGCACGCACTCGCGGACCAGGCCGATCAGCGCCGCATCGAGCTCGGCGGCGCGCGGCGGCAGCCTGCGCAGGTCGAGCGCGATCACCGGACGGCCGAGCTGGCCGAGCGCGGCCGCCGCGACCGAGGTTCGCCGGCCCACCGCAGCGGGCCCCTCGATCGCGAGCAGCGACGGCAGGCCCGCCGCCAGCACGCTCGCGATCTGATCCTCGGCGGCGCGCTGCGCGGGGTCGAGCTCGCGCGCGATCGGAACATCGACCACCGCGCCGGTGCCCAGCAGCGCCGGGTCGGGCTCGTCGTCGCCGGCGAGCCAGCTGCACAGCCGCGGCGCCGCGGCGAGCACGCGCGACGCCGGCGACAGGCCGTCGGTCGCGACGGTCAGCAGGTGGTGGCGCAGCAGCGGATGCGGACCGAGCAGCGCCCGGGTCAGCGCACCGGCGCGCGCACCGTCGAGCCCGAACAGCAGCGCGTGGCTCGCCAGGCTGATGCCGCGGCGCGAATCGCTGCCGCCGAGCAGTTGCAGCTGGGGCTGGAGCCGCGGGTCGACCGCCGCGGCCACCGCACACCACACCAGGTCGAGCTCGTCATCGTCGAGCCCGAGCCGCCGGGCCAGGGTCTCGGCGCGGCCCCCGCCGGCGCGCATCTCGGCGAGCTCGGCCTCGACCCGCGCGAGCTCGTCGCGATGACAGTCCACGGCGCCTGCGCCGCTCAGCCCGACGGTGACCACCGCGCGCAGCCGCACCCGTTCGAGCTCGCACACCCAGCGGTCCACCGCGGACACCGGATCGCGCACGCGCACGGGGGCGAGCACCATCATCATGTTCGCGGCTGTAGCACGCGTCGTGCCAGCCACTGGACGCGAAGATTCCACCACTTGTGCCGATCAACGCCGAATCGGCGGCGCCGAACCGGCGGCGCGGGGGCAGGGCGCGCTCGACGCCGGCGTCCCACGAAGCTCGAGATCGCGACGCGGGTCGGCCGGACCTGACGATTCCGTGTCGGAAATCGCGCCCTGGATGCGCCTCATGCAGCAGCAACCGCCCCCACGACCTTGGCGGGGGGGGCGCGTCGCACGGTACACTCACATCAGTAACAGTCGACCACGCGTCGATCGATCCGACCGGAAGTGGGCGGAGGACGGAGCAACATGGGTGCAGACGATCGGGTGGTGATGGACGCGACGCTGTCGCAAGCCTCGCGCGATCCACGCGGGGCGCCGCCGACGGCCGGCGAGCCGCCGCCGGTCGCGCCGGCAACCCCGGCGCGACCCGGCAGCGAGGGACCCTATCCCAACCTGGTGACCGTGGACAGCAGCCACTACACGATCCTCAAGGAGGTCAGGACGGGCGGGATGGGGCGCATCCAGGTCGCCAAGGATCGCCGGCTCGATCGCAGCGTCGCGATCAAGGAAGTGCTGAGCGACAGCGGCGAGCTCGCGCGCCGGTTCGAGCGCGAGGCGCGGCTGACCGCGCGGCTGCAGCATCCGTCGATCGTCGCGGTCCACGAGGCCGGTCGATGGTCCAGCGGGGCGCCGTTCTACGCGATGCCCTACATCGAGGGCGAGAGCCTCGACGAGGTGCTCGGCCGGACGGCGTCGCTCGAGGGCCGCCTCGCGCTCGTGCCGCACGTGCTGGCGGTCGCCGACGCGATGGCCTACGCGCATCGCCACCAGATCATCCACCGCGATCTCAAGCCCCGGAACGTGATGATCGGACCGTTCGGCGAGACGATCGTGATCGACTGGGGCCTGGCCAAGGACCTGCGCGACGGTCCCGACGAGGCGTGTGCGGACACGGCGAGCTCGGCCGGGACGGTGCACGGCGCGGTGCTCGGCACGCCGGCGTACATGGCGCCGGAGCAGGCGCACGGCCCCGACGTCGACGAGCGCGCCGACGCCTATGCGCTCGGCGCCATCCTCTACGAGGTGCTCGCGGGTCAGCCGCCGTACCGCGGCGCGAGCGCCGAGGACGTGCTCGCCCAGGTCCGCAGCGGCCCGCCGGCGGCCCTGCGCGCGCGGGTGCCGGGGGTGCCGGTCGATCTCGCGGCGATCGTCGCCAAGGCGATGGCGCGCGACCCCGCCGAGCGCTACCCGAGCGCGCGCGAGCTCGCCGACGACCTGCGACGGTTCCAGACCGGCCTGCTGGTCACTGCACGCCATCACTCCGCGGCGGAGCGGCTGCTGCGCTGGATGCGGCGGCACCGCGTGATCCTCGCCAGCGCCGCCGCGGTCGTGGCGATCACGGCGGTGGTGGCCACCCTGGCGTTCCGGCGAGTCGCCGACGAGCGCGATCGCGCCAGCGCGCAGCGCAACCTCGCGGTCGGGGAGCGCGCGGCGGCCGAGGGGCTGGTCGACTATGTCGTCGTCGACCTCCGGCGCGAGCTCGGCCGGCTCGGCCGGCTCGAGCCGCTGTTCGGCGCGGGCACGCGGGTCGGCGACTACTACGCCGCGCTCGACCCGCTGCGCGCCGACCGCGATCCCGAGGCGATGCGACGGCGGGCGCAGGCGTTCGAGGTGGTCGGCGACGTCCAGGACGCGCGCGGCGAGCACGAGGCAGCGGCGACCGCATACCGCGCCGGCCTCGAGCTGCGGCGGGCGCTGCTCCGCGACGACCCCGGCCCGCGGCCCCGGGTCGACGTCGTGCGAACGCTGACCCGCATCGCGCAGGCGGTGATGGACGTGCGCCGCGGCGATGCGACGAGCGCGCTCGCCGAGGCGCGCCGGATCGCCGAGCCGCTGCAGGCCGGACCGCTCGCCGCCGAGACCGGGGTCGCGATCGCCAAGATCTTCACGCTGACCGGGGCCGCCGAGCTCGCGCACGACGAGCTGGCGGCCGCGCGCGACGACTACCGCCGGGCGCTCGACGTGCTCGCCCGGTCGCAGCCGCAGACCGACCGCGAGCTGCGCGCCACGCTGGCGATGGGCCACGAAGGGCTGGGCGAGGCCGCGAGCCGGCTCGGCGACCGCGACGGCGCGCTCGCCGAGTTCACCAGCCAGCTCGAGATCCAGGACAGGCTGCTCGCCGACGAGCCGGTCCCGGCGCGGCGCGCGTACGTCGAGATCGCGCACGACAAGGTCGCGCGGGCGCTCGGCGCGCTCGGGCGCCGTGACGAGGCCGAGCGCCACTACCTCGCGGCGCTCGAGATCGCGCGGCTGCTCGTGCAGATCGATCCGACGAACATCGACTGGCTGCACGCGGTGGCGAGCGATGCGAGCGACTACGGCACCGCCCTGCTGGTCCGCAAGGATCTGGCCGGGGCCCAGGCCGCGTTCCGCGAGGCCTACGATGCGATCGTGCGGGTCGCCGGCGCCGACCACGACCATCAGCGCTGGCAGCGCCACGTCGCCGTCGCGCTGTCGAAGCTCGGCCAGGTCAAGGAGGAGCGCGGCGATCTCGCGGGCGCGCTCGCCGACTACCAGCGCACCGCCGAGATCCTGACCCGGGCGGTCGCGCTCGATCCGCAGCAGGCGGTCGCGCGCCAGCACCTCGCGATCGCGTACTCCTACATCGGCGAGGTCCACCGCGCGCGCAAGGACCTGCCCGCGGCGCTCGCAGCGTTCCAGGCGATGGTCGACACGGTCAAGCTGCAGGCCGAGAGCCGCGACGCGCACGCCGTCGACTTCACCAAGATCCTCGCGGTGGCGCGCGGGATGCTGGCGTCGGCGTACGACGCGCGCGGCGAGCTCGACCGCGCCGCCGGCGAGCTCGACCAGGCGATCGCCACGCTCGAGCGCCTGCGCGGCGAGGGCCACCTCGACGCCGAGGGGGACGAGTACCTCGGCGAGTTCCGCAAGCAGCGCGCGGCGCTCGCCCGCCGGACCCGGCGGGGACCATGACGGCGGTGGTCGGCGACGCGGCGAGCGCGCGGAGCGGCGGGCCGACGCTCACGCTGCGCAGCCACGGCAGCGCGGGCTGGCAGGTCGAGCTCGCGCCTCATCTGTTCCTGGTGATGCAGGCGGGCTGCAATCGCGTGGCGCCGCTGCGGATCCGGCTGTGCGAGGTCGATGAGGTCAACCTGTCGCGCGCCGGCGAGTGCCGCGTCGAGGTCCACTCCGACGGGCTGCGCTGCCGCGTCGAGATCGGGGTCGCGGACAGCTGGATGTCGTCGAATCACGCGACCCTCGTGCGCGACGCGGCCGGGTGGCGGCTGGTCGATCGCGGCTCGAAGAACGGCTCGCGGGTCGATGGCCAGCGCCAGCCCAGCGCGGTGCTGCGCGACGGTGCCGTGATCGAGCTGGGCCGCACGTTCTTCCTCTTCCGCGCCGCGCTGCCCACTCCCGGCGATGCCCCGCGCTGGGTCGACGCCGGCAAGCTCGAGGCCGGCGGCGGGCTCGCCACCATGCTGCCCGAGCTGGCCCGGCAGTTCGCCGAGCTCGCGCGGCTCGCCGCGTCCAAGAGCTCGCTCGTGATCCGCGGTCCCACCGGGAGCGGCAAGGAGCTGATCGCGCGCGCGGTGCACGCGCTGTCCGGCCGCCGCGGCCGGTTCGTCGCGGTCAACTGCGCGGCGCTGCCCGAGGCCCTGGTCGAGAGCGAGCTGTTCGGCCACGTCCGCGGCGCGTTCTCCGGCGCGGCGCGCGACCACAAGGGGCTGGTCGAGGTGTCGGGCGGCGGGACGCTGTTCCTCGACGAGATCGGCGACCTGCCCGCGCAGGCGCAGAGCAAGCTGCTGCGCGCGCTGCAGGAGCAGGCGGTGCGGCCGGTCGGCGGCGACGCCGAGATCGCGATCGATCTGCGCGTGATCGCGGCGACCCACCGCGATCTCGAAGCGCTGGTCGCCGCGGGCGGGTTTCGCGAGGATCTGCTCGCGCGCCTGGGCGGCGGCTTCGAGCTCCCGCCGCTGTGCGAGCGCCGCGAGGACCTCGGCCTGATCATCAACGGGCTGCTGGGGCGGATCGAGGACCCGAGGGCGTCGCGCGCGGAGCTGTCGAGCGAGGCGGTGCGCGCGCTGTTCCAGCACGCCTGGCCGCGCAACATCCGCGAGCTGCAGAAGGGCCTGGAGCAGGCGATCGCGCTCGCGCAGGACGCGCCGATCGAGCTCGGCCATCTCCCCGGCGAGCTCCGGCGTGCCCGGTCGCAGCCGGCAGCGCGCCGCGGCGATCCCGCGCTGCTCGGAGACGAGGATCGCGCCCGGCGGGCGCAGCTCCTCGAGCTGCTCCGCACCCAGCGCGGCAACGTCGCGGCAGTCGCCCGCGAGCTGCAGACCGTTCGCTCGCAGGTCCAGCGCTGGATCCAGCGCTACGAGATCGCGCGCGACGACTGGGCCAGCTAGGGCTCCCTGAAGGCGCCCGGCGGGCGCCCGCGAGCGCCCGCCCGCCGGCTCGCGCGAGATCCAGTCGCGTCGCGTAGTTGGCGCTGGTCCGAGGCTTGCCTTGGTGGGCGAGCATGCACGACGCTCCGACCCGCAGAGCCCGCGCGATCCTGATCGCCGGCGACCCACCGGATGTCCCCGGCGTTCCGGCACCCGGCGCGCTGGCCGCGCTCGCCACCGTCGAGCGCGACCTGCACGTGCGGTTCGCCTCCGCCGCGATCGAGCCGCTGATCGTCGCGACCACGAAGCACCGCGTGCTGCGCGCGTTCGACCACATGCGAGGCATCGTGGAGGGCGACGACCTGGTCGTCGTCATGTTCGCGGGCCGCGGCATGGAGCCCGACGGCTGGCTGCCGTCGCAATCCTGGGTGCTGTCGCGCGGCGAGCTCTTGACCGACATCGAGCTCGCGACCGCGCTGCTGGCGTTCCCGCCGGCGGTCGACACCGTGGTGATCAGCGCGTGCGGCTACGGCGACGACCGGCTCGCCGGCGCGCGACCGGGCTGGCTGCGGCGTCACCGGCTGCGGGCGCTCGCGCGCGGGTTCGCCAGCCGGCTCGCCGCGACCTGGAGCCGGGCGCGCCGGACCAGCGCGATGGTCTGCCTGTCGAGCGCCAGCGCCGATCGCGGCGCGGCGTGCCAGCAGGCCGAGCTTGCGACCGAGATCGCCGACGCCGCCGCGGCCGGGCGGAGCTACGCGGAGCTGGCGCGCGGGTTCCTCGCGCACGCCGCGGCCGGCCGCGCGCTGCACGTCGACGCCCGGCCGCGCACTTGCCTGCACGACGCCGTGCTCGCCGCGGCGATCGGCCGTGCCCCGGACCCCGCGGGCAAATCGAGCGAGCCCGCGCGGCCGGCGCCGGCTGCGGGCGCGCAGAGCCACTGGCGGTTGCCCGCCCATTCTGCATTCCCCTGCAACAACCCACGTTCGAGGTAATCATCATGCAAGCTCACACTCGATATCGCATTTCATCCGCCATCGTGATCGCCATGGCGGTCGCCGCGCCCCGGATCGGGGCAGCCGACCCGCAGGACCCGCCCGCAGCGCCGGGCGCGCCCGCGCCAGCCCCGCAGCGCGATGACCGCATGGAGCGCGCGCGGTGGTCGACCGGGCGGCTCGTGGTCGAGATCCTCGGCAGCGCTGCCGTCGGCTCGCTCGCCGGCTACGCGACCTACCACTCGCTGTGCGACGGTCGCGGCGACTGCATGGGCTCGGCGCTGACCGGCGCGGCGATGAACTTCGCGGTGACGCCGCTCGCGACCTGGGGGATCGGCCGCCTGATGGGAGGGCAGGGCTCGCTGGGCTGGAGCTACCTCGGCGCGAGCGTCGCGTTCGCCGCGTTCAGCCCGCCTCCGCCCGCCAACGAATCGCCCGGCGACGCCATCGCGCGGATCGACACCGAGTTCGCGATCGCGTCGTTCCTGCTGCCGATCACCTCGGCCGCGTTCTACGAGCTGAGCTCGCACGTGGCGTACACGCGCTGGCGGACCGCCGCGCAGTCGGGAAACCTCGCGTTCGGCGTCGTGCCGCTGCGCGATCGCGGCGGCCTGGACGGCGCGATCGGCCGGCTGGCGCTCCGGTTCTGACGACCGGTACTTGCTTCATGAGTATTCATCAAATCGATAGACATCACATCGGGATTCATCACATCAAGGAGATCATCGTGAGTGCGTATTCTTGTAAAATGGTCATGGCGATCGCGCGGTCGGGGCTGATGGTGGCGGCGGCGGTCGCGACCCCCGCATGCATGTCGAGCAGCGGCGACGACGGGCCCGGCGGCGGCGACGACACCTGCGGCAACCACGTCTGCGATCCGGGGGAGAGCATGTCGAGCTGTCCGGAGGACTGCCACGCAGCCGGATCCGGGTCGGGCTCCGGGGCGACCTGCGGCAACCACGTGTGCGATGTCGGGGAGACCGCGACGAGCTGCCCGCAGGACTGCCCGGCGCCGCCGCCGGCCGCCGTGTGCGGCAACCGGGTGTGCGAGGCCGGGGAGACCCAGACCAGCTGCCCGGCGGACTGCACCGCGGCGCTGGTCACCGTGAACAGCTCGAGCCACACGATCAACACGGTGCACGTCCATGCCTGCACCGACCCGGCCGAGGGTCCGAACTGGCTGGGGACCAACCTGCTGTCGCCGGGCTTTCGCTTCACGCTCGATCACATCCCGCCGGGCTGCTACCTGTTCGACGCCGCGTCGAGCGATGGCTTCACCTGGCACACGCCGACCGGCGTCAGCCTGGTCGGCGCCGAGATGTTCACCTGGACGCTGTCCAACTGACGCGCCTGCTTGCCCCCCGGCCTCGAGGAATCGCCATGCGTCCCACGTTCGTGTTCATCACCGTCATGATGTTCGGTTGCGGCACCCAGAGCCTGTCCGAGGAGTACTGCAATCGTCTGGATTCGTGCAATCAACTCGCCCGCAGCGTGGAGGAGTGCGTGGAGGACGCCGACAAGGCGCTCGACTCGCTCCCCCGCAACCAGCGCGACGAGGTCGAGTACGAGTTCAAGCAGTGCCTCGATCGCCCGTCGTGCGACGGGTTCGCGGCGTGCGTGCAATCGCTCACCAACTGAAGGGGCCGACATGCGCACCGTCATCATCATCCTCCTGCTGGGCTGGGCGGCGGTCGCGGCCGCCGAGCCGCGGCGCGACGCCGACGAGCATGCTCGCCGCGGCGTTGCGCTGTACAACCTCGGCAAGTACGAGGCCGCGATCGACGAGTTCGAGCAGGCGTACACGCTGTTCCAGAGCGACGCGCTGCTGTTCAACCTCGCGCAGGCGCATCGCCAGCTCCAGCACTGCGAGCGCGCGCTGTACTACTACCGGCGGTTTCTCGACGGCAGCCCGGCGCCGGCGCTCGCGACCCAGGTCGAGAGCCTGTTGCCCAAGCTCGAGGCCGCCTGTCGCACCAAGCTGGAGCCGCCGGCCGGCCCGGACGGCACGCCGCCGAGCGACGCGACCGCGAGACCGCCCTCGGCGGCCATCGGTCCGGCCGCCGCCGCGAGCCCGCCCGCGCTCGCGGGGATGCACCCGCCGGCCCCCGACGCCGGCGAGCCGCGGGACGCGGCCGAGGCGCCCGCGCGCACCGTTGCGGAGCGGCCGCAGGTGAGGGTCACGGGCTCGCTGTCGGCCGGCATGGTGCTGGCCGGAAGGTCGGCGCCGACGACCGGCATCCGGCTGACTGCCACCGCGCCGGTGTCGTGGCTGCACGGCCTCGAGCTCGGCGGCGCGTTCGGGCTGGCGCGGCTGTGGCGCGGCGATGACCTGCACGACGCCACGCTCGGCCAGGTCACCGCGACGATCTGCCATCGCTCCGCGTTCGGCTGGGGCCGCATCACGCTCGCCGGCGAGCTCGGCGCCGCCTACTTCTCGTCGCTCGATGACTCCGATGGCGTGGTCCCGGGGATCAGCGCCGCGCCGCAGTGGGTGCCGCTCGTGCGCGGCGAGGTCGGCATCGAGCACGACATCGCCCCGGGGTTCGCCGTGCGCGTCGCCGGGGCGCTCGCGCTGAGCCCGCGCATGGGCATGCTGCTGACCTCGGTCGGCGAGCTCGACGCTCTGGTCGGCGTGAGGTACGAGCGATGACGGAGCACCCCGGGGCCGTGCTCGAGATCGGCACGCAGGTCGGGCCGTACCGGATCGTGGGCCAGCTCGGCGGGGGTGGGATGGGCATGGTCTACCGCGCGGTCCACACGCTGCTCGACCGGCCCGCCGCGATCAAGGTGCTGCGCCCCGAGCTCGGCAACCACGGGATGGCGATCGATCGATTTCGCACCGAGGCGCGCGCGACGACGGCGATCCGCCACCCGGGCATCGTCGAGATCTACGACTACGGGCACACCGCCGGGGGGAACGCCTACATCGCGATGGAGCTGCTCGAGGGCCGGACGCTCGCGGCGCGGCTCGCGGATCACGCGCCGCTCGGCCTGTTCGAGGCGATGACGCTGGTCCGCCGGATCGCCGCGCCGCTGACCGTGGCGCACGAGCGCGGCGTGGTGCATCGCGACCTCAAGCCCGACAACGTGTTTCTGGTCCGCGATCACGAGGGCGGCGCGATCGATCAGGTGAAGATCCTCGACTTCGGGATCGCCAAGCTCGAGAACACCGCGGCGGCGAACCGCACCACCGTCGGCCTGGTGTTCGGGACCCCGGCGTACATGTCGCCGGAGCAGTGCCGCGGCTCGAGCGAGTGCGATCATCGCAGCGATCTGTACGCGCTCGGCTGCATCCTGTTCGAGCTGCTGGCCGGTCAACCGCCGTACGGCAACGGGCTGAGCTCGGGCGAGCTGCTCGCGGCGCACCTGCAGTCGCCGGTGCCGGACGTGACCCGGTTCGCGACCGTGCCGTCCGAGATCGCGCGCCTGGTGACGCGCTTGCTCGCGAAGCGCCCCGACGATCGACCGGGCAGCGCGCTCGAGGTGATCGCCGACATCGACCGCTGGCTCGCGACGCGGCCCGCCGCGGCCCGGCAGCCGAGGAGGCTCCGGCGCACGGTCCTCGTTGTCGCGGGCATGGGGCTGTCGTTCGCGGTGGCCGGTGCGGGGGGCCTCGTGTGGCGCGGCGGCCCGGATGCGACGCGCGCGAGCTCCCCCTCGAGCCCACCCTCCGATCGGGAGCCGCCTGCGCCCCCGGCGGTCCGCTCGCCCGCGCCGGTCAGCCCGCCGCCGCCCGTCGACCCGCCCGTGCCGGTCAGCCCGCCGGCGCCCGTCGACCCGCCGGCCCGCCCCGGCCCATCCATCGCGCCCGCGAGGCCAAGGCCGCACCGCGCATCGCCGGCGGCCGCACCCGCAGGCAGCGAGGTGACCTCGGATCTCGGCTCGGGAAGCCTCGGCGACGTCAACACCACGGTCAGGGACTTCGCCCGCGACTGAGGCGGCGACCTCCGAGCACCCGGGTCACCCGGCGAGCTCCTCCAGAAAGCCGCCGGACTGGTGATCCCACAGCGCGGCGTAGTAGCCGCGACCGGCGAGCAGTTGGTCGTGACGGCCCTGCTCGACGATCGCGCCGGCCTCGAGCACGACGAGCCGGTCCATCCGGCGGACGGTCGACAGCCGGTGGGCGATCACGATCGTGGTGCGAGCCTGCATCAGGTTCCACAGCGCGTGCTGGATGTGGTTCTCGCTCTCGGAGTCGAGGGCGCTGGTGGCCTCGTCGAGGACCAGGATCGGGGCGTCCTTGAGCAGCGCGCGCGCGATCGCGACGCGCTGGCGCTGGCCGCCGGACAGCTTGATGCCGCGCTCGCCGACCAGGGTGTGGTAGCCGTCGGGGAGCGCGGCGATGAACTCGGCGGCGTGCGCGAGCTCGGCGGCACGCCGGATCTCTGCGTCGGTCGCGCGCGGCCGGCCGATCCGGATGTTCTCGGCGATCGAGCGATGGAACATCGCGGGCTCCTGCGGGACGGTCGCGATGAACGTGCGAAGCGCCGACTGCGCGATGGTCGCGATGTCCTGGCCGCCGATCTCGATCGCGCCGGCATCGAGCTCGGCGAACCGCAGCAGCAGGCGGGTGAGCGTCGTCTTGCCGCCGCCGGAGCGACCGACCAGACCGACCTTCTCGCCGGCGGCGATCGTCAGCTCGAGCCCGTCGAACAGCGGCGGACGCGACGGATGCGCGAACCGCACCGAGCGGAACCGGACGCCGGCGTCGCGCGGCCGGAACGGCTCGACCGGGTCGGCATCGACGATCGCGGGCGGTTCGAGCAGCAACTCGGTGAACTGCGCGGCGTCGGTGAGCGCGCTCTCGAGGTTGCGATAGATGCGATTGAACTCCCACATCACGCGCGTGGTGTGCGCGAAGTAGCTGAACGTGAGGAACACGGCCTCGATCGCGAAGCCGCTGCCACGGCCGACCGCCAGCGCGACGATCAGGCCGAGCGTGTTGGTCGTCACGTACAGCGGGGATGTGACGAGATCGACCCGCGTGTTCTGGTAGTTCCACGAGCGATGCATCTTCGCGATGAAGTCGCCGACGTTGCGGGCGTGGATCGCGGCTTCCTCGCGCTCGCGCGCGAACGCGCGAACGGTCTCGGCGTTGGTGATCGAGTCGGCGACGTGGCCGGCGAGCACGTTGCTCGACTCCTCGCGGACCCGGACCAGCCGGTGGCGGCGGCGGATCAGCGGGCGCATGCAGCAGAACGCGATCGCCAGCATCGACACCAGCACCACGATCAGCCAGCCGGAGAACCGGGCGAGCACGACGATCGAGAACACGAGCGGGAACAGGTTGCCGCAGATCGAGAACACGAACACGTCGGACACGTCCTCGAACCGGCGCGCGTAGCCGAGCACCCGCTTGGTGAGCGAGCCGGCAAAGTTGTTGTGAAAGAAGCCCGCGTCCTTCGCGAACAGATCGTCCATCGCCTCGACGTAGAGCGTGCCGATCGCGTGACACTCGAGCCGCTGCACCGCCAGGCCGGCGAGCCGCCACAGCGCCTCTCCGCCGAGCCAGGACACCGCGAGCAGGACGACCGGCATGGCGAGCTCGTCGACGCCCGCCTGCGAGCCGTGCGCGAGCATCGCGAGCAGCTGCGCAATCGCGAGCGGGGGGACATAGAAGATGAAGATGTTCCCGAGGCCGGGGAGCATGAGCGAGGCGGTCGCCAGCCACGGCCGCGCCCGGACGCGGCGCAGGTAGCCGCGAATCACCAGACGGATCGCGGCGCGCAGCCGGCGAGGATCATCGACATTGGCATTGTGCGAGGACATGGAGTGGATGGGGCCGGAGCGCACTATTCGCGTTCTTGCTGGTTCGCGCAAGCGGCAATGCAGTCGCATCGCGAACCGGGATCACGACGAGGTGCGATGGCCTACGAAATCGCAGCCCCGTGCGACGAGCAGCGACCGGTGCGACCAGCCGCGCGGACCGCCGATGCCAGCTTTTGCCAGTGTGACATGGCCAAAGGGGACTCCATGTCTCAGCAGTATTCAATGCGCCCTGGATTGGCGCGCAGACTACCAATCAGCATCGGTGTTCCGAACTCTTGGCGATCACCGAGGTGGATCGTTGGATGATCCAGCAGTCGGGGGAACAGCGCACATCGCCATCACGGGATCGCGTCGATCAGCCGCGTGATCCCATCGACCATGCCGCCGTCGCTGGGCGCCAGGAGTCCCGACCGTGCAAGGCGCTGCGCGAGGTCGAGCGCCTCGCGCAAGAGCTTGCGTTCTCGAGTTGTCTTGCCCAGCTCGATCAGTGAGACGACGACGTCGCGCTGGGCCTCGGCTCATGTCGGGTTGTCGTGAGCGAGCTTGCGGGCGATGGCCAGATCCTCCTCGAAGCGCGCCTTGGCGCCCGCCAGGTCCCCGACCTGGACCGCGTCACCCTGCCGCGCAGGCGCTCCCCCAGCCGTGTCGTGATGTAGGTCGCGGCGGCGGACGCCGTGGTCGGTGGACCGCTGGCGCAGCGGTGCTACGGTGACCCGAGATGGCGGATGACGTGCGCGCCGCGCGTGTGTTCGTGACGCCAGCGACGGCGCGACGGATCGAGCATGCCGAGGCGGAAGTGACGCGCAGCGTGATCGCCTCGGCGAGACACGCTCGAACGCGTTCTGGCGACCGTTCGAAGGCGGTGCGGCTTGCATGTTTGTCCATGACGGCATCGCGCTGCTGACCGGCTCCGCAACGCTTCCCGGATTTCGACGGCGCGGCGTCCAGACGGCGCTGATCGCGGCTCGCCTCGACGCGGCCCGTGTGCGCGGCGCCGAGCTCGCCGCGATCACGACACCGCCAGCGTCGAGATCGGGTGCGAACGCTGCACGACACGGCTTCGCGTTCGGTTACACGCGTGCCATCCTCGTCGGACGCGACCACCGGAACCCCTGACGTCGCTGCGATGTGGGCCGCAGCCAACAAGTTGATGGCTGTAGCCATCACGGCGGACGCCACCCACGGCGGGCCGATAACGATCGCGGGGCCATCGCGCGGCGATGGTGATGGCTCGGTACCTGCAGCGCGTTCGCGCAAAGGAGAACGACCATGCCGACCGAATCCAACCATCAAGAGTTCGAGACGATCGATTCTGCGGAGCTGGCCAGCGCCACCGGCGGGAAGGCCAAGGACACCGTTGCCAAGATCGGGCAGGATGTGCAGACGGCGCTTCCGTCGGTCGAGAACGCCGCGATGACCATCGCCGGCCTGATCGACGGATAGCCTCCACCGCGTCCGCCGCTCGCCGCGGTGATCGCCGGGTTCAAGCTCGCGCCCCGGGATCCAGAGAGCTACGTTAGCCTGGAACCATGACGACTTCGTTCGCGCACGACAGCCGCGAGCTCGCGGAAACGTACGATCGGATCAGCGATCTCCAGTTCGAGGGGGGCAAGCGTCTTGTCGAGCGGCTCGGGCTCCAGGAAGGGGCCCGCGTCCTCGACGTGGGATGCGGAACCGGGCGCCTGGCGCAGTGGATCGCCGAGCGCGTCGGGACGAACGGCGCGGTGGCCGGCATCGACCCGCTCGAGGAACGCATCCACATCGCGCGTTCGCGCGGCGGCGGCACCGCGAGGTTCGAGGTGGGGCAGGCCGAGGATCTCCGCGCCTTCGAGGACGCGAGCTTCGACGCGGTTTGCATGGCGTCCGTTTTTCACTGGATTGCGGACAAAGCGAAAGCCCTCGCCGAAGTACGTCGCGTCCTGCGACCAGGCGGGCGCCTCGGAATGACGACCTTGCCGCAGGAGCTTGCCAGGGCCGGCACGATGGGCCTCGCTCTCGAGTCCCTGCTCGCGCGCGCGCCCTACGCCGGCCGCGTCGATATCTCGGTGCTCACGTTTGCCAGGCGCGGCTGTACGACGACCGAGCTCGTGTCGCTGGCCCTCGAGAGTCGACTCGAGCTCGTCGAGCTTCAGGTGACGCAACGCACTCTAACCCACGCGAGCGGTGAGGCTCTCGTCGAGTTTCTCGAGGCGAGCTCGTTCGGCAATTTCCTGCGCCCTGTCCCGGAGGAGCTCCGGCCATCGCTACGTGCGGATCTGATCGCGGCCTTCGACGCCCGGAGAGGGCCCGAGGGCATTGCCGTCCACGGCTGGGGCGTTCGATTCATCGCGACGCGAGTTTGAACGGACTGCCCTGCTCCGCTGGCACGTCGACACGCAACGCGAGACCCAGGAGCCCTCTGTGCCATGCTTCGATTCCTCGAGACCCACCTGAAGTGAGCTGCGCGGCCGGCGCGCGTACCATCACTCCTGAGTCAGTCGCCCGGAGCTCCCCAGTACAGGCGCATCGGGTTGTCGACCAGCAGCTTGCGCTGGAGCTCGGCGGTCGGCGCGATGCGCGGGATGACGTCGACCAGCTGTCCGTCGTCGGGCATGTGGTGCTTCAGGTTGGGGTGCGGCCAGTCGGTGCCCCACAGCACGCGATCGGGGAACCGCTCGACCAGGTGGCGGGCGAACGGCACGACATCGTCGTAGCCGGGCGGACCGCTCCGGGACAGCCGCTCCGGGCAGCTGACCTTCGTCCACACGTGGGCGTGCTCGGCGAGCAGCCGCACGAAGCGCTGGAACTCGGGACCGTCGATCGGCAGCGACACGTCCGGCCGGCCCATGTGGTCGACCACGACCGGGGTCGGCAGCGAGGTGATGAACGGCCAGCGCGCCTCCAGATCGGCCGCCTCGACGTACACGACCACGTGCCAGCCGAGCGCGGCGATCCGCTCGACGATCGCGCGGTGGTGGGCCTCCGGCTCCGGATCGACCAGGCGGCGCACGAAGTTGAAGCGCACGCCGCGCACGCCCGCGCCGTGCAGCTCGCGCAGCGCGTCGCCGGTGATGTCGGCGCGCACGGTGGCGACGCCGCGGGCGCGGCCGCGCGCGGCGCACAGCGCATCGACCAGCGCGCGATTGTCCGCGCCGTGGCAGCTCGCCTGGACGATGACATTGGCCTCGAAGCCGAGGAAGTCGCGCAGGGCGAACAGCGCGTCCTTGCCGGCGTCGCACGGCGTGTACTTGCGCTCGGCCGCATAGGGGAACCGATCGCCCGGGCCGAACACGTGGCAGTGTGCATCGACCGCCCCCGCCGGCGGAGCGAACCGCGGCTTGCTCGGAGATGGGTGGAACGCGAGCCAGTCGGGATCGGGCGTGTCGGGCATCCCGGCGGGGAGCGTAGCCGAGTCGGCCGGTCCCGGCGATGGCTCACGCGCCGGGGTACCGCCGCCGGTAGGCGCTCGTGCCGACCCGGCGCGCCAGCGCATGGTGGTCGATCTTGCCCTCCCAGCGCGCGATTGCGATCGTCGCCACGCAGTTGCCGACCAGGTTCACGAAGGTCAGGCCCTCGGCGAGGATCCGGTGGATGCCCAGGATCAGCGCGATGCTGGCCACCGGGATCGTGCCGGTCGCCCCCAGCGTCGCGGCCAGGACGACGAACGCCGACCCGGCGACCCCGGCGGCGCCCTTCGACGTCAGCAGCAACACGGCGATCAGCCCCAGCTCCTGCCACGGCGTGAGCGGTGTACGGGTGGCCTGGGCGAGGAATACCGCGACCGTCGTGAGGTAGAGGCAGGTGCCGTCGAGGTTGAACGAGTAGCCGGCCGGGATGACGAACCCGACCACGCTCTCGTCGCAACCGAGATCCTCGAGCTTGACGATCAGGCGCGGCAGCACGGTCTCGGTCGACGTCGTGGCGGCGACGATCACGATCTCGTCGCGGATGTAGTCGAGCAGCCGGCCCAGGTGGACGCCGCACCACCACGCCACCGCGCCGAGCACGATCGCGGTGAACAGCGCGCAGACCACGAAGAACTCGAGGATCAGCGCGCCCAGCGAGACCAGCGATCCGGCGCCGAACTGGCCGATCGTGAAGGCGATCGCGCCGAACGCGCCGATCGGCGCGGTGTACATGATGTACCCGATGATCCGGAACACGGCCTGCGAGAGGCCGTCGATCACGCGCAGCACCGGCGCGCTGCGCTCGCCGCCGCCGGCCAGCGCCACGCCGAACAGCACCGAGACGAGCAGCACCGGCAGCACCGCCGGCTCGGTCAGTGCGCCCAGCAGCGTCGTGGGGATGATGCTCATCAGGTAGCCGGTGACGGTCTGGTCGTGCGCGGTGGCGAGATAGCTCTTGATCGCGGCCGTATCGATCCGCGACGGATCGATGTTCATGCCGGCGCCCGGGCGCCACAGCTCGACGGCGACGAGGCCGATCACGAGCGCCAGGACGGTGATCGCCTCGAAGTAGATCAGCGACTTGAGCGCGACCCATCCCACGCTGCGCATGTCGCTCACCCGGGCGATGCCGTGCACCACGGTCACGAAGATGACCGGCCCGATCATCATGCGGATCAGCTTGATGAATGCGTCGCCGAGCGGCTTCATCGCCGACCCCGTGCCCGGAGCGAGCCAGCCGACGGCGATGCCGAGCAGCGTGCCGAGCAGGACCTGGAACCAGAGCTGACCGAGGATGCCGGACCTGCCGGGCCGCGCGCGATGTGCTGCCATGACCGTCCTCCCGGAGTGGCGTTCGACGCCAGCCTACACGACGCGATGCGCCCTCTCCGCACGCAGATCCGCGAGATAGCGCGCGGCCGGCCGGGCGTGCGGCGGGCGGATCGGGTAAGCATCGGCATGACCGATCGGCCGTCCGCCCACGCGCGCCTGGCGCGCTTTCCGATCACCAGGAAGTGGCCCGCGCAGCACCCCGAGCGGCTGCAGCTCTACGGCCTGCCCACGCCCAACGGTGTGAAGGTGTCGATCATGCTCGAGGAGACCGGCCTGCCGTACGAGGGCCACTTCGTGAGCTTCGACACCCAGGACCAGATGTCGCCGGAGTTCGGATCGCTGAATCCGTACAACAAGATCCCGGCGATCATCGATCCCGACGGACCCGGCGGGGAGCCGCTGCCGCTGTTCGAGTCCGGCGCGATCCTCATCTACCTGGCCGAGAAGACCGGCCAGCTGGTGCCGACCCGGCCGGCGGAGCGCTACGAGACCCTGCAGTGGCTGATGTTCCAGATGGGTGGGCTCGGTCCGATGTTCGGACAGCTCGGCTTCTTCCACAAGTTCGCGGGCAAGGACTACGAGGACAAGCGCCCGCGCGATCGCTACGTCGCCGAGTCGCGGCGCGTGCTGCGCGTCGTCGACGGCCGGCTCGCCAGCCGCGCGTGGATGATGGGCGATACGTACACGATCGCCGACATCGCGATCTTCCCCTGGGTGCGCAACCTGCTCGGGTTCTACGACGCCGGCGACATCGTCGGCATCTCGGAGTTCCCCCACGTCACGCGGGCGCTCGCCGCGTTCGTCGCCCGCCCGGCCGTGATCCGCGGCCTCGCCGTTCCTGCGCGACCGTGACGGCTGCGCGGACCCGGTCTGCTCGGGGTCAGCTGGCGCAGGAGCAACAGCCCTGGAAGCACAGCGGCGCGCCGCCGGCGCAGAAATCCGCGGGGCATTGCGACGTGCGCTGGCACGACGGCACGCCCCCGCAACGGGACTTGCTCGCCTCTTCGAGCTTGAGCGCGCCTGCCGGCAGGGCGCGCCGTGTCGGCAGCTGTCCTCCGCGCGGGGTCGGGCCGGAGCTCGCGGCCTGAGTGGCTCCGATCGTCAGCGCACAGAGAAACGCAATTGCCATCAACATTCGCATATGGACCTCCTGGTGTGGGACTCTACGATCGGACGACCGATCTTCGAGGTCAAGAACCGACGACCTCGAGATGCGAGCGGATGAGCTACGCGTGATCACTGTCGCTGTCAGGAGACGGAAATGGCCCGCGTTACGGACAGGCAGCGATCGCCGGGGTGGCCTACAGCCGGAACACGCCGTAGCCCGGCTCGCCGAACGGGGCGCCGGACGGGGTACCGGATGGAGCATTGACCGCGACGCTGAGCGCGATGCCGAGCGCGTCGCGCGTGTCGGCCGGGTCGAGCACGCCGTCGTCCCACAGCTCCGAGGTCGAGTGATACGCGGTCATCTGCGCCGCGAACCCCGCGAGCGTCTCGTCGCGCACCCGGGCGAGCTCGCCGTCGTCGAGCTTGCCGTCGCGCGCGAGCTGGGCGCGCTTGACGTCGACCAGCGTTGCGGCCGCCTGGTCGCCGCCCATCACGCCGATCTGGTGGTTCGGCCAGGCGAACAGGAACCGGCCGTCGTACGCGCGGCCGCACATGCCGTAGTTGCCGGCGCCGAACGAGGCGTGACACATCACGGTCAGCTTGGGCACCCGGCTGCACGCCTGGGCCATGATCATCTTGGCGCCGTCCTTGGTGATGCCGCGCTCCTCGTAGTGCTTGCCGACCATGTAGCCGGTGATGTTCTGCAGGAACACCAGCGGCGTGGCGTTCTGGTTGCACAGCTCGATGAAGTGGGCGCCCTTGAGCGCGCTGTCGTTGAACAACACGCCGTTGTTGGCGAGGATGCCGATCGGGTAGCCCCACAGCCGCGCGTAGCCGCATACCAGCGTCGTGCCGTACGCCGGCTGGTACTCGTGCAGCCGGCTGTCGTCGACCAGCCGCGCGATCACCTCGCGCATGTCGAACGCCTGCTTGATGTCGGTCGGGATGATGCCGTAGAGCTCGTCGGCGGGGTAGCGCGGCGGCGCGGCCGGCTCGCGCGTCAGCTGCTTGGCCGGGACCGACCAGTGCGCGACGATCTCGCGGCCGATCGCGATCGCGTCGTCCTCGCTCGCCGCCGGGTAGTCGCACGTGCCGCTGATCTGCGTGTGCAGGTCGGCGCCGCCGAGCTCGTCGGCGGTGACCACCTCGCCGGTCGCGGCCTTGACCAGCGGCGGGCCGCCGAGGAACACCGCGCCGGTGCCGCGCACGATCACCGAGTAGTCGCTGAGCGCGGGGACGTAGGCGCCGCCGGCGGTGCAGTGGCCGAACACCAGCGCGAGCTGGTGGTGGCCGCGCCGGCTGAGCAGCGCCTGGTTGCGGAAGATCCGCCCCGCCATGTAGCGATCGGGGAACAGCTCGGACTGGCGCGGCAAGAAGCCGCCGGCCGAGTCGCACAGGTGGATCACCGGGAGCGCGTTGTCGAGCGCGATGTCGAGCGCGCGCACGATCTTCTTGACGGTCAGCGGGTACCAGGCGCCGCCCTTGATCGACGGATCGTCGGCGTGGATCATCACCTCGCGGCCCGCGACGATGCCGATCCCGGTGATGCAGCTGGCGCCCGGCGACTCGCCGCGGCTGCTGGTGAGGCCGGCGAGCGTCGACAGCTCGAGGAACGGCGTCGCCGGATCGAGCAGCTTGTCGAGCCGCGCGCGCGCCGACTGCTTGCCGAGCTGGGCGAGCCGGGCGAGGTCGCGCGGCGGGCGGTCGTGGCGCGCTGCGCGCTGGCGGGCGTGGAGCTCGGCGGCGAGCGCGCGGTTGTGCGCGTAGCGCGTGCGGAACTCGTCGGAGTCGGTGCGGAGCTGCGAGCGCAGGATCATGCGTCGTCCCCCAGCTGGGCGAGCACGTCACCGCGGTCGAACGCGGCCTGCTCGGCGACCGGCAGCGCAGCGACGATCGCGTCGCGGTCGGCGGCGATCACGACCTGCAGCTTCATGCTCTCGACGGTGACCAGCGGATCGCCGGCGGCGACCCGCTGGCCGGGCCGTGCGTGGTGGCGCACGACCCGGCCCGGCATGTCGGCGCGCAGCTCGCCCGTGCGCGCGGCACCGGACGTGCGCAGGGCGCGCGGCACCACGAACGTGCGCCCGGCGATCCGCACGAACACGCGGTCGCCGGCGTCGTGGCGGTAGCCGGTGACGAGCGCGCCGTCGATCTCCAGCGCGAGCTCGCCGGCCGGCGCGGCGCGCTCGACGACCGTGTGGTCGCGGCCATCGACCCGGAACCGCAGCGGGTTGCGTCCGACGATCACCGCGGTCAATTGCGGAACCCTCCGATCGACGCGTACGGCTCGGGGATCGCGAACGCGGCGCGCCGCACGTCGGGGTCGGCGAGCGCGGCCGCGATCGCGACGGCCGCGGCGAGCTCGGGCGCGGGCGGCGGGGGCGGCAGCGGGTGCTCGGCGATCAGCTGGGTATGCACCTTGCCGCGCCGGAACGGCTCGCTGGCGATCAGGCGCGCCAGGTAGTCGGCGTTGGTCGCGACGCCGAGCACCACGAGCTCGGCGAGGGCGCCCTGCATCCGGTGGAGCGCCTCCGGGCGCGAGGCGCCGTGCGCGATCAGCTTGAGCAGCAGCGAGTCGTACCCGGCGGTGACCTCCTGGCCCTCAGCGACCCCGCTGTCGACCCGCACGCCGTCGCCCGCCGGCAGGCGCAACAGGCCGATCCGTCCGGTGGCCGGACGGAAGTCATGCTCGGGCTCCTCGGCGCAGATCCGGCACTCGATCGCGCAGCCGCGCAGCGCCGGCGGATCGGGCAGCGCGCCGCCGGCGGCGATCTGGAGCTGGGCGGCGACCAGGTCGCAGCCGGTGACGAGCTCGGTCACCGGGTGCTCGACCTGGAGCCGGGCGTTGACCTCGAGGAACTGGTACCGGCCGTCGGGCGCGAGGATGAACTCGACGGTGCCGGCGTTGCCGTAGCGCGCGGCCCGCATGATCGCGAGCGCCGCGTCGACCAGGCCGGGCGGCACGCCGGGCGCCGGCGCCTCCTCGATCAGCTTCTGGTGGCGGCGCTGCACCGAGCAGTCGCGCGTGCCGAGCGCGATCGCGCCGCCCTTGCCATCGCCGAGCACCTGGACCTCGAGGTGGCGCGGCCGCTCGATCAGCGGCTCGGCGTAGACCCTGGGATCCCCGAAGTAGCGCTGCGCCTCGCCGCGCGCGAGCGCGACCTGCGCGGCGAGCTCGCCGGGGCCGCGCACGATCCGCATGCCCTTGCCGCCGCCGCCCGCCGCCGCCTTGATCAGCAGCGGGAAGCCGAGCGCCGCCGCCGCGTCGCCGTCATCCTCGATCGCCACGGCCGGCGACACCGGCACACCGACCCGCGCGGCGAGCGCGCGCGCGGACAGCTTGTCGCCGACCAGGCGGATCGCCTCGGGCGATGGCCCGACGAACACCACGCCGGCGCGCGCGCACGCCTCGGCGAACCCGGCGCTCTCCGACAGGAAGCCGTAGCCGGGGTGGAGCGCGTCGGCGCCGGTCGCCGCGCAGGCGGCGAGCAGCTGGGCGGCGTCGAGGTAGGCGCTCGCCGGGACCGCGTGGCGGAGCTCGACCCGCTGGTCGGCGAGCGCGACGTGCGGCGCGTGCCGGTCGGTCACGTGATGGACCGCGACGCTCGCGACGCCGAGGTCGCGCAGCGTGCGCAGGACGCGGCACGCGATCTCACCGCGGTTTGCGACGAGGACCCTTCGGAACATGGCGAACCTCGGGGAGGGTGGTGTCGGCGGCGATGCCCCGGCGCAGGATGTCGACGATCGCATCGGCGGCGGCGACCGGCGAGAATGCGCCCTCGCCGCGGACGAACGCCCAGGTGTGGTGCTCGACGCCGCCGAAGATCATGTCGCGCGCGATGCGCAGCGGGATGCCGCGCCGGATCTCGCCGCGCGCGATGCCGTCCTTGAGGATGTCGATCGTGCGGCGGGTGTAGCGGCGGTTGACCTGGAACACCGCGGTGGTGCGGTAGTCGGGGCCCGAGCGCAGCTCCTCGAACACCAGCCGGACCAGCATCGGCTGCTTCTCGATCGTCGACAGGTGCTTCCACACCAGGTAGCGCAGCCGGTTCCACGTGCCGGTGATGACCCCGAGGTGCTCGTCGAAGTCGGACAGCAGCTCGGCGTACCAGCGCTCGACGACCGCGATCAGCAGCGCGCGCTTGTGCTCGAAGTAGCGGTACACGCTGCCCTCGACGACCCCGGCGCGCTCGGCGATCTCGGCGACCGACGCGGCGGCGTAGCCCTTCTCGTCGAACACCGCGCGCGCGGCCGCCATGATGTCGGCGACCCGGCGCTCGCGCGGCAACCGCGAGTACGCCGGCTGGGTCATCCGGCCTCCGGATCGGCGACCGCGAGTGACGCCAGGACGTCGATCGGCACCTCGATCGGCAGCTCGAGCAGGATCTGGGCGAGCGCCTTGCCCTGCGGATCGAAGCGCAGCGACGCGATCCCGCCGCCGCCGAGCGCGTCGCGGCACACGAAGCTCCAGCCCGCGAGCCCGGGCCACTCGTGGCGGTGGACTTCACCGTGCACGAGGTGGGAGAGGAACTGCTTCACCCGGTCCGCGGTGAGCTGGGCGCGCAGCACGGGCACGAGCTCGGGCGACCGCGCGAGGATGCCGATGCTGGCGGTGTTGCCCTTGTCGCCGCTGCGGCCCCGCGCGAGCCAGCGCAGCGGGACGGTGCGGGTGGGCCCCGTCGGGTCGCCGTCACCGCGCTCGACCCGGGTATTCGCGGGCGGCGCGCCTGGAACGCTGGCCGGACTGCCGGACGCCGGCAGGGGCGCGTCAACGGTCTGAGGTCGACGGTGGAGTCGACGTCGTACGTCGCCGTCAACCTCGACGTTCGGGGTCAACGTCGACGTCAAACCGTCAACGTCACCCTCGCGTGCCTCGTCCATCGCTGCTTGCTTCGGCGCCGGCGCGGACTCGGCGACCCCGGGTCCGGGTGGCGCATCGGACGCCGTTGCCGGTATCTCCACGATCGCGCCGCGGAGCTCGACGACCGGTACGACCAGCGGTCTGGGCACCAGGCACGACGCGAGCCGCACGACCGGCTGCACGCTCGGCCGGCCGCCCGCGAAGCCGGTGATCGACTGCACCATCGACGTTGCGGCCGGCGCGATCTCGCGCGCCAGGGTCTCGAGCGCTGCCTCGCGGTCATGCGCGGCGCCGATCGCGAGCACGACCTCGCGGGTATCGCGCGCGCGCGACGCCGCGCCCAGGTAGCGCTCGGCGCCGAGCGCCTCGATCGACGTCGCGCGGAATGGGCCCAGCCCGCGGCCCTGGTTGATCCGCTCGACGCGCTCGAGGATCGCCGCGCCGACCCGCTCGGCCTTGGCGCGGGCGTCGTGGCCGACGATCAGCAGCGTGGCCTGCAGGCGATACCCGTCGGCATACGTGATGCTCGCCTTGTAGTCCGCCGGCGGCGGCAGGCCGCGCGCCCCGGTGACCCGCACGCGGTCGGGGCCGAGCTCGGCGAGCCGGACCTGCGTGAAGTCGCACACCACGTCGGGCAGCACGTAGCGCGCCGGATCGTGGACCTCGTAGGTGATCTGCTCGCCGACGGTCTCGGCCGCGACCACGCCGCCGGTGCCGCCCGGCTTGGTGACGATGAAGCTGCCGTCGGGCTCGCACTCGACGATCGGAAACCCCATGTCCGCGTAGCCGCGCTCGACCCGGCGCCAGTCGGTCGCCAGCCCGCCGGTGGCCTGCGCGCCGCACTCGATGACGTGGCCGGCGAGGCTGCCCTGCGCCAGCCGGTCGAGCTCACCGGGTGTCCAGCCGTACGCGGCGATCAGCGGCCCGAGGGCGAGCGCGCTGTCGACGCAGCGCCCGGTGATCACGATGTCGGCGCCGCGCCGCAGCGCCTCGGCGATCGGGAACGCCCCGAGGTAGGCGTTGGCTGACAGCGCGTCCGCGGGCAGCGGCCGGCCGGTCTCGAGATCGAGCGCGCCGGCGACGCGCAGCTCGTCGAGCGAGCCGAGGAGATCGTCGCCGATGACCGTGGCGATCTCGAGCGCAACGCCGCGCTCGGCGAGCACCTGGGCGACGCGCGCCTTGCACGCCACCGGGTTCACGCCGCCGGCGTTGGCCACGACCTTGATCCGGCGCGCCGCCAGCTCGGGCGCGAGCGGCGCGATCACGGCGTCGACGAAGTCGGTCGCGTAGCCGGCGTCGGGGCGGCGGGCGCGCATCCGCGCGAGGATCGACATCGTGATCTCGGCGAGGTAGTCGAGCACCAGCACGTCGATCTCGCCGCGCTCGACCAGCTGGGCCGCGCCGAGCGCCGAGTCGCCCCAGAACCCGCTGCCGCAGCCGATCCTGATCGGCCGGTTCATCGGGCGGTTCATCGCCCGGTCCACTCCGGCGGCCGCCGGGCGCGGAACGCCGCGATGCCCTCCGCCGCGTCGCGGGTCTGCACCATCAGCGCGATCATCAGCTGCGCGTACTCGAGCGCCTCGCCGAGCGCCATGTCGCGCATCGCGTGCGCGCCCTGCTTGCCGAGCCGCAGCGCGGTCGGCGATCGGCTCGCGAGCTTGGCGACCAGCGCGTCGGTCGCGGCGTCGAGCTCGGTGGGCGGCACCACGCGGTTGACCAGGCCGCACGCGCGCGCGCCGGCGGCGTCGATGAGATCGCCGGTCAGGCACAGCTCGAGCAGCGTACGCGCCGGCAAGACGCGCATCAGGAACGGCAGGATCATCATCGGGTACGTGCCGATGCCGACCTCGGGGACGCCGAACCGCGCGCGATCGCTGGCGATCGCGAGATCGCACGCGCACACCAGGCCCAGCCCGCCGGCGACCGCGTGGCCGTTGACCCGCGCGACGATCGGCAGCCGGCAGTCCGCGATCCGGCGCAGCAGCGCGACGACGAAGTTGCGCGGATCGCTCGGATCGACGTCGAACGGCGCGTCGCCGCCGGTCGACTTGAGGTCGCCGCCGGCGCAGAACACCTTGTCGCCGCGCCCGGTCAGCACGACGGCGCGGCACGCCGGGTCGGCCTCGGCGGCGTCGAGCGCGGCGACGATGCCGCGCGCGACCGCGTCGTTGAGCGCGTTGCCCTGATCGGGGCGGTCGATCGTGATGACGCGCGCGGTGCCGCGCGACTCGGTGGCGATCATGGCGCTGGCTCCTGGTCGAGAGGCGAGCCGAGGTCCGAGCCGAGGTCCGAGCCGAGGTCTGGATCGAGCGCGCGCGAGGCCGCGCGGAACCACGCCGGCTTGTCCGTGGTCCAGGTCTCGCCCCACAGGTGGCCGCCGCCGCTGACCTCGAGCGTCTCGCCGGTGATGAACCCCGCGGTCGGGCCGGCCAGGAAGATGCACGCGGTCGCGACGTCCCAGGCGGTGCCGGCGCGGCGCAGCGGGTTGCTGTTGGGGTAGCGCGCGGCGACCTCGGGCGCGTACGCCGCCCAGCCGGCGGTCTCGATCACGCCCGGCGCGACGCAGTTGACCCGGATCCCGAGCGGCGCCCACTCGACCGCGACCGCCTCGCTGAGCGCCTTGACCCCGGCGCGCGCCGCGACCGTGTGGCTGACGTGGTGCAGGCCGCGCGGCGACACCACGACGTTGACCAGGCTGCCGCCGCGCCCGGCAGCGCGCCACGCCCGCGCCGCGGCCTGCATGACGTGGAACGCGCCCTCGAGGTTGGTCGCGATCACCGCGCGGAAGCCCTTCGCGGTGAGCTCGATCGCGGGCTGCGGGAACTGGCCGCCGGCCGCGTGGATCACCAGGTCGCACGGGTGCGCGGCGAACAGCGCATCGACCGCGTCGCGCTCGCGCACGTCGACGGCGTGGACCGCGACCGGGAACGCCGCGAGCTCGCCGGCGAGCGCCTCGAGCCGGGCCGGCGTGCGCCCGGCGAGCACGACGCGCGCGCCGAGCCGCGCCGCGAGGTGCGCGATCTCGCGGCCGATGCCGCCGGCGGCGCCGGTGACGATCGCGGTCTGGCCGCGCAGCAGGTCGGGCGCGAACGGCAGCGGGCGCTCGGCCGGTGACAGCGCGGCGGTCATCGCGCGAGCAGCTCCTCGCTGATGATCAGCTTGCGGATCTCGCTGGTGCCGGCGCCGATCTCGAGCAGCTTGGTCGCGCGGAACAGCCGGTTGATCTCGGTGTCCCAGATGTAGCCCGCACCGCCGTGGATCTGCACCGCGTCGTCGAGCACCCGGTTCATCGCCTCGGCGGCGTACAGCACCGACGCCGCGGTCAGCGCGTGGATCTCGCCGCGGCCGCCGTCGGCGGGGTCGAGCGCGTTGCACGCCGCGAGCACGCGGTAGGTGAACGCGCGCATGGTCTCGACCCGCACGTAGATCTCGGCGAGCTTGGCCTGCACCATCTGGAAGCTCGCGATCGGCTTGCCGAACTGCTCGCGCTGCCGGGCATGGGCGATCGCGAGCTCGAGCGCCCGCTCGGCGATCCCCAGGCAGATCGGGCTGACCATCGCGCGCTCCAGATCGAGCCCCGACATCACGATGCCGACGCCGCGGTTCTCCTCGCCGAGCAGGTTGGCCGCCGGCACCCGCGCGTCCTCGAACACGATCTCGGCGGTCGGGCTGCCGCGGAACCCCATCTTGGTCAGCTTCTGCGCGACGCGGAACGCCGGCCGCTCGACCACGAACGCCGAGATCCCCTTCACGCCGCGGCTCGGATCGGTCCTGGCGTAGACCAGCAGCACGTCGGCGATCGGGCCGTTGGTGATGTACAGCTTCTGGCCGTTCAGCACGTAGCTGTCGCCGTCGCGGCGCGCGGTGGTGCGCATCGCGCCCAGCGCGTCGGACCCGGCGCCCGGCTCGGTGAGCGCGAGCCCGCCGACCCGCGTCCCCGCGCACAGCGCCGGCACCAGCCGCCGCGCCTGCTCCGGGGTCGCGTGGCGGTAGATGTTGTTGAGGCACAGGTTCTCGTGGGCGACCCAGCTGAGCGCGACCGCGTGGTTGTGGCGCGCCAGCGCCTGCAGCACGAGCCCGCTCGCGAACAGGCTGGAGCCCACGCCGCCGAGCTCGTCCGGGATCGTGATCCCGAGCAGGCCGGCGGCCGCGAGCCTGGCCATCACGCCGTCCGGCCACCACTCCTCGGCGTCCATCCGGGCGGCGAGCGGGTAGAGCTCGCGGCGCGCGAAGCGGTCCGCGGCGTCGAGGATCTCGCGCTGCGCCGGGTCGAGCGTCCAGGTCACGCGGCCAGTGTTGCTGAGATCGTCTCATTTGTCCAGCGCGTCCAGCTTCGTCGAGAACCTCGGCGCTACTTTGCGCTTGATCGAGCTTGCTAAGTATGACTCATTAGGCGCATGGCGATCGACGTCACCAGCCTCGCGAACCGCCGCGCCACCGATCGCTGGAACCGGGTCGCGATCGGCGACCTGGTCGAGCGCCTGACCTGGAGCTGCCCGGACCAGGACGCGCTGGTCGGCTGGCCCGGCGCGTTCGCGTACCCCGAGCACGCGCGGCTCAGCTACCGCCGCGCCAACGCGCTCGCCAACCAGATCGCCCAGGCGCTGCTCGCCGCCGGCTGCACCGGCAAGGACCGCGTGCTGGTGGTGTGCGAGAACTCGGTGGAGGCGGTGATCGTCAAGCTCGGCGTGCAGAAGGCCGGGCTGGTGGTCGCGCCGGTCAACCCGTCGCTCGCGGCCGACGTCGTCGAGGACGTGATCCGGCGCGTCGCGCCCCGGCTCGCGATCGTCGACGCCGAGGTCTGGCCCAGGGTCGAGGCCGCGTTCGTCCGCGCCGGCGTGGCGGTCGCGGTCACCATCCCGATCGGCGGCGAGCCGCTCCCCGGCTCGCGCGGGCTGCGCGAGTTCATCGCGGATGCGCCCGACACCGAGCCGGACGTCGAGATCCACGGCGACGACATCTGCGAGCTGCAGTTCACGTCGGGCACCACCGCGATGCCCAAGGCCGTGATGCTGTCGCACGTCAACGCGTACTTCGCGGCGTCGGGCTACGCGCTCACCCTGACCCGCGGCGTGCGCTGCGAGAGCGACCTGCGGCTGTGCTCGTTCCTGCCGCTCGTCTATCACATCGGCGGCCAGGTGTTCGGGCTGCCCGCGCTGCTGTCCGGCGGTACGCTCGTGATCGGCCGCCGGCCGGTCGCCGATCAGGTCGCCGCCGCGGTGGTGCGCGAGCGGATCACTGCGCTGTGGGCCGGCTCGCCGATCATGGTCCAGGCCTGGATCGAGGCGATGCAGCGCGCCCAGCTGACCGCGCCCGAGCTCGCCGTGATCGCGTACGGCTGGGCGGCGATCTCGCCGGCGCAGCTGGCCGCGGTCACCCAGCTCACCAGCGACCGGATCGTCGCCGTCGAGGTGTTCGGCCAGACCGAGGCGATCGCCTGCCACCGGTTCTGGCCGCACCGCTGGCCGGAGGCGTTCGCCGCGCACTGCCCGCAGAGCAACTACGTCGGCGTACCGAGCCCGCTGCTCGCCTCGCACCTGATGGCGCCCGACGGCAGCTCGCTCGAGGGCAAGCCCGGCGTGCTCGGCGAGGCCGTCTACCGCTCGCCGACCGTGCTCCAGGGCTACTACCAGGACGAGGCCGCGACCCGCGCCGCGTTCGCCCACGGCTGGTTCCACTCCGGCGACAGCTGCGTCTACGACCCGGCTGGCCTGCGCATCATGGTCGACCGGCTCAAGGACATCGTGAAGACCGGCGGCGAGAACGTGTCGAGCCTGCGCGTCGAGTCGGTGCTCGTCCAGCACCCGGGCGTGGTGCGCGCCGCCGTGATCGGCCTGCCCGATCCGCAGTGGGGCGAGGCGGTCACCGCCGTCGTGATGCGCAAGCCGGATGCCGAGCCGGTCTCCGAGCCCGACCTGATCGCGTTCTGCCGCGCGCGGCTCGCCGGGTTCGAGACCCCCAAGCGCGTGGTGTTCGTCGACCGGTACCCCGAGACCGTCGGCGGCAAGGTGCTCAAGCACGTGCTGCGCGCCGAGCTCGGCGGCCGCCGGTGAGGCGGTCGCTCAGCCGCCGGCGTCGTCGCGCCACAGCGTCAGCGGCCGGCGGTGGCCGTGGAACACCACGTCGATCCGGACGTCGGTCGCCCGCGCGACGCCGCGGCCGGACAGCAGGATGCCGTAGTTGAGCCACTCGGCGCCGGCCGGGACGTCGACGCCGATCGTGCAGCGGGTCCAGGGCGTGGTGCCGCGCAGGCCGCGGCCGGCCATGTTGTCGAACACCAGCGGCTGATCGCCGCTGTCGACCCGGATCCACAGCGCAGCCTCGTCCTCGACGGACTCGGTGGCCACGTACGCCGACAGCTCGAGCCGCGCCCCGATCAGGTGCCACGGTGAGCGTTCGCGTGCCCATCGGGTAAGATGCACCGCGCATGGGTTACCTCGACGAGACAGCGTTCACAGCGGCGATCGCCGGCTGCGCGGCATGCGGCGCGAAGAGCTTCGAAATCGCGAGCTATCTCGATCGCCAGGTGTCGGTGATGCTCGGCGAGGCGAACGACGACGGCCGGTGGACCCACGATGGCGAGAAGTTCATCGACGGCGTGTACCGCGTGACGTGCCTCGGGTGCGGCCGCGACGCGTACGCCAGCCCAGACTGCCCGCGCTGTCACCGCGCGGGCGGCCTCGCTGACATCGTCGATGCGCCATCGCGGCTCGCCGTGCCGCGGCGCTGCCCGAGCTGCCAGGGCACCGAGGTGACAGTGATTGGCTTCGCACCGGCTCGAGTGCGAACCGGCGTGGGCCGTCCGTCCTCACCCGCGCCCACCGCGCTGCTCGGCGACGCCGGGTTCCACGTCGCCGCCATCGCGTGCGATCAGTGTGACTGGGTACAGAGCGCCGACGGCTGCCCTCAGTGCGGCGGACCGGGGCCGCTGCGCGAGCGCCCGTAGCTCGCGCGCGTGCAGCCGGCATCAGCCAACGTGGGTGATCGACCACGCGCGGATGTCGCCGTCCACCGTGATGTCGACGACGTCGCCGGTCTTCTTGCCGAGCACCGCGCGGCCAATCGGCGACGCCGGCGTTGCCACGGAGAGGTGGCCGTCGCCACCCGGGCCCGTCAGCGAGATGCCGGCGCCGACCGGCGCGAGGAAGAACGTGCGGCCCTCGCCGGTGTCGGCGTCCTCGATCTCGACGATCGCGCCAATGCCGATCGACGCCGTCGCGGCGAGCTGCCCGGGCCGGAACTGGATGAGCGAGTCAGCGTCCGCGAGCGCCTGCTGGGCGCGGCGCTGCTGGGCGCGGCCGAGGGTCGCGAGCTGGTGCGCGGCGCGCGCATCCTCGCGTTTCTCATCGGGCGTGGCGCCATCGCGCGCCTCGGCTGCGGCGGCATCGCGCGATGCCAGCGCCGCGCGAGCGGAGGCCGCGAGCTGACGGGCGAGCTGCTCGACGAGGTCCTGCTTGTTCATGCGACAAGGTTCGCTCCGCCTGCGCGAGGGAGCAAATTCCTGCGCGCTCGGGACGCGCAAGTAACAGCGACCGTCGACGGGGTGTTGTGGCGCGGATATAGGCTTCGCTGAAGGCGGCGTCAATTAGCAGAGTGTTGCCTCGGTCGCCAGACAGCAATCCGTGCGGGGACTCACCGAAAAGCAGACCGTGTAACCACTCCTGGGGGGCAGGCCGCCTTGCACCCGGGTGAGTTCCTGCGTCGACAGCGTCTGGATAGTCTCGAGAGAGAGAGTGAGCTTCTTGTTTCTGCGGTTCTTGTTCATGTTGTCTGCCATTCTCTCGCACGATTGATCATATGACCACTGTAGATTGCAGGAACGATGAACATGTGGGCTGCGGCACCTACCGTGGCGATCGACGGCGGTTTCCACGGCCTCTCGGGACCTCCGGAATTCGATGGAACTCCAGATCTTGGGCAGCAGTCCGCGCCGTCAGCGGGAGACACGGGAGACATGGGAGACACGGGAGACATGGGAGACACGGGAGACACGGGAGACACGGGCCGCTCTCGTTCTCGAGACACCACCGCGATCGGCGGAGCCTCGTCGTCTGTGCACGTTCAGACCCGAGGCAGGCCAGCGAAGCCGCGCGCGTCGTGGCCCGGCCGACCATCCTGCACGTGAGCTGATACGCCGGGGGTACTACACTCTGACGATCGCGCTCACGGCCTGTTCGGTCTGGCCTCGATGATGCTCATCTCGCGCCGCTACTCGGCGGTCAGATCGACCATCAGCTCGCCGGCCAGCTTCTCGAGCGACGCGCGCAGGTCGGCGAGCGCGAGGCCCGGCGGCACGCGCAGCCGGGCGCGGGCGGTGAACAGCGGCTCGCCGGACATCGGGGCGCTCGACACCTCGGACTCGAGCTCCTCGACGTTGACGCCGCGCTCGGCCAGGACGCGCGACACGTCGCGGATGATGCCGGCGCGATCGGTGCCGGTCAGCGCGAGCTGGACCTGCGAGCCGGGCGGCGGCGCGGCGGCCGGGGTGGCGCGCACGGTGACCTGCAGCCCGGCGGACTCGAGCGTGCGCATCGCTGCCGCCAGCTCGTCGCTGCGCGCGGCGTCGCACGTCACGAGCAGGATGCCGGCGAACTGACCGGCGAGCCGCGCCATCCGGCTCTCCTCCCAGTTGCCCCCGGCCGCGGCGATCCGCTGCGCGAGCAGCTCGACCAGCCCCGTGCGATCGGGCGCGAGAATCGTGAGCACCAGCGTGTTGCGCATGGCCAAGCTTGCCATGGCCGCGGGCGCCGGGACACCGGGCTACGGCACGTTGGTGGTGCGCCGCCGGATCAGCCCCTCCTGCGCGGTGCTCGCGACCAGCCGGCCGGCGCGATCGAAGAACTGGCCGCGCACCAGGCCGCGGGCGCCCGACGCCGACGGGCTATCGACCACGTAGAGCAGCCAGTCGTCGAGCCGGAACGGGCGGTGGAACCACATCACGTGGTCGAGCGATGCCAGCTGCAGCCCGGGGGTCAGCCAGCTCATCGCATGCGGATCGAGCGCGGTGCCCAGGAACGCGAAGTCCGACGCGTAGGCGAGCAGGTAGCGGTGCAGCGCCGGATCGTCGGGGAGCTGGTCGACCGCGCGGTACCACGCCCGGCGGTGCGGCGAGACCGCGACCGGGTGCCGCGGGTCGCGGACCTCGACCGGCCGGATCTCGATCGGCCGCTCGGCGGTGGCGCGCGCCCGCAGGTGCGGCGGGAGCTCCGTGCCGAGCGCCAGCCCGAGATCGCGCTCCGAGCGCAGCGTCTCCGGCTCGGGGACCTCGGGCATCGCGTCCTGGTGGTCGAGCCCCGGCTCGTCGGAGTGGAACGATGCCTCGAGGCTGAAGATCGCCTCGCCCTCCTGCACCGCGACGACGCGGCGGGTGGTGAAGCTCTTGCCGTCGCGCAGGCGATCGATCTGATAGACGATCGAGCCGCGGACATCGCCCGCGCGCATGAAGTAGCCGTGCAGCGAGTGGACGATCCGCCCGCTGCCGACGGTCTGCGCCGCGGCGGACAGCGCCTGTCCGACCACCTGCCCGCCGAAGATCGCACCCCAGCCGAGATCCTGGCTGCGACCGCGGAACAGGTCGCGGTCGATGCGCTCGAGGCGGAGCAGGGAGACCAGGTCGGCGAGGATGCCCTTCATGCACAGCTCGTAGCACGGTGCCGCGGCGCTGACCCCCGCGCGCCGACCCTCAGCGCACCGTCACCGCCTTGCGCGCCGGAGCGTTCTTCACGTAGCGATCGAACCAGTCGACCGACTCCGCCATCACGGTCTCGATCGACTCGAGCGCCGCGTAGCCGTGCGATTCGAACGGCAGCATCACCAGGCGCGTGGTGCCGCCGAGCCCGCGGATCGCCTCGAACAGCTTCTCGGACTGCAGCGGCACGGTGCCGGGGTTGACGTCGAGCTGGCCGTGGATCAGCAGCAGCGGCTCGTCGATCTTCTCGGCGTTGATCAGCGGCGACAGCTTCAGGTAGGTGTCGCGCGCCTTGTAGAACGTGCGGTGCTCGGTCTGGAACCCGAACGGCCGCAGCGTGTGGTTGTACGCGCCGCTGCGCGCGACCCCGGCGCGGAACAGGTTGGAGTACGCCAGCAGGTTCGCCGTCATCAGCGCGCCGTGGCTGTGGCCGGACACGCCGACGCGCTCGGGGTCGGTGACGCCGAGCGCGACCGCCTTGTCGATCGCCGCCCGGGCGTTGGCGACGATCTGCTCGACGAAGCTGTCGTAGACCGTCTCGGGCGGGCCGACCACCGGCATCGACACCTCGAGCACGGCGTACCCGGCCAGCGCGTACAGCACGGGCGATGCGCCGCGCGGCTGGGTGAACGCGCTGGGCTGGGCGGCGACCTGGCCGGCGGTGGTCGGATCCGAGAACTCGCGCGGGTAGGCCCAGAACACCGTCGGCAGCCGCGTGCCCGGCCGGTGGCCCGGCGGCAGGTACAGCGTGAACGAGACCTGCGTGCCGTCGGCGCGCCTGGTCGTCACCACCTGCTTGGCCACCCCGCGGATCTGCGGCGTCGGGTCGGGGAACGCGGTCAGCATCTTGACGTCGCTCACCGTGCCGGCCTCGCCGGCGGCGGGGGCGGCGACCGCCGCGCCGAGCGTGCGCAGCGCGAGGTTGGGCGGGTCGCTCGGCGACTCCTTGACGGTCAGGAAGCTGCGCTTGCCCGCCGGGTAGACGTGCTCGACGCGCTCGAGGCTGCTGCGATCGGCGCGGAACACCCGCTCGGTGCGCAGCGTGGCCAGGTCGAGGCGGTCGAGGAACGGCCGGTCGCCGGCCGGGCTCGAGCCCTCGCCGGTCAGCCAGATCGCCGTCCCGTCGCTCTGCACCGCGACCCGGTTGCTGGGCAGCAGATGGCGCCGCGGCTGGCCGGGAGCGCCATAGATGTCGTGCTCGCTGCGGTCCCACAGGGTGCGCAGGCCGCCGGAGCGCTCTGCGAGCCTGGCGACGAACGTGCGCAGCCAGCGCCGATCGCGTTGCCATTCGGTGACCAGCGCGGTCGCGCCATCGTCGATCCAGTCGATCGACCGGA
>DATAPF010000439.1:0-35180 GCA_036265355.1 Kofleriaceae bacterium | reverse complement strand
CTGATGCCGGAGTCGATGCACATGCTGATGTGGGCGATGTCCGACCGGGCGCGGCCGCGGTCGGACCGCGCGGCCCGACGCTGCTGGAGGACTTCCACTTCCTCGAGAAGCTGACCCACTTCGATCACGAGCGGATCCCGGAGCGGATCGTCCACGCCCGCGGCTCGGCGGCGCACGGCACGTTCGCGCCGTACGACGTCGCCCGCAAGTACTCGCGCGCGGCGTTCCTCCAGTATCCCAAGGTCCGCACCCCGGTGTTCGTCCGGTTCTCGACCGTCGCCGGCGGCGCCGGCTCGATCGACCTGGCGCGCGACGTCCGGGGCTTCGCGACCAAGTTCTACACCTCGGAGGGCGTGTTCGATCTGGTCGGCAACAACATCCCGGTGTTCTTCATCCAGGACGCGCTCAAGTTCCCCGACCTGGTCCACGCGGTCAAGATGGAGCCCGACCGCGGGTTCCCGCAGGCCGCGACCGCGCACGACACGTTCTGGGACTTCGTGTCGCTGATGCCGGAGTCGATGCACATGCTGATGTGGGCGATGTCCGACCGGGCGCTGCCGCGGTCGTACCGCATGATGGAGGGCTTCGGCGTCAACACCTACCGGCTGATCGACGCCGCGGGCAACGCCCACTTCGTCAAGTGGCACTGGCGGCCGGCCGGCGGCTCGGCCTCGGTGCTGTGGGACGAGGCCTGCAAGATCAACGGCGCCGATCCCGACTTCCACCGCCGCGATCTGTTCACCGCGATCCAGCGCGGCGAGTTCCCGGAGTACGAGCTGTCGATCCAGGCGGTGTCCGAGGCCGAGGCCGACCGGCTCGAGTTCGACATCCTCGACGCGACCAAGCTGATCCCCGAGGAGGTGGTGCCGCGGGTGCCGATCGGCAAGATGGTGCTCGATCGCTGGCCCGAGAACTTCTTCGCCGAGACCGAGCAGGCCGCGTTCCACCCCGGCCACCTGGTCCCGGGCGTCGAGTTCTCCGACGACCCGCTGCTGCAGGGCCGGATCTTCTCGTACACCGACACCCAGCTCAAGCGGCTCGGCGGGCCCAACTTCCACGAGCTCGAGATCAACCGGCCGAAGTGCCCGATGCACAACTTCCAGCGCGACGGCATGGCGCGGCTCGCGGTCGACCGCGGCCGGGTCAACTACGAGCCGAGCTCGCTGGCGCCTGACTCGGCGCGCGAGACCCCGACCGGCTTCGTCACCCATCCGCGGCTCGCCGCCGGCGACAAGGTCCGCCAGCGCTCCGCGACGTTCGCCGATCACTACAGCCAGGCCCGGATGTTCTGGCGGTCGATGACGCCGCCCGAGCAGCGCCACATCGTCGCCGCGTTCGCGTTCGAGCTGTCCAAGGTCGAGACCGTCGCGGTGCGGACCCGGATGCTCGGCCACCTCGCGATCATCGAGCCCGGTCTCGGCGGCCGGGTCGCGACCGCGATGGGGATGCAGGGCATGGCCGATGCGGTCCGGCCGGCGGTGGCGCCGCGCGATCTGGCGCCGTCGCCGTCGCTGAGCCTGCTCGGCAAGGCGCCGGCGACGCTGCGCGGCCGCAAGGTCGGCGTGCTGGTCGGCGACGGGTTCGATGCCGAGCTGGTCGCCCAGCTGACCGCGGCGCTCGCGCGCGAGCATGCGTTCGTCGAGCTGGTCGGGCCGAAGATCGGCGGGGCGCGCGCGGCCGCCGGCGAGCTGGTCGCGGTCCACCACACGATCGGCGGCGGGCCGTCGGTGACGTTCGATGCGGTCGCGGTGCTGCCCGGCGCCGCGGCGGTGCCCGGGCTGCTCGCCGACCCCGTGGCGATCGCCTGGGTCGGCGACGCGTTCGCCCACTGCAAGGTGATCGCGACGATCGGCGATGCCGGGCCGCTGCTCGCCGCGGCGCGGGTCGCGCCCGACGCCGGCGTGATCGACCTCGGCGGCGATGGCGGGATCGCGCTGTTCGTGACCACCGCGCGCGGCGGCCGGATCTGGTCGCGCGAGGCCGCTGCCCAGGCGGCGATCGCACCGCCCGGGCAGGTGCCGGCTGCGATGCCGCCGCCCGACCGCTCGTCCCCGCGCACGCCGAAGCACTGACGCGGCGCCGCGCAGCTGAATCGACACCACCGTTTGCGCTGTGTGACGATTCGCAGTGAATGAGGCAGTGTCGATCTACCGATCTGACATTGGTTGTGCGGGTTACATGCGTGCTGCCCGACGATGTGGCGGCGACGCTCGTCTCCTTGGTCCGCGACCGAGCTGCCGCGCGCGGTGTGCCTGCGGGATCGGCCGCTCGCGAAACCGGCGCTGAATCGTTGCCGGATCGCCGCGGAGGCCGATCCCCACGGCGCCTAGAGTGCCGCCGCGTGGCGACGCGCGCTCGTGCGCCGCCGGCGCGATCCATCGTTTCACAAAGGGGACGACTGCCAATGACGAAGAACACGATCCTCAGGGCGCTGCTACTCGGCGGGCTGCTCGGCCCGTGGGTAGCCGGCTGCGCGACCGAGCCGGCCGACTCGGCGCAGCCCGACAACCAGGGCCAGATCAGCCTCGATGTCCAGCTCGCGGCGGGCATCGAGATCGACACCGTCGCGTACGCGATCACCGGCCCGGCGCAGTTCAGCCGCGCCGGGTCGATCGGCGTCGGCAACAGCTCGACGGTCAGCGCGGTGATCGGCGGGATCCCGCTGGGCGCCGGCTACCAGATCACGCTGCGCAGCGGCATCGCCGGCGGCGGCGGCGACTGCTCGGGCTCGGCGACGTTCGACATCCGGCCCGGCGCGGCCACCTCGGTGTCGGTCCACATGACCTGCGTGCTGGCGCCCGGCACCGGCAGCGTGGTGGTCAACGGCACGCTCAACGTGTGCCCGCGGATCGACGAGCTCGATGCCACGCCCGCCGAGGTCGCGTTCGGCAGCTCGATCGCGCTCCAGGTCAAGGCGGTCGACGTCGATCACGTGCCGGCGGGGATCAGCTTTCGCTGGACCGCGACCTCGGGCAGCGTCGGCGACGCCGCCGCGACCGCTCCGACCTTCACCTGCACCCAGGTCGGCCGCGCGACGATCACCGTCGCGGTGTCCGACGGCGACTCGGCGTGCGCGACCCAGCAGTCGGTCGACGTGATCTGCACCGAGCCGGCGCCGAAGACCCCGATCAAGCACGTGATCGTGCTGATCGGCGAGAACCGCACCTTCGATCACACGTTCGGCACCTACATGCCGCGCGACGGCCAGATCATCGCGAATCTGCTGTCGAAGGGCATCATCAACGCCGACGGCACCCCGGGCCCGAACTATGCGCTCGCCGCGCAGGCCCAGGCCGCGCCGCAGGCCGCGTTCTTCATCGCGCCCGACAGCAAGACGCCGTACGTCGTGCTGCCGCCGCCGAGCACGTCGGGCGCGCCGAGCGCGCCGCGCACCACCGCGCCGCCGTTCCAGACCATCGATCAGGCGGCGGTCGAGGCCGACATCGCGGTCGAGGACCTCGGCCTGCTCATCACCGGCGCGACCGGGCTGCCGGCCCGCGTGGTCGACACCCGGATCACCAACGCCGCCGCGCTGCCGCCCGGGCCGTTCCAGATGACCGGCCCGACCATGCCGTACGACGCGTACACCGGCGACACGATCCATCGCTTCTACCAGATGTGGCAGCAGACCGACTGCTCGGTCGCCAACGCGACGATGACCAACCCGACCGGCTGCCTGAGCGACCTGTTCCCGTTCACGGCGATCTCGTTCTCGACCGCCGACAACGGCGTCGGCAGCTCGATGGCGTTCTTCAACGTCAACCACGGCGACGTGCCGCTGTTCAAGATGCTCGCCGACAGCTTCGCGATGAGCGACAACATGCACCAGTCGGTGCAGGGCGGCACCGGCGCCAACCACTCGCTGCTCGGGTTCGGCGACGCGGTCGCGTGGACCGACGGCCACGGCAACCCGGCGCTGCCGCCGGCCAGCCTGATCGCCAACCCCAACCCGCGGGCCGGCACCAACAACCGCTACACGCTCGACGGCAACTTCAGCAGCTGCGCGGACACCACCCAGCCCGGCGTCGGCCCGATCGTCAGCTACCTCGCGCAGCTGCCGCAGAAGCCGAAGCCCAACTGCGCGCCCAGCACCTACTACTACCTCAACAACACCAACCCGGCGTACAACCCGGACGGCTCGCTCAAGACCACCGGCACGTTCGTGCCGCCGACGATCCAGCGCTCGATCGGCGACTCGCTGAGCGACAAGGGCATCTCGTGGCGGTTCTACGGCGGCGGCCTGACGCGCGGCACCGGCTACTGCCAGATCTGCAACCCGTTCGAGTACCAGACCCAGTTCATGGCCGACCCGGCGATCCGCGCCGATCACCTCAAGGACACGATCGACATGTTCAGCGACATCGCCGGCGGCACGCTGCCGTCGGTGTCGTTCGCCCACCCCGACGGCGTGATGGACGGCCACCCGTCGTCGTCGAAGCTCGGCCTGTTCGAGGCCTACGTCAAGAACATCCTGGTCAAGCTCCACGCCAACCCGACGCTGGAGGCCAGCACGGCGGTGATCATCACGTTCGACGAGGGCGGCGGCTACTACGACTCGGGCTTCATCCAGCCGATCGACTTCTTCGGCGACGGCACGCGGATCCCGCTGATCATCGTCTCGCCGTTCACCACCGGCGGCACGATCAACCACGGCTACGCCGACCACGTGTCGATCCTCAAGTTCATCGAGCGCAACTGGCAGCTCGCGCCGATCACCGGCCGCAGCCGCGACAACCTGCCGAACCCGATCGCCAACGCGGATAACCCGTGGGTGCCGACCAACATGCCGGCGCTGACCGATCTGTTCGACATGTTCGACTTCACCCACTGACCCGCCGGGGAGCCGCCATGAGTCCGATGCCAGCGTGGAACCAGAGCGTGTGTGCCATCCTGTGCGCGGTCGCCGCGTGCTCGCGGGCCGATCCGCCGATCGGCGCGCCGCCGCCCACGCCGCGGACTCTCTCCCCGGCGGCCGCTGAGCCGGCCCCGGCGGCCATGCGCCCGCGCGAGCTGAGCGCGGCCGCCCAGACCGGCAAGCTGCTGTTCTTCGACAAGGCGCTGTCGGCGTCCGGCCGGGTCGCGTGCTCGACCTGCCACGACCCCGATCGCGCCTACGGCCCGCCCAACGACCTCGCGGTCCAGCTCGCGGGGCCGCAGGGTGCGTCGCCCGGGCTGCGGGCGGTGCCGTCGCTGCGCTACAAGGAGTTCACCCCGGGCTACGCCGATCTGCTCGACAACGCCGACGGCGTCAGCCCGCCCGGCCCGGGCGGCGGGTTCGCCTGGGACGGGCGCGCCGACTCGCTGGGCGAGCAGGCCCGGATCCCGCTGCTGTCACCGTTCGAGATGGCCAACGCGACGCCGGCCGACACCGTCGCGCGGCTGCGCGGCTCGGCGTCGGCCGCCGCGTTCGTCCGCGCGTTCGGCGCCGGTGCGCTGGCCGACCCCGAGGCCGCGTTCGCCAACCTGCTGCTCGCCCTGCAGTCGTTCCAGATCGAGGATCCGAGCTTTCACCCCTACACCAGCAAGTACGATCGCCACCTGTTCCATCAGTCCGGCGGCGAGTTCACGCCGGCCGAGGAGCGCGGCTTCCAGGTGTTCGTCGATCCGAAGACCGCCAACTGCTCGGGCTGCCACTACGCCCACGCCAGCCAGGACGACGGCGCGCCGCCGCAGCTCACCGACTTCTCGTTCGAGGCGATCGGCGTGCCGCGCAACCCGCGGATCCCGGCCAACCGCGACCGCGGCCACCTCGACCTCGGGCTGTGCGGGCCGCTGCGCGACGACCACGCGAAGTTCCCCGAGTTCTGCGGCATGTTCAAGACCCCGACCCTGCGCAACGTCGCCACCCGGCGTGCGCTGTTCCACAACGGCGTCATCCACTCGCTGGACCAGGCGATCCGGTTCTACAACACGCGCGATACCCGCCCCGAGCTGTGGTACCCGACGGTCGGCGGCCGCGCCAGGGCGAAGCCCGACCCCGGCTTCCCGCGCTACGGCCTCGTCACCACCCAGTATGTCGGCGGCACGGTGCAGAAGTACGACGACCTCCCGGCTGCGTACCGCAAGAACCTCGATGCCCAGCTGCCGCTCGACGGCCGCGCCGCGGGCAGCGAGCCGCCGATGACCGAGCCGCAGGTCCAGGATCTGATCTGCTTCCTGCGGACGCTGACCGACGCCGACCAGGCGACCGCGACAACGCCGGGCACCTGCGCGACGTGACCGCGCGGTTCCAACCACCACCTACTCAGAACCAGCCGAGATCAGATCCGCCCACTCCTCCACTTTCATCGAACGCCAGCCGGGTTGACGACTTCTTGCGGGGCGCGCCGGTGGTACGGTGCTGGAAGCATGGCTGAGGACCTGATCACGACGCTGGACGCGGTGATCGATGCCCTCAACGCGGCTGGTGTCGCGTATGCGCTATGCGGTGGACTCGCTGTCAACCTGCACGGTCACGTTCGGGCGACGCGCGACATCGACCTGCTGATTCCTCGCGATCAGCTCGATGCGGTTCGCGCCGTGCTCCGTCCTCTGGGCTTCGATATCGACGCTGGTCCTATCCCTTTCGGCGTGGGGACCGACCGCGAACGCGTGCTCCACCGGGTCTCTCGCATCGTGGGTTCACAGGTCTCGACGATCGACCTGATGCTGGTTACTCCCGTGCTGGAGCCTGCATGGGCATCGCGGGTATGTGCCCGCTGGCGGTCGCGCAACGTGTGGACAGTGTCGCTCGCTGGGCTCGCAAGGATGAAGCGACTCGCGGGCCGACCGCAGGATCTTGCAGACCTGGATCACCTCGGCCTCGAGCGCGACGATGAGGAGGCGCCGTGACAGCCCGCTCGCCGCTGACCCCGGAGCTCGTGGAGCAGCGGCTGTCCGAGCTGCAAGCGTTGTCGCGATTGGGGGCAAGCCTCCTGGACGCCGAGCTACCGCCGATCGATCGACGGCAGCTCGAGCGCAGAAGCTTGCGTGTGGTGGGCCGTGCTCGCGGTGCAGGTTGTGATCCGCGCGATGTTCGGCTGCACGTGGCGGCGAGCCCGATCGCGCGGCACCTCGGATGGATGCCGGATGCCTGGGTCGAGCCAGACAGTGGGCTTCTCGTCGGTACCGGGCTCGCGGTCCTGGTCGCTATCTGGGTCGACGATGTGCCATGCGATACATTGCCGCGCGGACAGGCCGGCACTGCTACGCTGCGATTTCTCATCGAGCGGCCCGCGTGCGTCGCGGCATTGCCGCTGCTCGAGCGCTCGGACCACGGTGCGCGTCTGTGGTCGTGCTTGCAGCGCGATCGCCAGATCACCCAGTGGTGACGTCAGCGGCCCAGCGCTTGGGCGCGGGACTCGGCGGCGCTGCGCTACGATGATGGAATGAGCGAGCGGGGTGGCGAACCGGCCGAGTTGCTCGCCGAGGCGGGCTAGCGCTGGACCAGCAGGCCCTCGGCGAGCAGCAGCAGCAGCACTGCGGCGGCGAGCGCGTGCCACAGCTCGACGCGGCGGGAGTCGTCGCCGGCGGCGCCGGCGGCGCCGGTGCCCGACACCGGCATCGCGCTGGCCGGCGCGGGCGTCAGGTCGGAGCCGCGCGCATCGACGTTGACCACGAACGCCAGCTCGTCGCGCTCGTGGGTCGAGCCGGTCTGATCGGTGCCGCTCACGCGATAGACGCCGGGGCGATCGGTGCGGCCGAACCGCACGCTGGACCGGCCGGTGATCCGCTCGCCCTCGAACACCGCGCCGATGCCGTCCGGGCCGCGGACCTCGAGCTTCTTGAGATCGCCGGTCGGCAGCACGACCGAGCTACCGACCGCGTGATCGGTGTCGCCGAACGCCGCGTGCTTGCGCGCCAGGTGGCGGACCGCCTGCTGCAGCAGCGGCAGGTACCCGGGGTGGATCGGCAGGTCGTTCCAGTCGCGATCGAGCGTCGAGGTGAACAGCAGCGTGCGGCCGGCGCCGATCGACGCCTCGACCAGCGCGGCCGCGCCGTTGGTGAACCGGGCGAGCACCTTGCGGTCGGGCGACGTCGTCGGCCCGAGCAGCGAGACCTCGAAGAACTTGGCGTCGGCGAGCTCGGGCGCGGCCTTGGAGAACGGCCGGAAGATCGGGTGATCGGCCTCCCACTTCACCAGGTGCAGGGCGCGCGAGTCGCGCTCCTCGGGCGGCGCGCCCCACGTCGTGTCGATCGGATCGCGCAGGCTCTGCGGCAGCACCGGCAGCATCGTGCGGTCGTACGCCGCGGGATCGACGTGATCGCCGGGCGCGACCAGGATGCCGCCGCCGGCGCGCACCCAGTCGGCCAGCACGTTGACCCGCTCGGCCGGCAGCGCCGCGACGTTGGCGAGGATCACCACGTCGAACTCGTCGAGCTCGATCGCGCCGGCGGTGCCGCGCCGCCGCGGCTCGATGCCGGCGAGCTCCTCGGCGGTGATCACCCGGACCGACGTCCCGCTGTCGTCGCGGTCGCCCGGGCGCAGCGCGGCCTCGAGGTAGAACACCTCGTCGTCGTGGCGCACGGTCCGCGGGTCGCCGTCGACGATCAGCACGCGGACCCGGTCGCGCAGCGACGCCCGGACCCAGCGGCGGTCGTCGATCGCCAGCGCGTCGCCGGACAGCGCGACGTACGCGTCGGCGGCGCGCTGGCCGGGCGGCAGCGCGGCCAGGAAGTGCTTGGTCTTGCGCTCGCCGGGACCGAGCGCCAGCGCCCCGCGCGCGACCACCCGGTCGGCGATCGCGAGCGACAGCTCGACCTTGCTCGCCGCGTCCGAGAAGTTGCCGACCTCGGTATCGAACGCCACGCCGCGGGTCGCCGCGCCCGGATCCGGATCGACCCGCAGGCTGGTGATCGCCAGGTTGGGCAGCTTGGCCGGCCGCAGCTCGCTCACCACCAGCAGCGGCCCGTCCTTGCCCCACGGCGGATCCTCGGGCCGGAGCCCGGTGCGCGCCAGCAGCGAGATCAGGAACACCGTCTTGCGAGCATGGCTCGACGCCGCCAGCAGCTGCGCCGCCCGGGCGAGCGCGCGCGTCGTATCGGCCGGCCGCGCGCTGGGCTCGAGCGCGAGCAGCTGATCGCGCAGCCGGAGGTGGTCGCGGGTCAGCTCGGTCGGGTGGTCCGCGCCCTCGGCGGCGCGCACGATCGCGATCTCGGCCTCGGGGCCGAGCTGGGTCAGGATCCGGCGCGCCTCGTCGGTCGCCGACTTGATCCACGGCCTGCCGTCGATCGCGTAGCCGGCCGCGAACGAGTCGTCGATCACCAGCACCGCGGCCTGCGGCCCGCGCGTCACCTGAGGCCCCTTGCGGGTGCACGACGTGTACGGCTTGGCCAGCGCGATCGCGACCGCGGCGCACGCCAGCGCGCGCACCGCCAGCAGCAGCCGCTCGCGCAGCCGGAACTTGCGCGCGGTCCGCCGCCGGGTCGCCATCAGGAAGTCGAGCGCGGCGAACTTCACGACCCGCGCCCGCCGCCGGCCGATCAGGTGGATCGCGATCGGCACCGCGAGCGCGGTGATGCCGACCAGCATGAGCGGCGCCAGGAAGCCCATCTCCGCTGCCAACTATGCACCACGCCGGCGAGCCTGGCCAAGCGTACCGCGCGGTCGAGCGTGCTATGTACCCACGATGGGGCCGATCGTATCGCGGTGGTCGAACGTGCACGACTTTCTCGGCGCGGCGCAGGGCTTCCTGGCCGCGCGGGAAGCCGAGCATTGCCTGCTGTTCGGGCTGTCGTCGACGATCGCCAGCCACCCCGAGGTCTACCCCGACCCGCAGTTCTGGACCGTCCACGAGGCCCAGCGCGTCGTCGCCGCCGCGCTGCGCACGCCGCCGCGCGGCCTGGTCCTGTCGGCGTTCGACGAGCCGCGCTGGCTCATCGCGCTCGCTGCCGACGCGCTGTCGGCCGGCGAGCTGCCCGGCGCGATGGGTCCGACCGCCGCGGTGCGTGCGCTCGCCGATGCGTGGTCCGCGCGCACCGGCCGGGCCGCGGTCCGCGTCGTGCAGGAGCGGATCTTCCGGCTCGACCGTGTGATCCCGCAGCGACCCGCGCCCGGCCACTGCCGCGAGATCGAGGAGCGCGATCGCGCGCGGCTCACCACCTGGTGCTCGGCGTTCCATGCCGAGGCGCTGCCCCATGCCCCGCCGATCGATGCCGAGGTGGCCGCCGATCAGATGCTTCGCCGCGCGGGGCGCGTCGGTTACGTCTGGGACCACGCCGGCGAGCCCGTCGCGCTCGCCGGTGCCGGCGGTCCGACCCCGCGCGGGATCCGCATCGGGCCGGTCTACACGCCGCCGGACCGGCGCGGCCGCGGCTACGCCAGCAACCTGGTCGCCGAGGTCAGCCAGCGCCAGCTCGCCTCCGGCCGCAGCTTCTGCTTTCTGTTCACCGACCTCGCCAATCCGACCTCGAATCACATCTACCAGGCGATCGGCTACACGCCCGTGCTCGACGTCGATCAGTACCAGTTCCCCGCGTAGGCGTTCCCGAGGTTGCGGTGCTCGTGTCGAGACCGTGGGCCCAAGATCGGAGACAATGCGCCATGCCCGACGCACCCCCGCGGTTCAGTGTCAGCCACGCCAGGCACGGCGCGTTTCGCTGCGACGGCCTGCGCCCGTTCTACGAGTATCGCGACCTCGGCATCGAGGCCGCGACCTCCGGCCGGTTCCACGCCCAGGTCATCCGGCCCAACCCCGACAGCCCCGGAACGGCGGGCCCGCACCGCCACGCCCTCGACTTCCAGATCGTCTACGTGCTGAACGGCTGGGTCGTGTTCGACTACGAGGGCGTCGGCAAGGTCCGGCTGGAGGCCGGCGATTGCGTCCATCAGCCGCCCGGCATCGTCCACGCCGAGATCGAGCACTCCGACGATCTGGAGATGCTCGAGATCACCGCGCCGGCCCGGTTCGAGACGACGGCGGTCGAGCTGCGGTAGATGACTCCGACAGCGCGTGCGGTCTGTACTGCGTGGTCCCGGCAGCACACCACGTGTGCGTGCTGACTATGCGGCACTGCCGCGAGCTATACAGTGAGTGAAACTACATGTACACGACGAGCCGAGCCCGATGCGTACGCGAGCCGACAACCACCGGTTGCGGTTTGATCCGGGCTCATTCACTGGGTGATGATGCGCGTGGTCCCAGTCCACGTCATGGTCACATCCTGGAGGGTTCATGCGCTTCGGCCGGTTCGAGGACGAGTCTCGCGAGTATGTCATCACGACGCCGCGCACGCCGCATCCCTGGATCAACTACCTCGGCAGCGAGCAGTTCTTTGGCCTCGTCTCGCATACGGGAGGCGGATATTGTTTCTACCGCGATGCCCGGCTGCGCCGGTTGACGCGAACCCGGTACAACAATGTCCCGGCCGACAGCGGTGGACGCTATTACTATCTTCATGACGCCGGCGACTACTGGACGCCAGGCTGGTTGCCGGTCAAGCGCGAGCTGGACTTCTACGAGTGCCGGGTCGGCCTGTCGTACACGAAGATCACGGGCGCGCGAAACGGCCTGCGCGCCGAGGTCGTGTACTTCGTCCCGCTCGGCACGAACGCCGAGGTTCACAGGGTCACGATCACGAACACCTCGCAGGTGAAGAAGCGCCCGCAGCTGTTCTCGTTCATCGAGTTCTGCCTGTGGGACGCCGCCGACGACCAGACCAATTACCAGCGGAACCTCTCGATCGGCGAGGTCGAGGTCGACGGCTCGACCATCTACCACAAGACCGAGTACCGGGAGCGCCGCAACCACTACGCCGTGTACTCGGTCAACGCGGCAGTCGCGGGGTTCGATACCGACCGCGAGAGCTTCCTCGGCCCGTGGAACGGCTTCGGCGAGCCCGCGGCCGTGGCGGACGGGAGGTCGCGCAACTCGCGGGCCAGCGGCTGGTCGCCGATCGGCTCGCACCAGCTCGATGTCGAGCTGGCCCCGGGCGAGGCCAGGACCTTCGTGTTCGTCCTGGGCTACGTCGAGAATCCGGTCGCGGAGAAGTGGGAGACCCCGGGGGTGGTCAACAAGAAGCCGGCGCGGGAGCTGCTGGCTCGGTTCCAGACCACGGCCCAGGTCGACGCCGCGCTCACCGCGCTGCGCGACCACTGGACCGAGCTGCTCTCGAAGTACACCGTGACGTCCGGCGACCCGCGGCTCGACCGGATGGTCAACATCTGGAACCCCTACCAGTGCATGGTGACCTTCAACATGTCGCGCTCCGCCTCGTACTTCGAGACCGGGATCGGCCGCGGGATGGGCTTCCGCGACTCGAACCAGGACCTGCTCGGCTTCGTGCACCTCGTGCCGTCGCGCGCCCGGGAGCGGATCCTCGACATCGCCGCCACGCAGCGCGCCGATGGCAGCGCCTACCACCAGTACCAGCCGCTGACCAAGCGCGGCAACAACGACATCGGCTCGGGATTCAACGACGACCCGCTGTGGCTGATCGCCGGGACCGCAGCCTACATCAAGGAGACCGGTGACCTCGCGATCCTCCAGGAGCCCGTTGCGTTCGACAGCGACCCGAACAACGCGGCGGCGCTGTTCGAGCACCTGAAGCGCTCGTTCCACCACGTGCTGCACAACCTCGGCCCCCACGGTCTGCCGCTGATCGGCCGCGCCGACTGGAACGATTGCCTGAACCTCAACTGCTTCTCGGACACTTCGGGCGAGTCGTTCCAGACCACCGGCAACCGGACCGGCCGCACCGCCGAGTCGGTCTTCATCGCGGGCCTGTTCGTGCACGTCGCACCGGACTACGCGGCCCTCGCCGAGTCCCTCGGGTTCCACGACGAGGCGAAGCTCGCGCGCGACCAGCAGCTCAAGATGGAGCGGGTCGTGCTCGAGCACGCCTGGGATGGCGAGTGGTTCCTGCGCGCCTACGACTACTTCGGCAACAAGGTGGGATCCAGGGAGTGCGAGGATGGCCAGATCCTGATCGAGCCACAGGGCTACTGCGTGATGGCGGGAATCGGGGTCAAGACCGGTCATGCGCAGAAGGCGCTCGACTCGGTCAAGGCACGGCTGGAGACCAGGCACGGGATCGTGCTGAACCAGCCCGCCTACAAGGCGTATCACCTCGAGCTCGGCGAGATCAGCTCCTACCCGCCGGGGTACAAGGAGAACGCGGGGATCTTCTGCCAAAACAATCCGTGGATCATGATCGCGGAGACGGTGATCGGCCGCGGCGATCGCGCGCTCGAGCTGTGGAAGAAGATTGCACCGGCCTATCGCGAGGAGATCTCCGAGGTCCACCGCCTCGAGCCCTACGTGTATGCGCAGATGATCGCCGGCAAGGACGCCCCGCGTCACGGCGAAGCCAAGAACTCGTGGCTCACCGGCACCGCCGCCTGGAACTTCGTGGCCATCTCACAGCACATCCTGGGCATCAAGCCGGAGCTCACCGGTCTGCGCGTCAACCCGTGCATCGGCGCCGATGTCCCGAGCTTCACGATCGTCCGCAGGTGCCGAGGGGCCACGTATCAGATCACGGTCGACAACCGGTCCCGAGGCAAGGCTCGCCTGAAGGTGAACGGCGAGGCCCACGACGGCACGCTCGTGCCGTACGCGGCCGCGGGCGCGACGGTCATCGTCGAGTGCGAGGTGTAAGCAGCCCGCTGCGCGCGCGGCCTCGCGAGGCATCTGCATCGGGGCTCCGATGACGGGCAGCCGTGATAACCGGCCGACTGCGCTTGCCCAGTCGAGCTTCCTTGACATTTCCGCAAGTCGGTCCATGCTGGATCATGACGTGAACGACGCAAGGCCCTCGCGGAGATCCATCGCCTGGCGGCCCTGAGCCGGATTGTCTATACCGGGCACGCGCTGCTTCGCATGGATGGCCGGGGGGCGAGCCGGAACGACGTCCGCAGCGCGCTGATCACCGCGACGTCGGCCCGCCGACAAGACCGCGGCACCTGGCGTGTCGAAGGCGGCCGGGACCTCGATGGTGATGACCTGACCGCGGTCGTCGATATCGAAGCCGACGTGATCGTCGTGACCCTGTTCTGAGGAGGCCTGCATGCGATGCCCGAACTGCAACAAAGATACGCTCCAGGATTGGGAGGGTCACATCACGCGGATGGAGATCAAGCTCTCCGCGCGCGGGCGGCGGTGCTCGGCCTGTGGTGAGACCTTGTACGACCACGAGGAGGTCGGTCGCCAGGAGCAGGAGCTCGCGGCTGCGCTCGTGGAGCGCGGGGTTCGCACGGGCCAGGAGTTCGCGCTCGTGCGCAAGGTGGCGGGGTTCCGCGCCGTCGAGATCGCCGAACTGTTCGGTGTGCGGCCGGAGACCGTCTCGCGCTGGGAGCACGGCGAGGGCGAGATCCCTCGCACCGCGGCGTTCGCTCTCGGTCAGCTCTACGTGCATCCGAAGCTGACTCGACAGAGCTTCGAGGCGCTTGCCGCAACCTGAGTGAACAACATCGTATATGGCTCGATAGCTGTTCGACAATCGCGGCGAGAAGTGATCAGCCCGCGCGGCGAGCGGGGCGGAGCCGCGAGCGGGCGACCAGCAGGGCGAGCAGGGTCTGGTCGAGCGGCTGGCTGGTGTCGACCAGGTGGTAGTCGACGCCGGCGGCGGTCAGGGCGCCGCGGACCCGGGTGAGGAAGGCGTCCATGCGATCGAGGTAGTCACGGCGGATCGCGGCCGGGTTGACCAGCATCTTGTGGGCGCTCTCGAGCGCGTCGAACTGGGTCAGGCCGTCGTAGGGGAAGCTGCGCTCGTGGGGATCGAGCAGGTGGAGCACCGAGACGTCGTGGCGCTGGGCGCGGAGCTGGGCGAGCGCGCGGACGGTCTCCTCGTCGGGATCGAACAGATCGGAGGCCAGGACGACCAGGGCGCGGCGGCGGCGGGTGAGCTCGGCGATCCGGGCGAGCGCGGCGGCCGGGGATTCGTCGCCGGCGGCGCCGCGCGCGATGATCGACTCGAGCACCGCCATCAGGTCGTGGAAGTGGTTGGTGCGGCCGCGCGGCGGGACCAGGGTCTCGAGCGAGCGATCGCCGCAGGCGATCAGGCCGACCTTGTCCTGCTGCTGGATCACGAGGTAGGCGAGGGCGGCGAGCAACAGGCCGCCGTACTGGAGCTTGGCAATGCCGCCGCCCGAGAAGGCCATCGAGGCCGAGGCGTCGAGCACGAGGTAGACGGTGAGCTGCGACTCCTGCTCGAACTGCTTGACGTAGTAGCGGTCGAGCTTGGCGTAGGCCTTCCAGTCGACGTGGCGCAGCTCGTCGCCGGGCGAGTACTCCTTGTGCTCGGCGAACTCGACCGACGAGCCGTGGACCGCTGCGCGGTGCAGGCCGGACAGCGCGCCCTCGACGATGACCCGGGCCTGGATCGGCAAGCTGCCGAGCCGCGCGAGCTGCGCGGGGTCCAAGCGGTCCTGGAGCTTCACGGGGTCACGGGGTCACGGTGGCGAGCAGGCGGTCGACGAGGTCGCCGGCGCGCAGGCCCTCGGCCTCGGCGCGGTAGTTGAGGATCAGGCGGTGCTGGAGGATCGGCCGGGCGAGCGCGGCGACGTCCTCGATCGAGACCGCGAACCGGCCGCCGAGGATCGCGCGGGCCTTGGCGGCGAGGATCAGGAACTGCGACGCGCGCGGGCCGGCGCCCCACGACACCGCGTCGCGGATGAACGGCGGTGCGTTGGGCGAGCTCGGCCGGGTCGCGCGGGCGAGCGCGACGGCGTACTTGACCGCGTGATCGGCGGCCGGGACCCGGCGGACCAGGTCCTGGAGCTGGACGATGCGCTGCGGCGACAGCACGCGGGTCAGCTCGGGGCGGTGATCGCTGGTCTGCTGGCGGACGATCTCCTCCTCCTCGGCCTCGCTCGGGTAGTCGACGTCGACCTGGAACATGAAGCGGTCGAGCTGGGCCTCGGGCAGGGGATAGGTGCCCTCCTGCTCGACCGGGTTCTGGGTCGCGAACACCAGGAACGGCAGCGGCAGGTCGTGGGTGGTGCCGCCCGCGGTGACCCGGTACTCCTGCATCGACTGGAGCAGCGCGGCCTGGGTCTTGGGCGGGGTGCGGTTGATCTCGTCGGCGAGCACCAGGTTGGCGAACACCGGGCCCTTGAGGAACCGGAAGATCCGGCGGCCGGTGGTGTGATCCTCCTCGAGGACCTCGGTGCCGGTGATGTCGGCCGGCATCAGATCGGGGGTGAACTGGATGCGCTGGAACGACAGGTTGAGGGTCTCGGCGAGGGTCGAGATCAAGAGCGTCTTGGCCAGGCCGGGGACGCCGACGAACAGGGTGTGGCCGCGCGCGAACAGCGCGACGAGCAGCTGCTCGATCACCCGGCGCTGGCCGATGATCCGCTTGTTGATCTCGGCCATGATCTCGTCGTGGGCCTGGGCGAGCTCGGCGACGGCGTCGAGGTCGTTCTTGATGACGGCGGTCGACTCCTCGGCGAGCGGGAGCATTTCCGGATCGGCGTCCAGGCCATCGCCCGGATCGCCGCGCAGGACGGTGATGTCGGCGAGCTTCTCGCCGGTGACCGGAGTGGGGCGGCTCTTGTTCATCAGTTTCTTAGCTGGTCACATGCGGAGCGCTCGCGCGCCGCGCGGGGGTCGTGGGTCTGAGCATACGCCTCGGCCAGGCCGCAGCGCGTGGTTGGATCGAACGGGCTCACGCCAAGGGCTTGCTCGTATGCGGTGATCGCCTCGCGCCACTGGTGGCGGGCGGAGCGTGCCATGCCCAGGGTCACCGCCGCCACCGCGTCGTGGTCATCCGCGGCGACCAGCGGCGTCGCGAGCTCGATCGCGCGGTCGAACCGGCCGAGCTCGACCAGCGCGCGGGCCAGCTTGCCGGCGACGAACGGCTCCGGGCCGCCGGTCAGGGCCTTCTCGTACTCGATGACCGCGGCCTCGTTCTGGCCGCGCGCCCGCAGCATGCCGCCGAGCCGGGCGTGCTTGCGGGCGCGGGAGCTGACCTGCTCGAGCCCGACATTCTCGGAGTTGACCCCACCCTTGGCGAACCGGATCAGCTTGCCGGCGCGCGCCTTGCTGTCGCCGCCCTTGAGGTGGGCGCGCCACTCCTTCTCGACCGCCGGCCACGAGATGCCGAGCGCTTCTGCCACGGCGCGCCGCGCGCTCTTGCCGTCGCGCTGGCTGACCAGCGCATCGCGGATCCCGCGGTACCCGATCTTGCTCTGCATCCAGCCGACCAGGGTGTACACCTCGGCATAGGCGAGCGCAGCGGCCTCCTGGCTCGGCAGCTTGGCCATCGAGGGATGCATCTCGTCGAACGTGATCAGCCGGCCCTTGCGCAGCGCGGCGGACAGCAGGGCCTGCTCGGTGGTCGACAGCTGGAGCTCCGGACCCTTGCGCCACCGGGTCTGCTCGAGCCGGGCCAGGCCCTCCTGCAGCCACACCGGCACGGCGTCGTGCGCGACCCGCGACACCACGAGGTGGGTGTACTCGTGGGCGAGCGTGTCCATCCAGGGGTAGCCGAAGATCGTGGCGCGCGGCGACACGACCATGAGCTTGTTGTACTTCGACAGCGCGATCGTCCCGGTGGTCTCGATGTCGGTCTCGGTCAGCGGCGACAGCTTCGCGAGGTCGGACGGCGCGCCGAGCAGCTCGACCCGGATCGGATCGGCGGGCCTCAGCCCGAGGTCGTCGCCGATCGCCAGCCACGCCGCGTCGAGCACCTCACCCGCCAGGCCGGCGATCGTGGCGTCGGGACCGGCGGCGTAGCGGATCACGAAGTGGCCCTGCGGCGAGCGGGTCTCGGCGAAGCTGCCGGTGACCGCGAGGGTCGACTCGGCGAGCTTGCGGGTCTGGCCGACCAGGCCGTCGACCGCGTCGTCGGGGACCTTGTCGAGCTGCTTGATCGCGCCGGAGTAGTCGCCGGACTGGAACGCGAGCTCGGCCTCCAGCCACTTGACCTCGAGGGTGTCGGCGGCGCGGCGCTGGAGGTCGGCGAGCACGGCGCGCGCGTCGTCGAGCCGTGCGGTCTGCAGGAACCGGGCGGCCTTGATCACGTCGCCCGTGACGGTCCGGTCGCGGCGGGCGTCGGCGGCGGGCGCGGCGACGAGGAGGCCGACAACGATCGATACCGCGAACGCGAGCCGAGCACGAAACCAGCAGATGCAGGGCCGCGCGACGCGACGCGCGGAGGGGTGAATGGACCGGCTCTGCCGGTCCAAAGGGGGCGGGAAGGCCCCCTCCGGAAAGCCCGCGGCCGCCAGGCAGCCCCGCATCACTTGATCAGCTCCTCGTAGTAGCGCTTGATCTGCTCGTCGTAGCCCTCGGGCGCCAGTGCGCCCTTCTTCTTCATCGCCTCGAGCAGGTCCTCGCGGAACCGCTCGGGCGCGCGGTACTCGTCGGCGCCCGGGATCCGGATCGGCTCGTCGCCGACCGCGCCTTCCTGGGCCTGGCGGGCGGCGCTGCGCGCGCGGTCGCGCGCCTTGGCGAGCGCGTCGGCGGCGGCGCGGGTCGCGGCGCGCGCACCCGACGGGTCCTTGACCCGCAGGCGCTCCTCGGCGGTGCCCATCTGGTCGATCGCGCCGCCGAGCTTCTTGCCGAGCTCGGAGCCGGCGTCGCCGGGCAGCTCGCCGCCGAGCTGCCGGGCGCGCTCGGCGAGCCGCCTGGCGCGGTCGCGGGTCGTCGCCTCGCGGCGGCGCAGCCGGTCGAGCGCGCGGTGGTCGTCGGCGCTCATGATCTGGTCGGGCCTGGGCGACAGCGCGGCGAGCTCGTCGATCAGCTCCTTGGCGACCGGCCGGGCGCGCTGCACGCCGTCGAGCGCGTCCTGGGTCGCGTCGGCCCACTTCGACTTGGGGTCGTCGTTGATCGCGGCCTCGAGCTCGCCGGCGATCGTGTCGAGGCTCTGCTTGGCCTGGTGCGCCATGCCGAGCGCCTCGGCGAGGTCGCCGTCGCCGACCATGCGCTCGACGTCGGCCAGCCGGCGCTCGACGATGTCGAGCTCCTCCTTGGCGAACGGGGTCAGCCCGGCCTCGTTGATGTCGTGCAGCCGGCGGCGCAGCTTCTCGATCAGCGCGCCGGCCTTCTTGGCCGCCTCGCGGCGGTGATCGCGGGCGACCTCGTCGGCCTTCTCGGCGTACGACTCGAAGATCCGGTTGGACTCGCTGGCGATGTCGTCCTGGTCCCTGGCGACGTCGGACAGCTCGTTCATCACCTCGTCGAGCTTCTTCTGCTCGTCGCTGAACTTGTCGCCGCGCATCCCGGCGAGCGAGCCCTCGAGCGACGAGGCCGCGCGCTCCTGCTGCTGGCGGCACTGCTCGAGCTTCTGCTGGGCCCGGGCGGCATCGCCGGCGCGCACCAGCTTGCGGACCTCCTCGATGCAGCTCGTGCCGGCCTGGGCCTGGATCGCGGTCTTGTGGACGTACTGGTCGAGCACGTCCTCGGCCATGCCGCGGCGGTGGCGGTCGAGCTCGGCGTACGCGCGGTCGAGCGCGCGCATCTCGCGCTCGATCTCGTCGAGCAGGCGCGGGTCCTTGCTGCGCTGGTACTGGGCGAGCAGGTCGGCGAGCCGCTTCTGGTGCGCGACGATCTCATCGGACACGTCGAGCAGGCCCTCGAGCCGCTCGCGGTCGAGCCAGTCGGCGAGCGCGATCGTGTCGTCCTCGAGCTCGCCGACCATCCGCGGATCGAGCGCGGCGAACGCAGCCCGGGCCGGCGGCTTGCCCTTGGGCATCATCCGCAGCTCGGCGTTCGCCAGCTTGTCGAGCCGCTCGCGCATCTGCGACAGCGTCTTGCGCAGCGCATCGGACGCGTGCGGATCCTTCTCGAACGCGGCGCCGATCGTGCCGAGCTCGACCACCGCCTCGCGCAGCTGGCGCGCCAGCTCGTCGCGCGCCGCCGGCTCGTCGCCGAGCGTCAGCCGGCCGCCGAGGTTGCGCAGGATCTTCTCGGCGAGCGCCTGCTGGCGGCCGAGCGTGTCCTCGTGGCGCTCGCGCGGGCTCACCACCTTGAGGTGCAGCTCGCGCGAGCGCCCGATGTTGGGACCGCCGACCGTGTCGTTGTCCTTGGCCTCGATCCAGTACCGGACCTCGCCGCCGCTGGGGACCTGGAGCTCGGAGATGTCCCACATCAGCTTGCCCTGGGCCCGGCCGCGGGGCACCGGCGGGGCACCGGCACCGCCCGGCGCGGCGCCGGCCAGCGCGGCACCGGCCCGGGTCGAGTCCAGCGCGATCGGCTTCTTGCCCTTGTCGCGTCCGGACTCCCACACCAGCTCGGCCGACGTGATCCCGAAGTCGTCCTCGATCACGTAGGCGAGCTCGACCCGGCGCAGCGTGGTGACGTCGAGCGGGTCGGCGGGCGCCATGAGCTGGACCGCCGGCGCCTGATCGGGCTCGGCCTCGATCGCGCGCGGCGCGGTCTCGATCGCGCGCTCGCCCGACGGCGAGCTGATCGCGAACCGGTAGCGCGCCGAGCGATCGATCGTCAGCGCGGCGGTCAGCTGATCGCCATCGAGCTGGGCCGCGATCGTGCGCGCCTCGCCGCGGTCGATCGGCTCGACGATCAGCTCGGCGCTGGCCGCCGGCACCAGCACGCGGGCGCGCAGCGCGACCGTGGTGCCCGGCAGGCCGCGGACGTCGCCCGACGACGACGGCAGGGTCAGCCGCGGCCGCCGGGAGTACGCCGGAAACGTCAGCGTCGCCTCGAGATCCCCGACCAGCGGCACCGCCGACAGCCGGGCCCCGTCGTACGGCGCCGGGTGGGCCAGCACCAGCGAGCGCCAGCCGTCGGCGACCATGCGCGGCTCGATCACCAGGAACGCGAGGTTCACCGCGACCGCTGCCACCGCCCAGCGCCGGGCGCGCCGCAGCTCGCCGGGCTCGAACAGGTTGTGCGGGTCGATGTCGCCCAGCCGCGTCGACGTCACGTCGACCAGGGCGTCGACCAGCGCGCGCGACGGCGTACCGGGGCGCGGCGGAGCGCTGACCAGCTCGACCGCGGACAGCAGATCGCTCGCGATGTCGCGGCGCCGCACACCGACCCAGCGGGCCAGCGCCGCGTCACCCCCCCAGCGCCGGCGTGGGGCGATCAGCCCGAGCACGACCGCGGTGACCGCGAGCAGCACGACGACCAGTCCACCGAGCGCCAGGACCGCGAGCGCGGTCGCACGGCTGGCCGCGACCAGCACGCCGATCAGCGGCAGCACCAGGGCGACCCCGGCGGCGGCCGCCATGGCATAGAGCGCCACCCGCCGGGCCTCGTGCCGGTACACGAGCGTGCGGACACGCTCCAGGAACGTCGGGATCGGAGTACGAGGGGCGGCCACGATGTCGCCTTGCTGCGCGGCGGCTTTGAGCATAGCGCACCGACGAGCCGGTGCCGCGGCCGTGACGCGTTTGCCGCGCAGGTCGTGTGAGGTCCGTGATATGACGGGCCAGCGTGAATAAGCCTGGTCAGCGAGCGTCCATCTCGACGCATGGACGTGACCCGGTCGATGACCGCGAGCTGGTCGCCGCCGCGCAGCGCGGCGATCGCGACGCGTTCAAGACGCTGTTCGAGCGCACTCACCGCCGCGCCTACGCGCTGGCGCTGGGCGTGGTCCGTCATCCAGACGACGCCCTGGACGTGGTCCAGGATGCTTTCATCAAGGCTCACAGGCACCTGGACAAGTTCGAAGGCAACGCGAGCTTCTACACCTGGCTCTACCGGATCGTCATGAACCTGGCCATCGATCACCTTCGCAAGCACCGCAAGGTCCAGCCGGTGGAGCTCGACGAGACCCGCCTCGAGGCCGACGGCGACGAGCCGCTACTGCCGCGGATTCTTGGCGGAAATCCCGGCCAGGCGCTGATGGACAAGCAGATCCGCGGCCGGATCGACCAGGCGCTCGATCAGCTGTCCGAGAATCATCGCGCCGTGCTGGTGATGCGCGAGCTCGAGGGACTGTCGTATGAAGACATGGCGCAGGCGATGAGCTGCTCCAAGGGGACCATCATGTCGCGGTTGTTCCATGCTCGCCGCAACATGCAGAAGCGGCTGCTCGACCTGCTCGATCACCCGCCGGCCGAGCTGGTCGCCGACCTGACCGCCGATGCCGCTCCCGCGGTTGCGAGTCCCGCCGCGGTCTCCGACGAGCCGCCGGCCAGCGCGCCCGCTCACCCGCGCGCCCAGGCGGCGCGGAGCCACACCCGATGACCCGCCCACCGACCGACCTCGAGGTCATGGAGCACGCCGACGGCGAGTTCGACGACCCGGAGCTGAGCGCCCGGATCGAGCGCGAGGCCGACGCGCGCGTCCGGTTCGAGGCGATCCACGAGATCGGCGAGCTGGTGCGCGGTCACCTGGAGCTGTCGGCCGATGCAGCGCCCGACGCCCGGTTCGCCGCGATGTGGCGCCGGATCGACGAGCGGATCGCCCCGGCGACCGGCCTGTGGGCGTGGATCTCCGGCTGGTTCGACCGCCACAGCGGCCACGTCATCACCGGCGTGGTCAGCGCGGGAGCGGTCGCCGCGCTCGCCATCGTCCTGCGCCCCGGCAACACCACCGACCTCGGCACCTCCAGCGCCCACGCGATCGAGGTCCGGCCGGTGGCGCAGCGCGCCACCCCGGAGATCGACTCGCTCGACACTCCCGGCGGCTCCAGCACCGTGATCAGCCTGAATGACGACGACGGCAACGCCGCCGTGATCTGGGTGACCCCGGACGACGACACGGAGGCTCTATGACTCGACCCGCCGGCCGCCGCCGGCTGACCGCCGGATTCGCGCTCGCCGCGGCCGGCTGCGTTGTCAGCCTCGTTGCCGCGCCGCGCGCTGCCCGCGCCGACGTCACCGCGGACTGCGACTTCCTCGAGATCTCGGCCAAGCACGGTGACAAGCCGGTGATCGACGGCGAGCTCAAGCCGCTGGAGAAGAAGCTCAAGCGGCCGCCGCTGTCGTCGTGGAACCAGTTCAAGCTGCTGTCCCACGCCCAGAAGGCGCTGGCCAAGAAGAAGCCCGAGCCGATCGGCCTCAAGACCGGCTCGGCGACCGCGACGCTGGTCGAGATCGTCGACAAGTCCAAGGTGCGGTTGACCGTGACGATGAACGACGCCAGGGGCAAGGAGGTCGCCAACAACACCGCGACCGTCGAGGCCGGCGACTACCTCATCTACGGCTACCCGCTGCCCGGCAACGAAGGCCACGTCCTGTCGGTCAGCTGCAAGTAGATCGCGGGCGCTACCGGGACTTGAGTGCGCGCAGTGCCCAACCCGGGAACTCCGCGGAGGGCAGCTTCTGCCAGGTATATGAGTTCATGTGACCCGAGGATCGCTTGAGTAGTTCCACATTGTCATACGCGGTCTCGGGGACGTCGTCTTCATACCACCAGGCACCCGAGAGCTGTGTGGGACTGTCTATCTTCAGCCAGAAGAATCCCCGTGTGTCCGCGTCGAACCAGAGAAAACGGCCCAGGGTCTCGTTGCCGACTCGCCGAAAGTCATAATATTTCCCAGTCGCCTCCGAGTTGCCTCGATAGCTGTATACTATATAAGGAATCCTGTTTTCAATCAAACAGTACTTGTGAGATACGGGTGGAGTCGATACCCACGCACCTGCGAGGAAGCTCATGTCGTCCGAGGCGACAGCGTTGGCCGACTGATCGACGCCGGCGGTGAGCCGTCTGAACAGCTCCGTGACCATGGAGTTCTGTTTTGCCAGTATCTCCTTCAATTCGGATATCTCGGAATCTTGATCGCTGCGGTCGGGGAATTGACGTCGGTTGCCCTTGCCCTCGATAGCTCGCTTGATCCTCGTGCAGGCCGGGCCGAGCGCGGCCTCGAGGTTGCTGCGTTCCTCGTACGTGGCCGGGGTGATGCCGGCGAGGTCGCTGGGAAGCATCGGCGGCGTCGTCCGGGAATGGACGATGAAGGTCCGCTCACGTCCCAGGGCGCCCATGAACAGGCCCAGTTCGAACAGGACATTATCCCTCGGGCTGCGTCCCTTCAGGTCGCGCTTCTCCAGGAGATCATCAGGGGTCAACACGAGCGTCGCGAAGTCATACTCATCGACTGCCGTGACGAGTGACTCCAGTGTTCCGCCCGACAAGCCGAAGACTCCCTGATTCCATACCGTACAGTGGATCTCATCATCGAGCACCAGCTGGATCGTCTCGGCGATCCGTTTTCCTTCGCTCGACGAACCGATGAACATGGACGGCTTCCGCTCCCCCATGCAGGGAGACTAACATGAAACAATGCGCTGCGGCCGGTAGCGCTACCCGGGCCGGGGGACAGTGAGTCGTGCCCCCTGGCTACTACAGGTCCGGAACGATCACCGCTGTGTCTTCGCGATGAACTCCTCGACCTCCAGCTGATCGACGAGCTGGTTGAGCTTGCTCGGATCGACGCCGGGGTGAAAGCCGCCCGGGTGGGGCTCGAGCGTGTACCTGGGCTGTGGATCCTGGCGAGCCAGCGCGATCAGGCCGCGCCGGATCACCTCGTTCAACGTCTGCTGGAACGACCGCCCGCGGCGACGAGCCAGCACCTTGACCTTCTTGGCCAGGTCGGGATCGAGCGTGACCGTCGTCGTCATCGCGGCATCATGATGCCTCGGGTCATGCCGTCAAGCTGCTTCCCTGGGCAGCGCGGACGCTGCGCTCGGACAGCACGTGCCTGGCCGGAGCTCGGCGATCCGGGCCCACGACGATGCCTCGGGCGGTGCGCGCCGCTGGCGCAGGCTGTGACCGGCGTCGCGCCCTGCGCGCCGAGGAGCCTGAGCGATCCCGCGCAGTTGCCGCGGTTGACCGACATTTACCCCCAACTCCGGTCGGTCGAATCATTCCGGGGAGCGCGTTGTTGTATACGAGCCATATGCAGATCCCGGGGCTGTCTCGACGCTGGCTGATCGCCGGCGCGATCGGCCTCGGCGTCGTGCTGGGCGCGACGGTCGGCCTGGCGGTGGTGTACCCGCGGGTCGGGGCGTGGATGATCCGGTCCAAGGTTGGCAGCAAGCTGGCGCAGCGGCTCGGCCGCACGGTCCGGTTCGGGGCGATCGACGTCGCGATCGGGCACGCGGTGATGCGCGACGTCGAGATCCGCGGGCCGCTCGACGGCGACACGCCGCTGGTGCACGTCGATCAGATCGACATCGACTTCGACGGCTGGCGATCGCTGTTCGGCACGGTCGAGCTCGGCGCGGCGCGGCTCGATGGCGTGCTGGTGACGATCCACCGCGACGCCGGCGGGCAGGACAACGTGCACGACGTGGTCGACCGGCTGCGCGCCAAGGGGGAGGCGGGCGGCGGCGCGCCCGGGCCGCGGCCGACGTCGATCACGCTGACCCACGGCAAGCTGCTGGCCAACGACGAGCTGACCGGGGCGACCGGGCTGGTCGCCGACGCCGATGCGCAGTGGACGCCGGACCGGCTGGTCGCGCACGCCCGCGGCGTCACCGCGACCACGCTGAATGCGCCGAGCGCGTCGGCGGTGACGATCGACGTCGAGCGGGTCGCCGGCGCGACGCCGATCGTGACGGTGGGCGGCGGCGAGATCGCGCTGTGGCCCAAGCTGGCGCTGTCGGGGATCACGGGCCAGGTGGTCGCGAACCCCAGGCGCGCCGGCGAGTACGTGATCGACCTGGCGGGCGGATACGGCGGCGTGCCGGGCCGGCTGTGGACCGCCCGGGGCGCGCTCGATCCCGAGGCGCTGACCGCGTCGTTCGACCTCGAGGCGGCGAAGTTCCAGCTCGACCGGCTCGCGCCGATCCTCGAGCACTCGGCGGTGGTCGACTACGCCACGACCTCGGTCGACACCCGGCTGCACCTCGACGTCGACCGGATCGGCGCGAAGTTCGGGGGCAGCTTCCACCTGACCGGGCTCAACGTCGGCCATCCGCTGATCGCCGAGCACGAGGTCCGCGACCTCGATCTATCGGGCCAGATCGCCGGCAGCTTCGAGCGCGCGACCCGCAAGCTCGAGCTGACCCAGGGCGACTTCGTCGCGCGCAACATGCCGTTCTCGATCACCGGGGTCGTGACCGCGCCGCACCGGGCCGCGGTCGCCGAGGTCCCGCCCGTCGATCCTCCGGCGGGCACCCCGGGGGGCACCGCCGCGCGCCCCACCGGCGGAGCCGCCGCGGCCCCCACCGCCCGGCTCGCTGCGCTCGACGCCGACAAGGTGGGCCGCGAACCGCCGCGGATCGGGCCGCACGGGATCGAGGTGCTCAAGCTCCGCTTGGTGATCCCGCCGATCGACTGCCAGCGCGTGCTCAACGCGATCCCGACCGAGATGGCGCCGTACCTGGCCGGCTACAAGATCAAGGGCAAGTTCGACACCGACGTCCACGTCGACATCGACTGGCGCGATCTCGACGCGACCCAGCTCGACGGCCACATCGGCATCAACCGCTGCAAGGTGGTCGACGAGCCGGCGGACTCGCCCAAGCGGCTGGAGGAGGAGTTCGAGCAGTACGTCGAGGTCGAGCAGGGCGAGTGGGAGTCGTTCGTGGTCGGGCCGAGCAACGACGAGTTCGTGCCGCTCGACCAGATCTCGCCCTACCTCATCAAGTCGATCATGTCGACCGAGGACTCGGCGTTCTACCAGCACCACGGCTTCATCACGAGCGAGTTCCGCACCGCGCTGGTCAACAACCTCAAGGCCGGCCGGTTCGTGCAGGGCGCGTCGTCGATCACGATGCAGATGGTCAAGAACGTGCTGCTGTATCGGGAGAAGACGCTGGCGCGAAAGCTCCAGGAGCTGTTCCTGACCTGGCACGTCGAGAACACGCTGACCAAGGACCGGATCCTCGAGATCTACCTCAACGTGATCGAGTACGGCCCCGGGCTGTACGGGATCGGGCCGGCCGCGTACCACTTCTTCGGCAAGAAGCCCAGGGACCTGACCCCGACCGAGGCGGCGTTCTTCTCGACGATCCTGCCGTCGCCCAAGGAGCGCTACAAGCAGTACTGCGCGGGCACGCTGACCCGGTGGACCGAGGGCAAGATCGACCGGATCCTGCAGATCATGCTCAAGCGCGATCGCCTGACCCAGGCCGAGTACGACGCCGCGATCGCCACGCCGCTGCTGTTCTCCAAGGACGGGATGGAGAGCGAGGAGGACTGCATGAAGCGGGTCAAGAAGGCGATCAAGAACGCCCGGCCGACCAACCCGCTGGCCGCGCAGGCCAGCAAGGACGGCGACCCCAAGAAGGACAAGCGCAAGCCGGCTCGCGGCGACCACCACGACCGCTCGGGGCATCACGAGCACCGCAGCCATCGCCACGCCGACGACCGCCCGCCGATCTGAGGCGGCAGCAAGCCACGAACACCGCCGCCACGCCGACGACCGCCCGGCGATCGACGCGCGTTGGGCTGCGTGCGGGCGGCGCTGCACGGCGGTGAGCGCACAGCCGCTATGTGCCGGCGCAGCGGATCGCGACCGCGTGTCGCGACCGGACCGGCTGCTCGGGGGCGGCAGCTGTGGTACGCACGCATGGTGCGTTCTCCGGTCCGGCTCGCTCGGTGCATCCTGCTCGCGCTCGCGCTGGGCATCGCGTTCGCCGCGGCGCAGCCCGCGGTCGCCGGCGCCGAGCCGCCGACCACCCACGAGATCCTGTCGGAGCGGCCGAGCGGGTTCTGGACCTCGAACCGGCCGGCGGTCGGCGGCGCGTATCGCTGGCGGCTGCTCGGGATCGGGGTCGTGATCGCTGCGATCACCGGCTACGGCATGCTGCGGCTGGTCCGGCGCGCCAATGCCGAGCGCGCCGGCCGCCAGCGGTAGGCGACGGTCGGTGATGGACGGCGAGGCGGACCCCGAGGTCGCCGACACGGCCGAGCTGACCGAGGCATCGCCGCGCGACGCGATCGGCCGGATCATCACACGCCACGGGCCGGACGCGGTGTGCGCCGCGCTGGCGCCGCTGCTCACCGCCGAGCGGATCGCGCGGATCGACCAGGTGCTCGCGCAGCGGCTCGGCTCGGTGGTGACCGTGGTCGAGGACACCTACGATCCGCGCAACGCGGCGGCGACGATCCGGACCACCGAGGCGATCGGCCTGGGCGAGCTCCACGTGATCGAGGCCGCGCAGCGGTTCTCGATCGCCGGCGGCGTGACCCGCGGCGCGCACCGCTGGATCGAGCTGTACCGCTGGCCGTCGATCGAGGCGGCGGCGGCGGCGCTGCGCGCGCGGGGGTTCCGGGTGTTCGCGACCCTGCCGGGCGCGCCGCACACGATCGACGACGTCGACGTCACCGCGCCGCTCGCGGTCGCGTTCGGCAACGAGCACGCCGGGCTGTCCCCGGCGGCGATCGCCGCGTGCGACGGCGCGCTCGGCGTGCCGATGTTCGGCTTCACCGAGAGCTTCAACCTCAGCGTCACCGTCGCGCTGGCGATGAGCCGGATCGCCGCGCGCCGGCGGGCCGCGATCGGCAGCCCGGGCGACCTCGACGAGCACCGCCGCCGCGAGCTGCGCGCCCGCTGGTTCGCCCTCAAGATCCGCGGCGCGCTCGGCGTCCTGGAGCGCGCCCTCGGAGAGCTGTAGCAGGTTTCTTAGTAGCATGTCGAATTTGATTGGTTAAGGCCTGAAATCGAGATAAATTATCGAAGGTGATTGATTACAGGAGCTCCTTCCAGGAGACCTTGCGGGCGATCGGCGAGCGCGCCCGTCAGCTCCGTCTGCTGCGCAAGCTGCGTCAGGATGAGCTCGCTGCGCGAGCGGGGGTCGGCGTGGCGACCGTGCATCGCTTCGAGAAGCTGGGAACCGCCTCGTTCGAGAATGTGCTCCGGATCGCGACGGCGCTGCAGGCCGAGGCCGGCTTCGACAAGCTGTTCGAGCTGCCCGCGTACCGCTCGCTCGACGAAGCGCTGGAGCGTCCGGCGATCGTGAAGCGGCAGCGCGCGCCGAGGCGAAGATGAAGCTGGAGACCGTCGAGCAGCTCGCCGTGTTCTACGAGCCGAGCCCCGACCGGCGGCGCAAGGTCGGCCGGCTGGTCCGCAAGCAGCGGCAGATCCTGTTCGAGTACGAGCCCGAGTTTCTCGGCTCGAAGCTGGAGCTCTCGCCGTACCACCTGCCGCTGCGTCCGGGCGTGGTCGTCGGGCCGCCGGAGCTCGACGGGCTCATGGGCGTGTTCGACGACAGCCTTCCCGACGGATGGGGGCGGCTACTGATCGACCGGCGGGCGGCCGAGCTCGGGATCTCCGGCGCGTCGCTCACGCCGCTGGATCGGCTGACCCTGGTGGGAGCTCGCTCGATGGGGGCGCTGGTGTACGAACCCGAGGTTGCCCTGGAGGAGCCATCGGTGGTCAAGCTCTCGCAGCTCGCGCGAGAGGTCGATGTGGTGCTGCACGACGCCTCCGGACCGGATCTGGAGCGACTGATCGCGGTGGGCGGCTCCCCGCAAGGTGCGAGGCCCAAGGTGCTGGTCCAGCTCGCGCCCCGTGGCGACATTCATTTCGGCGCGAAGACCATCCATCCCGGGTTCACCGCGTGGATCGTGAAGTTCCGGGCGCGCGAGGATGAACCCGGCAGCGCCGCGCTGGAGCACGCGTACTTCGGGATGGCGAAGGCAGCCGGGATCGACGTTCCGCGGACGCGACTGCTCGGCAAGACCAGGCGAAGCTCGGGCTACTTCGCGATCGAGCGATTCGATCGCAAGGGCGCCATGCGGATCCACGCGCACACGCTCGGCGGCCTGCTCCAGCTGCCCCATGGCTATCCCGCGCTCGACTACGGCGATCTGCTCAAGGTCACCCGCCGGCTCACCCGTAACGAGGCGGCGGTGGCCGAGATGTTCCGCCGGGCCTGCTTCAACGTGTTCGCGCACAACCGCGACGACCATTGCCGCAACTTCTCGTTCCTGATGGACGAGCAGGGTCGGTGGGCGCCGAGCCCGGCGTACGATCTGACCTTCGCGCCCGGCCCGGGCGGCGAGCACACGTTGCTGGTCGCCGGCGAGGCGCGCGCGCCGGGCGCCACGCACCTGGCGGCGCTCGCGACCGGGGCCGAGCTCAAGCACAGCGCGCGGATCGTCGACGAGGTGCGCGCAGCGACGAGCCGGTTCAAGCGGTTCGCGGACCAGGCGGGCGTGCCGGTCCGGCTCGCGAAGCGAGTCGCGGACGCGCTCGCGCGCGTGCCGCGCTGATCGCGCTGCGATGGCGACGCCGAGCCGCGCTCGGGGCCGCGTAACCCGAGGGCGGCGTGGACTTATCGGGCGTGTCGTTGCAGACACGCCGGGATGTGGCATCGAAGACGCAACCGAGGGACAATGCCGGGGCCGCTCCGGTTACAGGCGGTATCACCCTTGCAGGCGTATCACCCATGGGCTCGACGATGAGGACTGGCGGCGCCGGGTCGCGCGGACGCGGCCGATCCGGGGGTTCCCAGCCGCCGTTCCGGCTGGAGGCGCAGCGCGCCGGCGTGCCGTGGTCGGCGGTGATCAAGTGGCTCGCGATCCTCGGGGTCGCGGGTGCGGCGCTGGTCGCGGCGACCGCGGCGTTCGTGTTCTGGATGTACGGGCGCGACCCGAACCTGCCCGAGTACCAGACACTGGCCGACTATCACCCCAAGCAGGTCACGGTGATCAGCGACGGCAACGATCGGCGGATCGGCGAGATCTACAGCGAGCGGCGCACCGTGGTCCCGTACGACAAGGTCCCGCCGATCGTGGTCGACGCGTTCGTCGCGGCCGAGGACAACAGCTTCTGGACCCACCGCGGGGTCGACTACTGGGGGATGTTCCGGGCGCTGATCACCAACCTGCGCGCCGGTCACACGCGGCAGGGCGCCTCGACGATCACCCAGCAGGTGGTCAAGACCTTCCTGCTCACGCCCGAGCGGACGTTCCGGCGCAAGATCCAGGAGATCATCCTGGCGCGGCGTCTCGAATCCTCGCTGACCAAGCAGGAGATCATGACGCTGTACATGAACCAGATCTACTTCGGCCACGGCCGCTACGGGGTCGAGGAGGCCGCGCGGTTCTACTTCGGCAAGCACGTCGGCGAGCTCAACATCGGCGAGGCGGCGATGCTCGCCGGGCTGCCGCAGTCGCCGGAGAACATCTCGCCGCGCAAGAACCCCAAGCGGGCCAAGGAGCGCCAGACCTACGTGCTGAACCAGCTCGCGGCGATGCAGAAGATCACGGTCGCCGAGGCCCAGAAGTGGATCGACGCGCCGATCCGGGTGGTCGAGCGGCCGTTCCCCGAGCTGGGCAGCGCGCCGGAGTGGGTCGACCTCGCCCGGCGCGAGCTGGTGAAGCGCTACAACGCCGACGAGGCGGCGCTGGACAAGGCCGGCGCCACGGTGCGCACCACGCTGGATCCGTCGCTCCAGGCGGTGGCGCAGAAGGCGCTGCAGAGCGGTCTGCGCGCGATCGACAAGCGCCATGGCATCGGCCGGCCGGTGCGCAACGTCAAGCCCGACAAGATCGAGGCCGAGATCGCCAAGCTGGCCAGGCGGCTGCCGCGCGGCGGCCCGGTGGCCAAGGAGATCTACGACGCGGTGGTGACCCACGTGTCCGACGACGACCGCGAGCTGGTGATCGACCTCGGCGACCACCCGGCGGCGATCCTGCTGGGCGGCGAGGACGACGCGCGGTTCAACCCGCCGGACGCCGACGGCAAGACCCGATCGCCGAGCGAGCGGTTCAAGCCAGGGGACGTGGTGTCGGTGATGCTGGCGGCGACGCCCGCGGCGAGGCCGGCCGGCAAGCCGGCGGACAAGGCAGCCGACAAGGCGGCCGATGACGACGACGAAGCGCGGCCGGCCAAGGCGGCCGCCGCGCCCAAGCACGCCAGGCAGCGCGCGGTGTTCGCCCCGGGCCCCGAGGGCGCGGTGGTGATCATCGACCTCAAGGCGCGCAAGGTCCGCGCGCTGATCGGCGGCTACGCGCCGAAGGTCGGCGGGTTCGACCGCGCGACGATGGCCCACCGCCAGCCCGGCAGCTCGTTCAAGCCGTACCTCTACGCCGCGGCGATCGACAGCGGCAAGTACACGCCGGCGAGCGTGCTCAACGACGTGCCGCAGTCGTTCGACAAGATCGACCCCAGCTACCGGCCCAAGAACTACGAGACCGGCCGCTACGACGGCCCGGTCCGGCTGCGCTACGCGCTGTCGCGGTCGATCAACTCGATCTCGCTCGAGCTCGCCTACAACCTCCAGCCCGAGACCGTGGTCGCGTTCGCGAAGAAGATGGGGATCGCGAGCGAGCTCAAGCCGGATCTGTCGATCGCGCTCGGCTCGCACGAGGTGACCCCGTTCGAGCACACCAACGCGGTCGCCACGCTGGCCACCGGCGGGATCGCGGCGCCGGCGCAGTTCATCGACGCGATCGACGGCAAGCGGCTGCCGGCGCCGGCGGGCGAGCAGGTGCTGCGGCCCGAGGTCGCGTACGTCGTCGCCGACATGATGCGCTCGGTGGTCACCGAGGGCACCGCCGCGACGGCGGGGGCGGCACTGAAGATCCCGATCGCCGGCAAGACCGGCACGTCGAACGAAGCCAAGGACACCTGGTTCGTCGGGCTGACCCCGGACTACGCGATCGGGGTCTGGATCGGCTACGACGACCCCCGCCCGATGCCGCGCGAGACCGGCGGTAGCAACGCGGTGCCGGTCTACATCGACATCATGAAGCAGCTCAACCCGCCGGCCAAGGCGTTCCCGCGGCCGCCCCACGTGGTCGAGGCGACGATCGACAAGCAGACCGGGCTGCTCGCGCCCGAGGGCGCTCCGAAGCAGACCACGCTGACCGAGGTGTTCGTCGAGGGCACGCAGCCGACCGAGGTCGCGCCGATGCCCGGCGATGTCACCGAGGACAACAAGACCAAGGGCGAGTACGAAGACTGATGAGGCGCGGCGTGCCGGCCGTCGCACTGGGGTTCGCGCTCGGGTTCGCGGCGGTCGCTGCGCGCGCCGAGGACCGCGGCGATCCCGGCGGCTACCTGGCGCGGCTCGCCGGCGCGGTGCGGGCGCGGCTCGACGCCGCCGCGGCGACCCACGTCGCCCGGCCGGTGCCGCCGGTGCCGGTGGCGATCCGCTGGAAGCCGCAGAAGCTGGGATCGCTCGACCTCGGGGCGCCGGTGGTCGCGGTCGCGGCCGCCGATCTCGACGGCGACGGCAAGGCCGAGGTCTACCTCGTGACGTCGCGCGAGGTCACGGCGGTCGCGATCGCAGGCCGGGTCCACAAGCTCGGCCACGTCGCGTTCAGCGGCGAGCCGGCGGTGCCGGCGCCGCGCGACATCGTCGGCACCGCGGTGATCGACGGCAACGCGGTGATCGCGGCGGTGTCGGCCTGGGCGAAGGACCTGCGGGTCGAGTGGAACGGCCGGACGCTGAGCGCGCGGCATGGCCCGGGCGGCTTCCTGGTGTGCGGCGACCGCATGGCGCTGGCGGCCGGCCGCAACCACTTCCGCGACGCCGGCTCCGAGATCTACGGCGCGCGCTGCCGCCACGACCTGACCGACGCGAGCGGCGCGCCGCTCCACATCCGCGCCGAGCTGTCGATCACCGGCGCGCTGGATATCGCGGTCAAGCGGTGCGCCGCCGACGGCAACGACTGCCGGCCGGCCGGGACCTACCAGTACAAGGACGTCGGCGTGGCGTTCGAGATCGCCGACGTCGACCGCGACGGCACGCCGGACGTGATCGTGTCGAGCGCGAGCGCGCCGGGCGACGCCGATGCGGTCCGCGTGATCCCGCTGGGCGGCCCGGCGGGCAAGCCGGCGTTCAAGAAGCCGTTCAACGGCGGGGTCGCCGGGATCGTGGTCGCCGACGGCGACGGCGACGGGGTGCCCGAGGTGGTGGCAGTGGTCCGGCTGGCGGGTGCGACCCGCGTCGATCTGTGGAGGCTCGACTGAGACATGTTGCGATTTAAGGCCCGGAACGTCGTTGTGTGCGCGCTGGTCGCGGTTGCCGGGATCGCCCGCGCCGAGATCCGGCCGCCGTACGGCGGTGAGGTCAAGGGCTCGCTGCTCGGCGCGCCGGTGACGTTCGATCCGGTCGCCGCGCAGTCGCACGCCGAGATCACGGTGATCGAGCTGGTGTTCGACACGCTGTATGCGATCGGCGCGGACGGCGCGGTCGAGCCCCACCTCGCGGTCGGGCCGCCGGTGCTCGACGCGGCGCGCACCACGGCGCACGTCGCGCTGCGCCGCGGCGTGGCGTTCCATGACCAGGCGGTGATGACCGCGGCCGACGTGGTGGACTCGCTCGAGCGGGTGCGCGGCCGCGTCGGCTGGCTGCTCGCGCCGATCGCCGCGGTGCGCGCGGCCGGCGACGGCATCGATCTGACGCTGCGCGCGCCCGGGATCGACGTCGCGCCGCTGCTCGCGCTGCCGCAGACCGCGATCACCCGGCGCGGTCAGGTGCCGGCCCAGGCCTGGCCGATCGGCTCGGGGCCGTTCGCCGTCGAGACCTTCGACCCGGCCGGCCACCTGGTGCTGCGCGCGTTCGACGACCACTTCGCCGGCCGCCCGTACCTCGACCGGCTCGACCTCGACTGGTTCGACACGCCCGATGGCGAGGCCCGGCGGTTCGAGACCGGGAAGGCGCAGCTGTCGGCGCGCGGGGTGGCGGCGTTCGCCGGCGCGCGGCCGATGCACGCCGCGTCGCGGATCGAGAGCGCCGCGGCGCTGCTGGTGTTCGTCGGGTTCGGCCGGCACCACGCCGCGATGATCGAGCCGGCGTTTCGCCAGGCGCTCGACCTCGCGCTCGATCGCGGCGCGCTGGCGACGATCACGACCGGCGAGCACACCGAGCCGACCCGGCTGCCGCTGCCCGGCCCCGCCGGCGGACCCCCGCTCGACGCGGTCGGGCGGAGCGGCGATCCGGGGAAGGCCGGCGAGCTGCTCGCGGCGGCCGGGGCGCGGATCGCGGTGCTCGCGCCCGACCGGCTGCACGACCTGACGCTGTCGATCCTCGTCGATCAGACCCGGCCGGACGATCGCGAGATCGCGCTGCGGGTGTCGCGCGGGCTGCACCGGCTCGACATCGGCTCCACGGTCGAGGCGGTGCCGGCGGGCGTGCTGCGCGACCGGGTCGCGCGCAACGACTGCGATCTGTGGATCGGCCAGATCGCGGCACCGGTCGGGATCGCGGCGGTATGGTGGGGGGCGGCGTTCGCCGCCGGCAACGAGGACTGGGCGCGCCGCCAGCTCGCGGCGGGCGCGATCGATCCGGGGGCCGCGGTGACCGAGTTCCGCCGCACGCTGCCGATCGTGCCGCTGATGTTCCGCTCGCTGCTGATCTGGCACCAGAACGAGGTGCACGGCCTCGGGTTCGACGCGAGCGGCCGGCCGGGGCTCGCCGACCTGTACTGGTTCAGGGCGCCGCC
>DATAPF010000438.1:0-13312 GCA_036265355.1 Kofleriaceae bacterium | reverse complement strand
GTCGTGATCATCAGCATGCTCGCGAACCGGCCGCGCCGGCTCACGCCGAACGCCGCGACGATGCCGAGCGTGATCGGCACCAGGCACGCCACCCGCGCCGTCGTCGACGGCACCAGCAGCGCGATCACGAAGCCGACCGCGATCGTGCCGGCCACGACGCGCCGGGCCTCGCCGCCGACCCGCGCCAGGATCGTGAGCGCGATCCGCCGCTCGAGCCCGGTCACCGTCATCGCCGCGGCGAGGAACAGCGCGGCTGCGACCAGCACCAGCGCGGTGGTGGAGAACCCGCTGAACGCGAGCGTCAGCCCCGCCGCGGTCCCCATGACCGTCCCGGGGCTGGTCAGGCTGGGGGAGAACCCGAGGAGAAACGCCATCAGCGCCGCGATCACGATCCCCGACACCGCGTAGTCGATCGCCTCCGTCATCCACGCGACCACGGCGAACGCCAGGATCGCCAGCATGCGGTGGCCCGCGATCGGAAGCCCCGCCGGGGCCGGCAGCAGCAGCACTGCCACCAGGGCGGCAGCGGCGAGCGCAAGCCGCCCGTGCGCGGCGAACCTGCCCGGCGGCACGGTTGTCGCCTGCGAGCTGCCCGACGCTGGATCTGCAATCGACATGCGGCCCTCCCGGGCGGCATCCTAGCCCGGAACATCCCCGGGCTGCTCACCGCGCGCGGCCCGGACCGAGCCGTCGCCGTTCGAGGGACGGTTCAGGCGCGCTCGACGAGCGCCCGCAAGCGATCGCACGCGCGCTGGATCCCGGCGTCGGCGAGGTTGGTCACGGGAGCGATACACTCGCCGCGTCAACTCTTGGGACTGGTTCCGGACCTCCCGATGCGCCATGCTCGTCCGCGTCAACGCGACGACACCATCACGCACAAGGAGTGACCGTGACATCGAAGCTGTGGCCACACGTCAGGGTTCTCGCCGCGCTCGCGCTGTGGTGCAGCGCGTGCCAGCGCACCGGCGCACCGCCCCGCGAGACCGCGGCATCGACCCAGGCCGCCGGCGCCCGGGACGACGCCGCGCACACCCCGGCCGCCCCCAGCCCGCATGATGTCGGGGCCCTGGCCCCGGTGCTGACCCTCAAGACGCTCGATGGAGCGACCATCGACCTCGCGTCACTCTACGGCACCAAGCCGGTCTACCTGAAGTTCTGGGCCACGTGGTGCATCCCGTGCCGCGAGCAGATGCCGAAGTTCAAGCGGATCTACGACGCGATCGGCGACCGGGTGCACGTGATCGCCGTCAACGACGGCTTCAATGACGAGGCGGCGGCGGTGCGCGCGTTTCGCGACCAGCACGGCCTGCGCATGCCGATCGTCGTCGATGACGGCCGGCTGGCGGCCGCGCTCGATCTGCAGGTGACGGTCCAGCACGTCGTGATCGGCCGGGACGCGCGGATCGTCTACCGCGACGACAAGGACGGCGACGAGCTCGACGAGGCGCTCCAGAAGGTCATCGCCACGCCCGAGCTCGGCGGCGCCACCGTGGGCCGGCGGCCGGCAGCCGTCCGTCCTGCGTTCCGGCCCGGCGACCTCGTCGAGGCGGTCGCGGTGAAGACGCTTGACGGAACGCCGATCCCGCTCGGCCGCACCGGCGCCGGCCGTCCCCGCGCGGTCCTGTTCTTCTCGACCTGGAGCGAAGAGTACCTCGAGACCCACTTCCCGGAGCGGGCCCGCGCCTGTCGCCGCGTCCGCGAGGAGGTCGAGCAGCTCGCGGCGACCGGCGAGGTCCAGTGGCTCGGCATCGCCGGTGGCCCGTGGCAGACCACCGACGACGTGGTCGAGTACAGGACGAAGACGAACACCAGGCTGCCGCTCGCGCTCGACGCCGACGGGTCGCTGTTCCGGACGTTCGGCGTGCACCAGGTTCCCACGGTCGCCCTGCTCGATCGGGAGGGCCGGCTGGTGCGCATCGTCGGCCCCGACGATCTCGACCTCGCCGCGGCGGCTCACGCGCTCGCGCGCTGAGGCGCACACACCCCGTGAGGCGGCGCGTCGCTGCCCGACCACCTGGCCCTCGAGCCGTTCGCCGGCAAGCTCGTTCCCACCATCCGAGGCAATGCTATGGATGCCGCGGCAGGTCGACGGTGAAGATCGTGCTCTCTGCGGCCGAGACGACCCCAACAGTCCCGCCGTGCGCCTCGACAAAATGCTTCGTGATGAACAGCCCTAGCCCCAGGCCTCTCGAGCGTCCGTGACGATTGGCACCTTCACGGAAGGCATCGAAGATGTGTGGTACGAGCGCCGGGTCGATTGCCCCAGCGTTTTGGACCTGGAGAGTGACTCGGGACGACGAGGCCCCGTCGATGTGGAGGCGCAGTCCGCCGTCCAGTCGCCCATGCTGGAGGGCGTTGCCGACCAGATTCGATACTACCTGTGAGAGCAACCCCCGATCCCAGTGGCCGTTCGGATCACCGAGCAGCTCCAATCGTAGCTTCCATTCTGGATTGGCATGGCCGAGCTCATCCATCATCTGGCGGCAGATCTCTTCGAGATCACATTTCTCCAGCGCGGGTCGGATTCCCGCGCCTTGACGAATTCGTGTGAAGTCCATGACCTGCTCGATCATGCGAGCCATCCGACGGCCGCTGGTGAGGATCCGGGTCAGCGGGCTGGACGCCTGGTCCGCCATCCCGCGCATCACCAGGATCTCGGCGGCGGTCAACATTGCTGCGAGCGGATTTCGCAGATCATGGGCTAGCACTCCGGCGAAGATCTCGTTGAGCCGGACGGTCTCGCGTAGCTCTTCCACGAGTCCCTCTCGCTCCGATGCCGCACGCCTCCGCTCGATGCCGACGGCGATCGTATCGACGGCCGTACCGAGGGTATCCAGCGCGTCATCTACCAAGGGATGCAACGCGGAGATCGCGAATACGCCGATCAACCGATCTTGCAATACGAGCGGATAACCCGCGAATGCAGAGATGCCTTCACGCCGGACCCACTCAGAGTCGCCGATGTGTGGATCATGGACGACGTCGTTGGTGACGTGCGGCCGGCGTTCTTGGGCCACGAGCTCGACCTTGGATCGAGCGATCGATCGCTCGCGCTCGTCGGGGCCTGTCGAGCGGCCTGCGCTCGCCTGAAGGACAAGGTCCGCGCCGTCGTGGTCCTTGATCCAGATCTCAGCAGAGACCGCATCGACATGACGTACGATGCTCTGGCAGCACGTGGCGAGTACCTCGTGCAATTCGCCATCAGACCGTGTGAAGGCCGCCCCGATCTCCGCGGCCATGGTTGCCTGTCGAGCCCTGCGCTCGGCCGCCTGGCGCGCCTTCTCGAGCTCCACCTCGGCACGCTTGCGCTCCGTGATGTCCTGGATGGCCACGAGGACCATCGGGGTACGCTGACCGACTCGAGATAGCTGGCGCGCGTTCAGGAGCAAGGTGCGACGCCCCACGGTTGGGAGCTTGTGTTCGATCTCGATCGACTCGATCGGGCCATCGCGGCGGGTCCCACTCAGCAGTGCCTGCAAGCGCAGGGAGTCCCAGCTGTGCTCCATCAGATCCTGGAGACGAGCCTGGTGCGTGACCTCGCGTGACACCTGGAACATCGCGAAGAAAGCCTGGTTCGCCACCTGAATCCGGAAATCTGCGTCGAGGACCACCAGCGGGTCGATCACCGTGTTGATGATGGCCTTCGTGTACTCCCGTTCATCGATCGCCTGCTCGAGGCCTGCGCGAAGAGCGGTCACGTTGGTGAGGGTAAGCACGGCCCCCGAGATGTTCTGGTTGCTTGCCCTGCAGGGGCCTATCCGGAGTGAGAACCAAGACCCCGCGCCGTCCTGCACATTCCACTGAGATGAATTGCCGCTGGCGATGACATGTTCGCAGACCTCCTCGAGGTCCTTCATCTTTGCGAGGATCGGGATACCGCGGAGCATACGGCCAACATCGGAAGGAGACAGAGAGAGCAGCCTTGCCGCTGCTGAATTGAAACTCACCAGGATGCAGTCGCAATTCACCACGAGGATCGGCAGCTCGATGCAGTCGATGACATCGGTGCCGATCGGCTGCGACCCGATGGCCGGTCGTAGGGTCTCTTCTTCACCAGACGGAGTCGCGCGCTCTGCGTCTCGCGTCATCGAACCGAGTCTTTCGACCCAGCATACAAAGAACGGCTCTGCATGAGCACATCGTCGGCGACGTTTGGGAGCACCTCGCGCAGTGCGAGGAGCAACGCTTGAGACCGGGGCATCTCGAGCGGCGCCGCATAGCGCTCGAGGAGCTCCTTCTCGAGATCGCCGGCCTTGGCCTCGCCCACCGTGTGGCGAAGCGCCTCGGCGACCGCGCGCTCCAGCCGGGCGTAATCCTCCACCGGGATCAGGTGAGAGTGATTTCGCCCGAGGCGCGGCAGCATCCTCGTGTGAACCTCGCCGTTGAAGTTATCCATCAGGAACGAGCAGAAGATCGCGATGTCCTGCTCGTGTGCGAGCTGATCGAACAGATCCTCGAGGCCCATGCTGGCCGCAACGTTGCCGCTCTCCCACAGGATGTTGACCATCTCGCCCCACCAGCGAACCCTGGGATAACGCGTCCCTCCTCGGGCACGCGCCACGACGTCACCGGCCAGACCGAGGAAGAGCGGCGCGTCGGGCATCGCTTCGCGCATGAAGGTGGGAAGGATCTCATCCCCGTCGACAATGGTGAGCTGACCTCGGGCCTGCGCGTCCTTGATGTCCACGCCTTCCGCTTCGAGACGAGGATAGAACGCGTCCCAGTGGGCCGCCGTGGGCACCAGGATCACGCCTTCGCCATGAGCGAGCGCCGCGGCGGCGAAGCGACACACGGCACGGTTGAGGAAGGCTTCATCTTGATAGAGCTGGACGATGTGGTCGCGGGGGCCGGCCTTGGCCAGCAAGCCAGCCCACGGTTCGCGACCGTCATCCTCATCGGGATGACGGCCAGAATGCTGCGTTTCCGGTGCGTTGGGCGGACTCATGTTGACCTGACTGCCAGGAGCCCGAACGTTACCTCAGGTCTCTCCTCCAGCGAAGGCGCGGGTTCATCGACGCCCAAAAGGCAAATGGTTCGGATAGCTTCGCCGATCGATGAGCGCCAGCCGTCCGGCACGTCACGCGTGAAGCGGACAGCTCACAGAAACACCCAGCGCGGCGGTCAACAACGCCGAAGGCACTGCTGAAAAGCCCGACCGGCCGCGCTTTGGGGGGCTGGAGCTCCGAGCCTACAGCCGCGGTAGCACCACGTAGCCGCGGTGGACGAACCGCCAGTCGACGACGTCGTTGTCGGGGAGGCCGAGCGCGGCGAACACCGCGTCGGACAGGTCGATGCCCGCAGTGTTCACGGGAGTGCGGTACGCGCCGCGGCCGCGCTCGGAGGCCGGGCGCGCGTCGCGCTCCCAGTACGCGTCATCGACGTTCCACGGGCCGACGTCGAGGACCGGGACCACCATGGCGCGATCGCGATAGCGCACCTCGACGCTGCGGCCGAGCGCGCGCGGGTGCGGCAGCGCGACGAACATCGAGTCGGGCCGGATCACGGTGCGGGTCGAGGTCATGTGCCCGATGTCGCCCTCGCGCGTCGCGAGCACGCGCTGCCACGTGCCCGGCTGGCGCGCGCTGTGGACGGTCCACGCGCCCAGCGCGAGCACCGCCGCGGCCAGCAGCGCGATCACCGCCCGCCGCCGAGCCAGTCGCCCGGGCCGCCGGCCTCGCCGTGCAGCCATTCACTTGGCCTCGTGCGGGGCCGCTGCGATCGCCGGGCGACCGGCGCTCGCCCCGCGCACCGGCGGCCCCTCGGGGTACAGCCTCGCATTGTGCAAGGCGGCGAGGTTCAACGCCGCGTCGAATCGCCCGAACACGCGGCGGATCGCGGCGACCAGGCCCTTGGGGCCGTGCCGCGTCATGAACTGCGCGTCGATCGCCGTGCCGCTCAGCAGCCAGGTCGCGAGCTCGCTGATGATGGTGTCGCGCGTCCACCGCGTGCGACCGCGACCTGCCGCCGGACGGCCCGGCGGGGGCTCGGCCGTCCCGGTCGCCGGCTCGGCCGCCGCGGCGGGTGCACCGGCCGGCTCGCCCTCGCGCGGGGGCTCGGCCGGGACACCGGCGGGCTGCGCCGCGGTGCCCGCTGCCTGCGCTGCCAGCGGGAGCTCGAGCTGGGGCCGCGGCGCCTTTCCGAACCCCAGCTCCAGCTGGCGCGCGGTGGGCGGCGCGGGTCGGGCCTTGCGCGAGCGCGCGGGCTCGAGCGTGGCCCGCCGTCGAGCCAGCTCCTGCTCGACGACGGTGCGAGCCACGGCGACTGCCAGGCGCTGCACCTCGGCCTGGAACCGCGCGATCGCATCGTCCAGCGCGGTACGGCTTTCATGACGCCTCATCCGCGCAAGAGCATCGTCGAACGCTCGGGGCCGCGCAAGTCGCGGTCCCCACACGCTGATCGCCGGCGTTGCACCGGTCCCGGCCGTCATCCGGACCCGGTCACAGATCGACGTGGAGGCTCTTGCAAAACCGCCGCACGGTGTCTCGATCATGCGCATGCGCGCCGGCGAGCAGGGCGAACGCCGTCCGGGCGTGGCCCGGATCGTGCGACTGGCACCAGCACTTGACGATCTGCGACGGCAGCGTCGTGCCCAGCGCGGCGGCCCTGGCGCGATCGAGCGTGGCGTCGCAGCGCTGCTGCTCGGCGGCGAAGCTGGACAGCGGGCCGGTGCTGCCCCGCGGCGGCGCGGCCTCGTGCGGTGCCGGACCCGGGGCAGCCGGCGCGACGCCGGCGTCGGGGATGCTTGCGGCGGGCGGTGGCGACAGCGGGCCAGTCGGGCTGGAGGGCGGAACGACCGCCGGCGCGCCCGCGGGGGGTGCCGCGGAGCCGGCCGGCGCCGGGCTCGCCGCGGAGCCACTCGCGGTCGTGCCCGGCGCCACCGCAACGTCGTCGCCGCGGTGGACCAGGCCGCGAATGGTGATCGCGATCGCGAGGACCGCCACGGCCCCGGCCAGCACGGCGGCCGCCAGCTGCCAGCGCGGCGCGCGCCGCCGCTGCGAGCTATTCGAGCCGACCGTGAGCGGCCGCGGCTCGGGGTGCGCCGGGCCGTGCTGCGTCACCATCGCCTCGACCATCGCGTGGCACGCCGGGCAGGTCGCGGCGTGGTCGGCGAGCGGTCCCTGCTGCTCCGGGGTGAGCTGCCCCCCGAACAGCAGCTGGAACATCTCGGTGCCCGGACACTCCACCCTCAACAGAGTAGTCTCGCTTTCCGATCAAGTGTAGCGACCGACATGGCCCGTCCCCGGACGAGCGCCCGGCTCGTGACATCAAGGAGCCGGCCGGCGCGGTTTGTCGCAAGCTTTTGTGCACCCGCGGCGCCTGCGTGCCGCAACATTCTGCAATGATTCGGGATCGTGCGCGCCGTGACGAAGGGTCACGGGACCGTGCGGCTAGCCTGCCAGGCTGTCCAGCGATCCGACGGCGTGTCGGCGGTCCGGGCGCGCCAGCAGGTCGCGCAGCAGCTCGCGCGCCTCGCCGAGCAGCGCGCCGAGCCGGACGACGGCCGCCGCCTGGCTCGCCGAACTATCGTGGATCGCTGCGATCACCTGCTCGGTCTCGACGACCGAGTCCAGCGCCGCATGAAGTCGTGCCAGCGTCGCCAGGTCTGCGACGGAGTCTATCGGGGTTCGCGTGGCCATCGACGGAACAGCGGAGCAAGCAGCGCGCCAGCGCGCGATTCGCTCACAGCCCGCCGTCGGGCGCCACGGTGTGCTCGAGCCCCCGTGCCGCCACGTCGCGCGCGAAGTACGCGCGCAGGTGGGTCAGGTCATCGCGGACGCGCTGCTCGCGCATCGAGCGCACCTTGCTGTCGCTGACGAACAGCGACGCCCAGCCGTGGACATCGGCGAACAGCCGCGAGTGCACGCGCGTCGTCCCCGGCCGTTCGCCGGGCAGGAACACGATCTCGACCCAGACCTCGGCGCGGCCGCCGGTGTCTTCGAACCACACCATCCGCGCGCTGGCGACGTTGTGAAAGTGCACGTTGTCGCGGTTGCCGTCGGGATGCACGAACGTGACACGATCATGTCCGCCGGCCTGGCTGGTGATGATGACCTGCCGGATGTCGGGGAAGATGGTCGTCCACCGCGGGTAGTCGATCACCGCGCGATACACCGCCTCCGGATCCGCCGCGAGCGTGGTCTCGCCCTCGGTGATCGCGGTGTTGTTCGCGCTCGGGAACACGCGCACCTCGGACGGCGCCGCGGCGAGCGGTGCGGTCGCGGACGTGCACGCGACCATCCAGGCGAGCGCTGTGACGATGTGACTGATCCGCATGAGGACTCGCACGGCTCCGGTTGGAGCGAGCTCCGCGCCGAACCGTTGCCCAGCAACGATCGCGCCAATGGGGTCAGGACGCAAGTTCGAGGACATGCAGCGTACAGGCGCCAATCCGCTGGCACCTGCCGGAGCAGCATACAGGGAAACTCCGACAGGTCGCGACAGCGATGTCGCGGTCGCGCATGGGGTGCGGGAGTGCGCCGATGGTGCGGGATTGCACAGTGCCGCGCTGGATCCAGGTGAGGCGGCCGTGATCCTCGCGTGCCGTGTGACAGCCGCTGCGACGTCGCGGCGCACCGGGCCGCGGCTGGATGTCGCGCGCGCGGCGGCGATGCCCAGCAACACGGCCGCCGCCCGCGGTATTGTCGCGGCGACGTGACCCGCGCCGCTCTGTTCCTCGCCGCCGCCGCCGCCGCCTGCTCCACCCCGCCGCCGCGCGCCGCGGAGGCGCCCGCGCCGGGCCACGAGCCGCGCCTGGTGGTCCTGCTCGTCCTCGATCAGTGGCCGGAGTGGGCGTTCGAGGCCAAGCGCCCCGCGCTGACCGGCGGCTTCGCCCGGCTGTTGCGCGAAGGCGAGTGGCACGTCGGCGAGCACCCGTCGGCGGCGACCCTGACCGCCGCGGGCCACGCGCTGCTCGGCACCGGCGAGCCGCCGTACCACTCGGGGATCCTCGCCAACGAGTGGTGGCACCGCGACGTCGCGCGCCAGCTCAAGGCGATCGAGGCCGAGGACGGCGCGATGTCGGCCAAGTGGCTGCGGGTGCCCGGCCTGGCCGACGCGCTCGCCGCCGCGCACAGCGGTGGCAAGGCGGTGAGCGTCAGCCTCAAGGACCGCGCCGCGATCCTGCCGCTCGGCCACGCCGGCACGGCGATCTGGTACGACCCCCACCGGGTCGCGTGGACCAGCCTCGCGCCGCCGCCCTGGCTCGCCGCGTGGAACGCGGCCCAGCCGATCGCGGCGCACCTCCACGATGTATGGACGGCGCTGCCCGAGACCGCGCGGCTGGCGGGCGTCCCCGACGACGCGCCCGGCGAGATCGGGATCATGGGCCTGGGGCCGACGTTCCCGCATGCGCTCGACGCGACCCCGAGCCCAGCCCACGCGATCTTCGCGACGCCGCTCGGCAACGATCTGGTGTTCGACACCGCGACCGCGGCGATCGAGCGCGAGCACCTCGGCGCCGGCCCCCACCCCGACCTCCTGATCCTGAGCCTGTCCGCGCACGACTACGTCGGCCATGGCTGGGGCCAGGAGTCATGGGAGTCGTGGGACACCGCGCTGCGGATCGATCGCCGGCTCGATCGCTTCCTCGCCGATCTCGATACCAAGGTCGGCGCCGGCCGGTGGGCGATGATCGCGACCAGCGATCACGGCGCGAGCCCGATGCCCGAGTCGCTGCACGGCGGCCGGATCTCGTACGCGCAGATCAAGGACGCCGCCAACCGCGCGGCGAGCGCCGAGCTCGGCCCCGGCGAGTGGATCGCGAACGCGCGGTTCCCCACCGTGTACCTGTCGGCCGCGGCGCTGGCCCAGAAGCCCAGGGACCTGGCGATGGCGATGACGAAGATCGTCTATGCGCTACGCGCGTTCCCCGGGATCGAGCGCGCCGAGAAGAGCTCCGAGTTCTGGGGCCACTGCGAGACCCGGACCGGCGACGCATTCCCGATCTGTATCGCCCTCGATCCCGAGCGCTCGGGCGAGATCTTCTACGCACCCGCCAGGGGCTGGGTCCTCGAGGAAGGCGACGAGGCCGTCGCCACCGGCCACGGCTCGCTGCAGCCGTACGACCGCCAGGTCCCGGTGATCGTGCTGCCGCCCGGCCGTGCCGCGCACACCGCGCAGACCGGCCCCGACGCGACCGCGGTCCCGATCCAGCGGGTCGCGCCGATGCTCGCCGGCTGGCTCGGCGTCCCGCCGCCGACCTCGCTCCGGCCGCAGGCAACCCGGTAGCGCTGCGCGGCCGGTGCGCGACTCGCTCGTCGCGACGCGGGCGGCGGCGATCCGGACGGCCGAGGACGAGCACAGGCGCCTGGCCCGTGCCCGTCCTACGGTGTAACGACTAGCTCACTTGTGGCCGCCGTGTCCCCCCCCGGGATGCCCCGGCTGACCCGGACGCTGGGGCCCCATCTGCACCGGAGGCGGCACCGGCTGGCGGACGCACTGCTGTAGCGGCGCGCACGTCTGCACCGGCGCGCACACCTGCGGCGCCAGGACCACTGGCGTCGAAAGCGCCAGCGGCTGCGCGCACCCGAGCTGCGAGACGCCGATCAGCTGCGTCTGGCAGCCGGTCTGCACCTGGCCGATCGGCTGCGCCTGGCCCTGCGCCGTGCATCCGCACTCCGCCTGGCCCATGATCTGCGCCTGGCCCATCACCGGCGCCTGACCCACCGGCACGCCGGCCAGCGGCTGGAAGCCCTCGCAGCCCGCCGCGCACCCCGGTAGCCCGGCACACCCGAGCTCGCAGCCCAGCTGCGGCTGACAGCCCGGCTGGATGCGCGTGCACACCAGCTCCGCGGCAAGGATCTCGCCGCGCGAGCCGGTGAGGAAGAACTGGAGGACCCAGCGATCGGGACTGACCAGGATCTCCACGATGTGCATCGAGACGCCCGCAGCGGCCGCGCCCTCGGTGAGGCCCGCCTCGAGGGCGGCCACCGGCAGCACCGCGATGATCACGTCGACCATGGTCCCGCTGAGCGACGCCTCGGTCTGCACCACGGTCCAGTCGCGGATCACCGTCGCGGACTTGCCGAACCGGACACGGACGTCCACCGGGGCCCGCAGATTCTGCGGCTCGCTGACCAGGACACCGAGCCCCATGTCGCTGTTTGCGTCGACGAGCGCGAGCTCGTACTGGTTGGTCCTCGGGTTGAAGGTGACCAGCGCCGCGAATCGGGCTCCGGACGACGGGATCTCGAAGATCGCGAGGATCGCGGCCCGACCGATGAGCGTCCTGCTCGTCACCCTGCCGGTGCGGTGGACCGGCTCGGTGCTCGATCCGCTGAACACGAACAGATCCGCGAACCAGTCTCCCACCGGCGTCAGCAGCTCGCCGAAGTTCTCGGCGATGCCCTGGCCCGGCTGCGGCTTACCGGGATGCGTTGTTGATTGCCCCATAACTCCGTCCTCCTTCTCTCATTTCACGATTGTTGAATGTTCCAGTGTATGCACTGAAACAGTGAATCGGACTGGCGGATTATTAGCACTGCATTCGCGATCAGGCCAAGTGGCAAAATATGACGACGACGAGCAGTCTCGCTCTCGGATTGTGTATTCGAGTTGAACACTCCATACGCAGAGTCCGTGTGCGCGAGAGGCCGTTCATGTGAATGGTGATGCCCGGCGAGGGGAGCTCACTGTGACGCGCGGGCTCGCCACGGCGTGCGTGCTGCGGGCGGGCGGCACGGTGAGCGCCCAGCGCAGGGGCCGTGCGCCGAGGCACGCCGCCCGGCGCGGCGGGGATCAGCGCGGCGAGCGGCTCAGCACGACCGCGGTCACCCGGGCACGGACCGCGCTCGCGCGCAGCTCGATCGCCAGCGGTCCGCCGCGGTGCGAGACCGCCACGGCCCCACGGCCCTCGACGGGATCGCCGGCGTCGCTCGAGACCCGGATCGCCACGTCCGCCGGATCCGCGTCGACCCGCACGCGCCAGGCACCGGGCTCGACCACGATCTGCGACAGCTCGGCGGCCTGCCCGGCCGGCAGCTCCGCCACGATCCGTCCCTCGACCCGCCGCGCGACGGTCTCGCGGCCGGTGAACAGCAGCCCCGGAATCCGGATCTCGCCGGGCCCGCGCTCCACGCCGAGCTTGCCGTCGACGCGCACCCGCAGCCGCGCGCGCAGCAGGTACGGCGGTGGCAGCTCGAACACGACCAGGCGGTACTGCGCGCCAAACTCCGGATCGGCCATCAGCTCGTGGCCGCTGCGAAAGCAGGCCCGATCGGTGCCCGGCGGGATGCAGAACATCACCAGATCGGGGCGCCGCGACAGCACGTAGCGGCCATCGCCCAGCTCGTGGCCGAGATCTCCCCGGCCGAAGTCCGCGGGCGGGTGCTGCGCGAGGTAGCGGTCATTGAGGCCCAGCATGTCGAGCGCCGGCAGGTCCGAGAAGTACGGAACGGTGCCGGCGGCATCGACCGCGATCAGCGGCTGTCGCGACCCGAACGCCTGGCGGAGCAGGGACGCCAGCGCCGTGCCGCGCCACTCCCACGACTCGTGCCGCGCGCGCGCACACTCGCGGTCGCGGCCTTGCATGATCGCGAGGTCGGCCGCACAGCCGGCCATGATCACCACCCCGGCGACCAGCGGCGCCGTGCCCAGCTCCGCCAGCCATGCCAGGCTCTCGACGACCAGCAGCGCCGCGAGCGCGATCGCCGGAACCAGGTGGCGCCACGCGGGGAAGAAGTCGCCCCCGATCGCCGCGACATAACCGAGCCACAGCACGAGCGGGGTCGCGATCACGAGGATGCGCCGGCGCCGCGCCGGTCCGCCGCGGACGGCGGCGATCACCGCGACCGCGGCGGGGACGAACATCCCGAGCAACCGGCCGCATCCGGTGATCACATAGTCGAGCCCGAGCGCGAGGCGCGGCAGCGTGAACACCAGCTTGGCGTGCGCCGTGTTGGGGACCCAGTCGTCGTAGTACAGCCGGCGAAACACCAGCTGCGCGCCCAGCGCCGCGATCTGCGGCGCGGCCAGCGCGACGGCCACCGCCAGCGCCCCGCGCGACCGGCCGGCGAGCACGATCCCCAGGCACAGCCCGCCGCCCAGCAGGATCCCGTCGGGCCGGGTCAGGCAGACCAGCCCGAGCAGCAGCCCGGGCACGAGCACCGCGGACGGCCGCGGTGCCTGTCCGAGCGGAGCGAGGCGGGGGGTGGGGACCCCGACGGCTTCGCCGGCGGGGCGGGGGGCAGAGCCCCCCGTGGGATCGACCGCGGGCAGGCACAGCACCACCGCCCACGTCAGCAGCCCGACGAGCAGCGGCTGCTCCAGCCCGCCGATCGCCCACGCGTCGATCGGCCCGGTCAGCGCGAACCCC
>DATAPF010000437.1:0-24785 GCA_036265355.1 Kofleriaceae bacterium | reverse complement strand
CGAGGTCATCGACGTGCAGGCCGTCGCGCGCCTGCTCCACGTCGGTCGGAACACGGTCTACGCGCTGGTTGCGCGCAACCAGATCCCGCACCGCCGGCTGGGGAAGCAGATCCGTTTCCATCAGGCAGCGGTCATGCAATGGTTGGGCTCGTGGTCATCGCAGGGCGCGAAGGAACGGCAGTGACGATGCCTGTACGACGCGATCCCAGAACGGGCGGCTGGTTCTTCCGGACCACCGTCAAGACCCCCGACGGCAAGAGGCCGCGGCTCTATGGTACGCCGGGTGTTCCCGGGCCGTACCAAGATCTCGCGGCGACCAAGATCGGGGCACAAGAGGCCGAGCAGCGTGCGATCCGAGGCGCGCTGGCAACGGCCACGGCGGCAACTGCGCCGCCGGAGAGCAAGGAGGTACCGGACAAGGTGCCGACGTTCGATGAATGGTTCACGGGCAGGTTCTGGCGTGAGTGGGTGGTCGGTCGCCGCAACAAGCCGACCGAGGTCAAGAGCAAGGAGTTCATCTACCAGGGCCATCTCAAGGAGTTCTTCGGTGACCTCCCGCTCGACGAGATTGGAACCGGCAAGATGGCGGCGTTCCGCGCGTCGCTCGTGGAGAAGAAGCTCAGCGAGAAGCGGATCAACAACATCCTGTCGGTGCTGTCCAAGCCGATGAGGTACGCGGTGGACTGCGAGCTGATCGACAAGGCGCCGCGGATCGGGCTGTACAAGGTCGAGCGCCCCGAGATCGAGCCATGGGACTTCGAGCAGTACGCTCGTCTCCTCGCGGCGGCCAGGATCGAGGGGGCCGACTGGTACGCGGCGGTGTGCCTGGCGGGCGAGGCGGGGCTGCGCAGCGGCGAGGTGAAGGCGCTGCGCTGGCGGGAGGACGTGGACCTGATCGCGAGGACGGTCACGGTGAAGCAGCAGACCTGCTACGGGGTGACGACGACGCCGAAGGGCCGGACGCGGCGCACGATCCCGATGACGAGCACGCTGGAGCAGGCGCTGCGCCGGCTCGAGGTGGTGCGCGAGGGCTTCGTGGTCCGCAACCTGGATGGCAGCGCGAAGACGGACGGCCAGGCGAACGCGGCGATCCTTCGGATCTGCCGCCGGGCGGGACTACCGGAGAAGCGCTGGCACACGCTGCGGCACGCGTTCGGAACCCACGCGGCGCTGTTCGGGGTGAACCCGTGGCGGCTGCAGTCGTGGATGGGCCACAAGCGGATCGACGAGACGATGATCTACGTTCACGTGGCCGAGACGCATCGCCGGGACATTCCCGCGGCGATCTTGGCGGCGGCGGCCGGGGAAACCGATCCCGATCGCCGGATCCTCAAGATGCTCGCTGCGCGTGGCAGCCACGCGGCAGCAAGCAAGCTGTCCTCAGAAGAAAGCTCTTCAGTTACAGCTACTTAACGGGTGGAGATAAGGGGGATCGAACCCCTGACCTCGTGAATGCCATTCACGCGCTCTCCCAGCTGAGCTATATCCCCGTCTGAGGAGAGGGTTTCTACTGGCGGGGGCGGGCGATGTCAAGCGTCGTGGTCGTCCGGGTCCGAGGGCGGAGCCTTGGGGGGAACGTCGTCGGGGTGCATGTAGTCGGCGAGGTCGTCGTCGTCGAAGCTGATGCCGCCCTTGCGGGCGGGGTCGCGGGGCGGGTGGCCGGAGGGCGAGCGGCGGTCGGACCGCTCGCGGTCGGGCTCGCGATTGGTGTCGCGATCAGGGCGCTCGGCGGCGGTCCCGCGCTCGCTGCGCTCGGCGCGCTCGCGCTCGCCATCTCGCTCGGCGGACGCGCCGCGTTCTGCGCGGCCGATCGGGATATTGGTGGGCTCGGCGTCCCAGCGCTCGATGCGGCCGCGGCGATCGGGATCGGGGAGCGGGTCCTGATCGGGCGCGGGGCGCTGGCTGCCGCGCATCGGCTTGGTCGGGGCGCGTGACGCGCTGGTCTCGCCCTGGCGCGGGGGGCGGTCCGGGGTGGGGGGGCGCGCGGCGCGCAGGGCAGCGCCGGAGGACACGGTGCCGTCGTCGGCATCGGCATCGCGGCGGGCGGGGCGGGCGCGGTCGTCGAACCGGCGGCGCACGGCGGGGCGCGGGGGCTCGGGTTCGACGACGGCGGCGTCGGGGTCGTCGAGCTCGTCGAGCTCGCGGACGAGGTCGCGGGCCTCGGGGAGCTCGGCGAGATCGATCTCGCCGCGGCGGATGAGATCGAGGACGAGCTCGCCCAGGTCGGCGAGGGCGTCGTGGCGGCGGCGGCTGGCGCGGGCGCTGTCGAGGCGGGCGCGGCCCTCGCGTGCGCCGCGCTCGAGGGCATCGCGCACGACGCCCGTGGTGGTCCGGAGCAGCGTGCCGAGAGTGCCGCGCAGCTCCGGCGGACGGAAGCCGCCGCGTCGCTTGCTAGCCATGGCCACAGGGTAACATCTGGGCTACGGTCGGAGTCCCTCGTGACGGTACGCAGCCTGCTGATCGGGTTGGTTGCTGTGACCGCGTGCCCGGCACCGGAGCCGCCGGCGGCGCCGATCCCGCCGGTGTCGACCGGGAAAGTTCGCGTCCGGGTGTTCACGGAGCCCGAGCCGGTGCGGCTGCTGGCGCCGGCGGGGCGGTTCGTGTTCGTCGGGACGGACAGCGAGCTGGAGCGGTGGGATGGCGACGGAAAGGTGCTGACGCTGTCGGCGGATGCGGGGCTGCCCGGGAGCCACGTGGCGGCGCTGGCGCCCGATCCGGAGCGTCGGTGGGTGTGGATCCTGACGGAGGGGGGACTGGGGCATTACGATGCGGGGACCGAGCTGTATCAGGAGATGCCTCCGCCGCCGGCGTCGGTGGGGGTGGACTTCCTGGCGCTGGCGAAGGCGGCGACGGCGAGCGTGGCGCCGGCGGAGGACGGCGGGGCGTGGCTGGCGAGCCCGCACGGGCTGGTGCGGGTGAGCGGCCAGGGGGAGTGGGCGCCGACGACGATCAAGGAACCGATCCGTGCGCTGGCGCGCGACCGCGCGGGGTGGCTGTGGGTGGCGGCGAAGGGCGGGCTGATCGTGCGCAAGCCGACGGGCGAGACGATGCGGCTGGGAGCGGCGCAGGGCTGCGCGGTGGCGGAGCCGCGGCTGCTGGTCGAGCTGGCGAACGAGGAGATGCTGGTGATCGGCGCGGACGCCGACGGGCATGACCGGCTGGCGGTGGGCAAGCAGCTGGCGTGGGTGACGTATCGCGCGCTGCCCGAGGTGCACTGGGACGCGGTGGCGCGGCGCGGGGCGGGGGCGGTGGTGATGGGCGGCGACCGGGTGTACCGGATCGCACCGGCGACGGGGGAGGTGCGGCCGCTGGCGCGAGACGGGATGCGGCTGGTGGCGGTGGCGGGGACGGCGGCGACGGACTGGGTGATCGATCCGATCGATCTGGTGGTGCCGCCGGGGGCGATGACGGTGGGGTCGGCCGACGACAAGCTGCTGATCGGGACGCGCGATCTGGGGATCGCGCGGTATCGCGACGGGGACGCGCAGCCGCGCGACTGGCTGCGGCGCAAGGAGATGCTGCAGGACGCGACGCGGCTGAGCGTGGCGTGCGCGCGGGCGCAGGACTGCTGGATCGCGACCGGGGCGCGGCAGGCATGGCACTGGACGGGGGACCGGTTCGCGGCGGGCGGTCCCGACGAGGTGGTGCTGGCGGTGGTGCGCGATCCGGAGGGGCCGATCTTCGCGCTGCACCGCGGCTCGCAGGACAACGAGATCCACCTGTCGAAGATCGACGGGACCGGGTGGACGGCGCTGCCCAGGGTGGCGCTGGCGACGCCGGGGACGGCGCCCGAGGTCAGCTTCGCGAAGTTCGCGTCGCCGGGGTCGCTGTGGATCGGGCTGCGCTACCACGATGGCGCGGAGCGCCGGGCGTGGGGGCTGGCGATCGTGGAGACCGCGACGGGCAAGACGGTCTATCACCGGACGGAAGCGCCGGACGCCGGAGCGCCGCCGGCCGGGGACAAGCGGGCGCCGAAGATGCTGCCGATCCCGGTCGGGGTGGTGGACGCGGACGTGCGCGGGTCGGTGGCGTGGTTCGCGACCAACGAGGGCGTGGCGCGGCTGATGAATGGCGAGGTGATGCTGTGGAACGAAGCGGACGGGCTGCGCAGCGAGCTGGCGCGCGCGGTGACGATCGCGGCGGACGGGCAGGTGATCGTCGCGACCGGCGCCGGGGCCGGGGTGTGGAACGGGACGGCGTGGGAGTTTCCCGCGGCGCTGCGGTTCGAGATCAACGACGTGGTGGCGACGCGCAACGGCCAGGTGTGGATGGCGACCGAGCGCGGGATCGCGGCGTGGGACGGCAAGAAGGTGCGGCGGGTCGACACGCTGCGCGGGCTGGCCGAGAACCAGATGCTGGACATCGCGGTCGATCAGTTCGACCGGGTGTGGGCGCGCGGGCCGGGCTCGCTGACGCTGATCTCGCAGTGATGACGTCGCGGGAGGCGTGATGCTCGGCCGGCCCGGCGTGTGGGCATCCGCGCACCTGGCGAGCGGCGATCCCGGCGGTGCGGTGTCACCGCCACAAACTTGCCCGGTTGCAGGCGATCCGTAAACGTCGGAGCACGGTGCGAAAGATCGTGGCGGATATGTACGTCCGGCCGGCGTTCCGGCGCTGGGGCGTCCGGTGCGCGCTGGCGCTGGCGATCGCGATCGCGATCGGCTACGTGCCGGGACAGGTGGCGCGGCGCGATCCGCGGGCGGCCCGGCTGGAGGCGCAGATCGAGGAGCTGACGGTGGAGGCGCAGGCGGTGGCGGTGCGCAACGCGGCGCTGCGGCGCGAGATCGATGCGCTGCGCACGGACATCGGCGCGATCGAGGACCGCGCGCGCACCGATCTGGGCATGGTGTATCCCGACGAGGTCGTGCTCCGGTTGCCGCAACCGCCGGCGGTGCCGGAGGCGCCGCCGTGACGGTGCGCGGGCTCGAGCGCGCGCTGCGGCGTGCGCTGAAGGTGTCGATCGGAGCGATCTCCGGCGGCGTCGCGTGCGCGGTGGTCGCGGCCGGCGGGGTCGATGGCGCGGCGGTGCTGGCGCGGCGGCCGAGCCTTGCGATGACGATGATCGCGGTGGCGATCGCGGCGCTGGTGGTGATCGCGGTGATCCGGCGGGTGCAGTTCGCGCCGCCGTCGGCGCGGGCCCAGCGGGTGTCGTTCTGGCTGGCCGCGGCGAGTGATCTGGCGGATCTGGAGCTGGCGCTGACGCTGGTCGCGGGGATCCATGTCGTGATCGCGGTGACCGGCGGGCTGGGCTCGCCGGCCTATCCGCTGCTGTACGGGCTGGTCGCGTTCGCGATGACGGTGATGGCGCGGCCGGGCGCGGTGGCGGCGGTGGCGGCGGCGGTGCTGCTCGAGGCGGCGCTGGTGCTGCGCGGGCGGATCGGCGCCCCCGAGCTGCTGGCGGGGTCGATCCACGCGGCGTACCTGGCGGGCGCGGCGGCGGCGCACGCGGTGCTGCTGCGCGGGCTGACCGCGCGCTACCGGCGGCGGCGGGCGGCGCGGCTCGACGAGGAGCTCGCCGCGCTGCGCGACTCGGCGCGCGACTATCGACTGATCGCGGCGGCGCTGGGGCCGAGCAGCCGGGCGCCGCGCGGGCGCGACGAGGAGGAGCGGCTGCTCGCGATCGGCGGGGTCGGGATGATCGGCGACGCGGCGAGCTGGGTGCTCGGCACGCTGAAGCGATCGCTGGGCGCGATGACGGTGGCGCTGCTGTGGCTCGACGACGACGGCGAGCGGGTCAAGCTCAAGGAGGTCGCGTCGGACGCCGACGACATCACCGAGCTGCCGCGGCTGCCGTCGGCGGGGATCCTCGGCGCGGTGGTGCGCGATCGCCAGCCGCTCTTGTGCGCGGCGACCAAGCCGGGGCAGCTGCCGTACTACGAGTCGGGGCGCGCCGGGCTGGCGCTGGTCGCGGTGCCGCTGATCGAGCACGGCCACCTGCGCGGGATCCTGGCGGCTGACCGCGAGGCGCCGTTCTCCGAGACCGATCGCGACCTGCTGGCCGACGCCAGCGCGCAGGTGCTGCGGGTGGTGCAGTCCGAGCAGGTGTTCCGCGCGGTCGAGCGCGCCAAGTACGAGCACGAGCGGTTCTACCAGGCGACGGCGATGCTGGGCCGCGCGCTGACGGTGGAGCAGGTGATCGAGACCGCGTTCGACGCGGCGGCGGCGATCGTCGAGTACGACGTCGCGGCGATCGCGCTGTACGACCGGGCCAAGGCGCGCCACAAGATCGCCGCGGTGCGGGTCCGCGAGGGCGGGGCGGGGATCGTCGATCCGGCGCAGCTGGCCGACCTCGAGTTCAAGGACAACGCGGGGCTGGCGGCGATGGTGGTCAAGAACCGGCACTACCTGCCGGCGGGCGGCGAGCCGCGCGAGGTGTCGGCGCCGATCTACACGCGCAAGGTCAAGATCGACGACGCGCGCTCGCTGCTGGTGCTGCCGCTGCTGGCGGCCGACGAGCCGGTCGGCACGCTGACGCTGGTGGCGCGCGCCGAGAAGCGGTTTGGCAAGGACGTGCGAGAGATGCTGTCGGTGATTGCCAATCAGGTCGCGATCGCGCTGGAGAACGGATTTTTGTATCGCAAGATGGAGACGATGGCGACGACCGACGGGCTGACCGGGCTGACCAACCACCGGACGTTCCAGCAGCGGTTCGCGGACATGCTGGAGCGCGCGGCGCGCCACAACCACCGGGTCGCGGTGCTGCTGTGCGACGTCGACCACTTCAAGAAGGTCAACGACAACTACGGGCACCCGATCGGGGACGAAGTGCTGCGCCGGGTCGCGCGCGTGCTGCAGGAGGTGCCGCGCAAGATCGACATCCCGGCGCGCTACGGCGGCGAGGAGTTCGCGGTGCTGCTCGACAACGTCGACGTCGCGCAGGCCAAGCAGGTCGCCGAGCGGATCCGGATCGAGATCTCGAAGCTGGTGGTCGAGAGCGAGAAGGGGCCGCTGTCGGTGACCGAGTCGATCGGCGTCGCGGCGTTCCCCGACGACGGGCGCGACCGCGCGACGCTGATCGAGCGCGCCGACCTCGCGCTCTACCACGCCAAGCACACCGGGCGGAACCGCGTGGTGACGTGGGCCGAGGCCCAGGCGGCCAAGGGGCAGGGCGCGCACGGCACCAAGAAGGCGAGCTGACCTCCCTGCCCAGGGGTGGCAGCTGCCCACCGGGCATTTCCGAGGGCGCCGGGGCCCGGGTGCGATCGGTGGTCGCAGTGGTGGACAGGTGGCGATCCGGCCTTACATTGTGATGGATGCCCCTCCGGGTGATCGCGCTCGTGCTCGCCATCGTTGCCGCCCTGGCGACGGTGGCCAGCGCGTCGCCGGCGGTGGCTGCGTCGCCGGACGTCGCCGGGCAGGTCGACGACGGCGCGCTCGATCCGGAGCCGGCGCTCGCCTCGGCGCCGGTCGCACTCCCGGTGCCGGTGCGCCGCGAGCTGCGGTCGGTGATCTCACCGCCGGCGGAGCTGCCCGGTCGCCTGCATCTCGCGTCGGTGTTCCGCCCACCTCGCCGGTTCGCGCCTGCCTGATCGTCCTCGCGCGAAACCAATCCTCTCGGAGGTGGCATGTCAGAACTCGTCGTGCCCGCCTGGGCCTGGGGCCTGCTGGCGGGCGTCATGTTGTTGTTGATCTCGATCGATCTGTTCGCCCATCGCGGTGATCGGGTCGATTCGCGGCGCCGCGCGCTGGTGTGGACGGTGGTGTGGATCGCCGCGGCGGTGGTGTTCGGCGCGGTCGTCGCGGCCTGGTTCGGCGCCGAGGCGGCCGAGCAGTACTTCGCGGCGTACCTGCTCGAAAAGAGCCTGAGCGTCGATAACCTGTTCGTGTTCGTCGTGGTGTTCGGCGCGCTCGACATCCCGGTGACCGAGCAGCGCCGCGTGCTGACCTGGGGGATCCTGGGCGCGCTGGTGACCCGCGGCGTGTTCATCGCGCTCGGCGCGGCGATCCTGCAGCGCTGGCACGAGGTCACGTACGTGTTCGGCGCGATCCTGGTGGTCACCGCGCTGAGGCTGCTGCGCGGCGGCGACGGCGGGCCGAGCCGGCTGCTGACCTGGCTCGAGCGCTACCTGCCGTGGACCCGCGAGCGCGCCGGCCATCACTTCATCGTGCAGCGCGACGGGCGCTGGCTGGCGACGCCGCTGCTGGTCGCGCTGCTGGCGATCGAGCTGACCGACGTGATGTTCGCGCTCGACTCGATCCCGGCGGCGTTCGCGGTGTCCGACGAGCCGTTCGTGATCTACAGCTCGAACGTGTTCGCGGTGCTCGGGCTGCGCGCGCTGTACTCGGTGCTGCTCGACGCGCTCGGCCAGCTGCGCTACCTGAAGTACGGGCTGTCGGCGGTGCTCGCGTTCGCGGGTGCCAAGATGCTGGCCGCGCCGTGGGTCCACATCACGCCGATCGTGTCGGTCGCGGTGATCGCGCTGGTGGTCGGCGTCGCGGCGGGGGCCAGCGTGTGGGCGGCGCGCCGCGACCGCCGGCAGCGGCGGAACGCGGCAAGCCCCTGATCCGCGCCGCGATCCGACCGCGCGCGGACGCCCGCCCGAGGACCACGCCCGGGGGAGACCGCAGCGGCGCGTCGCGCGTTGAACGGTTCGATGCGCTCGCCCGCCCGCTTGGTCTCCGCTCTCCTCGCTTTTGCCTGCACCGGCACGCACGCCGACCCCGGCCAGCCGGGTGGACCGCCGCCGCGACCTGCGCCGGTCGCGCCGCGGGCCGCGGGGGCCGGGGCGGTCACCCAGGTCACCACGCTGTTCGTGGCGTCGCACGCGCCACCGGGGCCGCCCGGTGACCTGGCGCCGCCGTGGTCGCTGACCGCTTCCGACGGCAGCGGCCTGCAGCTGACCCGGGTCGATGCCCGCGCGGTGGTCGAGGGCCCGCTCGCGTTCACCGAGCTCCACCTCTACTTCCACAACCCCGAGGCGCGGACGCGCGAGGGCACGTTCGCGATCACGCTGCCGGAGCGCGCCGCGGTGTCGCGGTTCGCGATGGAGAGCGACGGCCGGTTCCTCGAGGCCGAGGTCGTCGAGAAGCAGCGGGCGCGGCAGGTGTACGAGGACTTCTTGCACCGCCGGCAGGACCCGGCGCTGCTCGAGAAGGCCGAGGGCAACCAGTTCACGGCCCGGGTGTTTCCGATCGCGGGCCATGCCGACAAGCACCTGGTGGTGAGCTACTCCCAGGAGGTCGACCCCGGCCACTACACGCTGCCGCTGCGCGGTCTGGCGCGGAGCCAGCGGATCGACGTCCGGGTCCAGGTCCGGGGCAAGACCGGCGGGATCGTCGAGCAGACGCTGAGCGAGCGCGACTGGACGCCGGATCGCGACGCGGTGGTCGACGCCACGTCGGTCGGCGCGCCGGCGGCGATCGCGGCCGGCGAGCTCGCAGCGGCCCGGGTCCGGGTCGAGCTGCCGGATGCGGCGGCGCCACCGGCCTCGGTGACGCTACTGGTCGATACCAGCGCGTCGCGCGCGCTCGGGTTCGCGGCGCAGGCCCGCGCGATCCACCAGCTGGTCGACGAGCTCGCCCGCGACTTCGGGGGCGCATTGCCGGTGCAGGTGGTCGCATTCGACCAGGGGACCGCACCGCTGTACGATGGCCGCGCCGACCGGATCGGCAACATCGAGGCGGCGCTGGCCGCGCGCGGCGCGCTCGGCGCGTCCGATCTCGGCCAGGCACTGCGCTGGCTCGCCGACCATGCGCCCGGGGAGCGGCCGGCGGCGCGGCCGGGGGCGCGAATCGTGGTGGTCACCGACGGGGTGATCACCGCGGGACCTGCGATCGAGGCGCTGCCCGAGCTCGCCCGGGGGCTCGCCGCCCGCGGGGTCGACCGGATCGACGTCGCGCTGACCGGCGGGATCCGCGACGGCGCGGCCGCCGCGGCGATCGCCCGCGCCGGGCTCGCCCACCCGGGCGCCGTGCTGGATCTCGATCGCGGCGCGGCCGAGGTGGCGCGCCGGATCGGGCTCACCGTGCGCACCGAGATCCCGGTCACCGTCGACGGTGCGCGCTGGGCGTTCCCGACCGCGATCGACGCGGCGCAGGCGGGCGACGAGGTCACGGTGTTCGCCCGCCGCGATCCGCAGGCCCAGCAGCTGGCGCTGACGATCGGCGGGGTGCGCGCGGTGATGGCGCCGGTCGGCGTGACGCCGGTGCTGCTGGGGCGCGCGGTCGCCGCGGCCGAGATCGCCGAGCTCGACCGCCAGCTCGCGGCGCAGACCGGCGCGGCCGCCGACCGGCTGCGCGGCGAGATCCTCCAGCGCTCGATCGCGGCCCGGGTGGTGTCGAGCCAGACCTCGATGCTCGTGCTGGAGTCCGATGCCGACTACGCGCGCTACGGCATCGACCGGACCGCGCTCGCCGACATCCTCGCGATCGGCCCGGCCGGCATCGAGCTGCTCCACCGCGCGGCGCCGCCGGTCCAGATCGCGGTGCCGGCGCCGCCCGCCGAGGCAAAGCCGCTGCCCCCCCGCAAGCTGGCGGGAGTCCAGAAGGCGGAGAAGCAGCTCGACGTCCTCCAGGAGGAGGTGATGGCCGACAGGCCGGAGGCGGTCACCGAGGCGCCGGCCGACGCGGTCCGGCAGCGCGGTGAGGTCGCCGACCTCGCCAAGGAGCGCGCGCAGCTGCAGGCCGCAACCGCGCCGGCGCCGCAGCCCGCCCCGGCGAGCCCGCCCGCGGGTCCCGCGTCGGAGGACAGCGGCGCCGAGGGAGCCTACGCGGACTCCCCCAGGCTGGCGCTCCGCGCCGAGCCGGCGCGTCCGGCGCCTGCGGACCCGCGCCGGGGGGCCTCTGCGGGTGGCGCGGGCGCGGGCAGCGCCTCCAGCTCGGGGTCCCTACCCGGCGCGACGCGGGACAGCGAGGCGCGCGCGGACCGCCCGCGCGAGGCGACCGCGCGTCCGGCGCCGCCTGCGATGGCGCCGCCGCCTCCTCCGCCCCCGCCGCGGGCGTCCCGGGCCCACGTGGCCGCGACCCCGCAGGCCGAACGCGGCGCCGGAGGCGTCGCCATCGCCCGCGGCGCCGCCGCCGCCGACGGCAGTGGCGCCAACGACGATGGCCTGGCGGAGCACCGGCAGCTGCCCGCCCTGCGCGGTCCGCTGGCGGACATCGAGCGCATGCTCGCGGCCGGCAGCGTGGACCGCGCGCTCGCCGCCGCCCGCGTCTGGCACGACAAGGAGCCCGGCGACGTGCTCGCGCTGATCGGGCTCGGCGACGCGCTGGAGGTCCGCCACGATCTCGACACCGCGGCCCGGGTCTACGGCTCGATCATCGACCTGTACCCGGCGCGCGCCGACTTCCGCCGGTTCGCCGGCGAGCGGCTCGAGCGGGTCGGCAAGGCCCAGCGCGCGCTGATCATCGACACCTACCGGCGCGCCGTCGAGCAGCGGCCCGATCACCTGACCGGCCACCGCCTGCTGGCGTACGCGCTGGTCCGCGACGGCCAGTACGCCGCGGCGTTCACCGCGATCCTCGACGGGATCGATCGCAGCTACCCCGCGAACCGGTTCGCCGGCGCGGAGCGCGTGCTCGCCGAGGACGTCGGGATGATCGGCGCGGCGTACCTCGCGCACGTCCCGGCCCGGCGCGCCGAGGTGATCGCGCAGCTCGATCGGCGCGGCATCGCGCTGCCGACCCGGCCGTCGACCCGCTTCCTGCTGTACTGGGAGACCGACGGCAACGACGTCGACTTCCATATCCGGGACGCGCGGGGCGGCCATGCGTGGTATGGCCACCGCCGGCTGAGGTCGGGGGGTGAGCTCTACGCCGACATCACGACCGGCTACGGCCCCGAGTGCTTCGCGATCCCGGGCACGCCGTCTGCCGGACCTTACCGGCTGTCGATCAACTACTTCTCCCAGGGGCCGATGGGCTACGGGATGGGCCTGCTGCAGGTGCAGACGTTCGATGGCCGAGGCAACCTTGGCTTCGAGGATCGGCCGTACGTCATCATGACGGACCAGGCCTTCGTGGACCTCGGTACCTACCGCTAGTGGGCCTGGATGCCGCATCGCCAGTGGGGCACATCGCCCCGGGCATGTGGCTTGCAGACTTTTCGTAGCGACCGGAAATGTGGCCCCGCAGCGAACGCAGCGCCCGATGCTCCCCCGTTCCGCGGGGCACATCGCAACGAGTCCAGGGGCTTCGCGAAGAGCTGTCAATGGTATCCCGCGGCAATGTCGAGCGACCAGCGTGTGTTGCCGTGCGAACCTTCCTCGGAGATCTGCCCCACGAAACCAGCACCTAGCCAACATTCGCCGATCTCGGGCACAACGACCTGACTCTGCTTCATCGACGCGACACTGTATCCGCAGTGCCACGCTCGACTACGACGCGGTTGTCACACCGTATCCTCAATGTCACGCTGAACGCATCAGAGGGTCTTGTGCACGTACCGTTCTGTGGCTGAAATCGGAGTAATGTAGCTTTCGAGACAGAACAGCAACGTGAGCTAGTTTGCTGCGTCACAGGACCGCATTTGACAAGGGTCGGAGCTTGTAAGTTGGCGCTCGTTTTGCTGTGATGGCGCCCCCATGAGGCCCTCTTATTCCTTGGTTTGCGCTTTGCTGTCGCCTGCCGTAATTGGCTGCAGTGACAGCATTCCGGCACCGCCCGTAGTCACGCCGCCCAGTCCGACGACCATTCACGTCAAGTCCGGGATCACCCCGCTGCTGATCGCGTACCGCGATGGCTTCACGGACGCTCAGCTCAAGCCGATCGCGTGGAAGATGGTGACTCCGGCGATGGACGCCATGTTCACGGTCCTGGGGTCGTACTCGGTCGCGGTGGTCTGTAACCTGGACGCGAACACCGTGCTGACCTGGCAGACGCTCCGCACCGTCGACGACGACCTGACGGACACGGTGACGGAGCCCACCCTGAACACGCCCTGTCAGCCGCCGCCGGCGCTGTCGGCGATCACCGGAACGGCGAGCGGGCCAGGCTTCGTCCACGTCGACGCAGACGAGAAGGCGACGACCGCGAGCACGGCGTTCACGCTGCATGCACTCGACGGGACCTATGACTTCGTCGCGAGCGACACCACCGCGAAGAAGGCGCTGATCACGCGCGGCTTCAAGGTCATGGGGGCCACGGACGCCGGCGCTGCGGCGAACGCCTCGACCGGAGCGTCGCTGGTCCAGATCACCCCCTCGCTGTCCAACCCGCCGCCGATTCCGGACCCCAAGGACGCGAAGAAGAACACCGAGATCGTGACCGGCCAGGTCGACGTCCTGACCAAGAACAACTCCACCACGGCCACGCTGTTCATCTCGGACTTCAACCTCGACCCGAAGGCGAACAAGGATCAGCTGATCACCCTGTTCGCCCTGCCCGATTCGGCGCTCACCAAGGACGACACGCAGAACGTCACGTTCATCGGAACGAACCCCCAGATCGAGGGCACCAGCATCAGCACCACGCGCACGGTCTCGATGCCGTTCAAGATGGGCGACGACGTCACCAAGGGCCTGACGCAGCTCACGATGCCGGGTCGGCTGGCCACGTTGACCGTGGTGCCAGGCTGGGGATTCGACGCCAACCGGTTGAGCGTTGCGCTGCCCTCGCTGCCTGCGCTCGACGACATGACCATCGAGACCTCGGGGACGTCGACGGACGGGGCGAAGACCGCGATCTACGAGATGCACATCTCGGCGAGCTACTTCTCGGACACCTCGCTGGCTCGTCCGCTGTTCGACACCGACATCCCCGGCTTCATGGCCGCGTGGAAGATCGATTTCACCAAGGCCTACTCGCGAGACATCAGCACGGAGAACGACGCGCTCGACGACGATGGGAACTTCGTCGATCACGAGACCAGCTCGTTCCACGAGGACGTCACGCCCTGAGCTGCCGCTCGTGCGCCGGCGCCCCTGGGTGGCGCGCGCCGGCGCACGCCAACGATCCAGCTGGTGAGCGTCGCCGCGGGCACCGGCGACCCTCCCTGCTCCATGCGCGGCGACGCTCGGTGCGAAGGACCTCGGCCGAGACCGCAAGCTCTCCCTGATATGTCGCCGATTCGCCGGGGACTGCGGGGGCTTGCAACCAGTCTCACCGGGCCCGAGCGCTCCGTTGGGGTAGTTTGACCATGGTTTGGCAACCCGCGCGGCAAAAGTTCGAACAATAATGAGGCGTGTCGAGGGCTGCCGCAGAGGTCGGATCGACCGCGAACAGCTACCAGATCCTCGCGAAGCTCGCGAGCGGCGGAATGGCAGACATCTTCCTGGCCCGCGGCGAGGGCGTCGCCGGTGTCGAGCGCTACTGCGTGCTCAAGCGCATCCTGCGCGACCGGGCCAGCGATGTGCAGTTCGTCCAGATGTTCCTCGACGAGGCCCGGCTCGCCGCGCAGCTCCAGCATCCGAACATCGCGCAGGTCTACGACATCGGAAAGCTCGGCGAGTCGTACTTCTTCACCATGGAGTACGTGCACGGCGGGAACGTGCGTGCGCTGCTGCACAGCGCGGTGGAGCTCCAGCGCAAGCTGCCGATCAGCTGCGTGCTGACCATCGCGGCGGGAGCGGCGGCGGGCCTGCACCACGCGCACGGCCGGGTTGGCCTCGACGGCCGGGCGCTCGGCATCGTGCACCGCGACGTGTCGCCGTCGAACCTGATGGTGAGCTACGAGGGCAGCGTCAAGCTGGTCGACTTCGGCGTCGCCAAGGCGTCGGACCGCGGCCACGAGACCAAGTCGGGCACGGTGAAGGGCAAGATCAGCTATCTGTCGCCGGAGCAGTGCCGCGGCAAGCGAGTCGACCGCCGCAGCGATCTGTTCTCGCTCGGCATCTGCTTGTGGGAGATGCTGACCGCCGAGCGGCTGTACCGGCGAGCGAGCGACTTCGAGAACATGAATGCGATCGTCAGCGAGCCGCCGCCGCGGCCGTCGTCGCGCCGCGATGACATCCCGGCGGAGCTCGACGCGCTGGTGGTGCGGCTGCTCGCCAAGGACCCCCAGGAGCGCTGTCAGACCGCCGACGAGGTGGTCGATGCGGTCGAGGCGATCGCGGCCGCGACCGGCTCGGTGCTGTCGGCGTCCTCGCTCGGCCGGCTGGTGCGCGAGCTGTTCGGCCCGCGCTGCGAGCCCTGGCTGGAGCTCGAGCGCCTGCAGCGGCCCGGCGAGGGGGTCACGGTGACCGGCGAGCCGATCCCGCAGGAGCTCGCGATCCCGCCCGCCGGCCGGGTCGATCACCAGCTGGCAGCCGTGATCGACCTCAGCGAGCCGCGCCAGGCCACCGAGTCGCTGGAGGCGCTGCCGCCGCCGCGCCCCACGCCGACGACCCACCTCGGCAAGCCGGGCAAGCGAGGCTTCCCGCTCGCCGCACCGCCGCCGACCCACCCTGGCATCGAGCCCGCGGCGGGCCGTGCTGCCGGCTCCACCCTCCCGCTCGTGGCTCCGCTCGTCGATCTCGCGGGGGGCCTCGCTCCGCGCTCCACCGGGAGCGCCGGCGGGGCCGGTGCCAGCGCTCTGCTCGCGCCGCGGTTCGACCCGGCGCCGCCGACGGTCCCGGAATCGCCGCGCGCAACCCGGGTCACCTCGTCGGGCGTCGCGCTGCCGGCGCCGCCCGAGGGTCCGCCACCTGCCGCCTCGGCGTCGTTCGTCGCGCCCGCCCCGGCGGCGTCGTTCGTCACGCCGGTGCCGGCCGATCCACAGGTGACCCCTTCGGAGCCATTCGCGGCGGCGAGCCCGCACGCGCTGGTCCCACCGGGACGGACGGAGCCGCGCCGGATCGGCTGGCCGCTGGTGGCGGTGATCGCCGGCGCCGCCCTGGCCGGATCGGTCGCCGTGGTGCTGGTGATGCGATCGGGGTCCGGGACCGTGACGAGCGCGGCGAGCGCCTCCAGCTCGGGCGAGGGTCCCAGGCTCGCGGCGTCCTGGCCGCCCCCGAGGCCCATCGTCGAGTCGATCGAACCGGAGCCGGGTGGGGCCGAGACGGGACACCCGGGCCTCGACGGGACGAGCGCCGTGGCCCCGGCGGCTGGCCCGGCGGCTGGCCCGGCGGCTGGCCCGGCGGCTGGAACGAGCACGCCGGGCACGGAGTCCGGCTCGCCAACCCGCGGTGGGAACGGAGCTGCGGGGGTCGCGCCCAAGGCCGCGCTGCGGCTGCCTCACGGTTCGCCGGGATCTCCGCTGCACCCCGAGGCCCGCGATCGTTCCGCCGACGAGCTGTCGCGGCTGTACGACGACGACCACTACGACCTGGTGGTCGCCCAGTGCGGCAAGGGTGCGATCGCCGCCGAGCGCGTGCCGCTGTGCTTCCTTGCGGCGTGTCACGTCGGCGACGCGGCGGCGGCGCGCCGGCTGTTCGCCCAGGTCCCCGCGGCGCGCCGCCCGAAGCTGGCCACCAACTGCAAGCAATTCGGAGTCGACATCCGGGACGAGACCTGCGAGGCCGACCCGATGTCGTGCCAGCACTGAATGGATGGACTGGCTACGTCATCGTCGGGTCAAGCCGGACTGCGGCGCATTCAATCCGCACCTCCGCGGACCTGGGCGGCGGGCGACGGCGTGGCGGCGCCGCCAGTGTACCCCGGGCTGGTGATCACGATGAAGCCGCTGGCCCCCCCCCCGCCGCCGCCGCCCCCGCTGCAGGTGTCGGTGTTGCTCGCCGCGGACCCGTCGAGGCTCGCCGCGGCCGCGCCCGCGCCGCCGGCCTGGCCGCAGCCGCTGGCCGCGATCGCACCGCCGGGGGCCGGTGCCGTGCCGGCGGTCCCATCGCTGCCGTCGTTGCCCGTGCCGTTCGCGCCCGCGCCGCCGCCGCCGCCGCCGCCGTTCGCGGTGATCGTGCCGGCGAGCGCGACGATCGGCGCCTCGAACCCGAGGTAGCCGCCGGACCCGCCGCCGCCGCCGCCGCACGCCGAGTTGGTCGGCGCCCCGGCCCCGCCAGCGCCGTTCGCGCTGATCGTGCCGCGCACGTCGATCGAGTCGAATGCCACCAGCCGGAGCGCGCCGCCGCCGGCACCGCCGAGCGCCCGTGAGCCCTGGATCGCGGGAGGCGTGGCGATCATGCCCGCGGTGCCGCTCGAGCCGCCCGGACATCCGCCGCGCATCGCCAGCGGTGCGCCGGCCAGGCCTCCCGTACCGCCCGGCACGGCACTGGCGCCGCCGCCGCGCCCGCCGGGACCGCCGGCGCCGTGAAACGCGCCGCCGCCGCCGCCGCCGGACCCGCCGGTCATGGTCGCATCGGCGCCGTCCTGGCCGGCGTCGGCCCCGCAACCCTGGTTGGCGCCGGGGCCGACCACCATGGGCTGGGTCATGCGGCGGCTGCCGGCGTCGATCATGCCGTCGACGGTGATCGTGGACCACGATACGATCAGCAGCGGCCGCGTCCCCGTGACGGTGAGCTGGGCGGCCGGCGCCACGGTCAGCCGGCCGACCGACAGCACGGCGACCGGCGCACCATCGACCTGCGCGGTCTGTCCGGACTGCAGGACGGTGCGGTGGGAGGCGTCGTACAGCGCGCCGACCCCGCTGTCGTAGACGTACGCCGGGCCATCGAGGCTCAGGCTGGTGGCGGCGATCGTCAGCGCGCAGGGGTCGAAGCCCTCGGGGTGCCAGGTCGCGCACGCCGGGAAGCCGTCGGGGCCGGCATCGCCGCGCGCGGGCTCCTCGATCCCGAGCAGCGTGCGGCAGCCGGAGGCCGCGAGCGCGAGGAGCCACACCGACCGCATGGCCCCGAGCGTACCCGGTTACCGCGCCGGCGGACACGGCGCAGCGCTGCTCGCGCGGCGGCGCCGCGGCGAATCGGCCGTGAGGTGGGCCTGTCAGACGGTGTGGTAGCTGCGCACAGAGCTGTCAGGTGCAGGGCGCGCGGCGGAACGCCCTGGCCCTGGGCGCCTGCGGGGCAGCGCGGCCCGGCCGGGCGACGGCGTTCCGCCGGCTCGCGCTTGACGCGTCACCGACGGTGATTGATGCTTCCGGCGATGCGCATCCTGGTGATCGCGACGGTGCTGGCCGCGGCGGGGATCGCCGCCGCACAGCCGAGCGACCCGGACGACGCGACCGCGGCCAGCGCGGCGTTCCAGCGCGGCCGCGATCTGGTCAAGCTCGGGCGGTACACCGAGGCCTGCGTCGAGTTCGGCAAGAGCTACGAGCTCGATCCTGCGCTCGGCACCGCGGTCAACCTCGCCGACTGCCTCGAGCGCCAGGGCCAGCTCTACCGGGCGTGGGAGCTGTTCGACCTGGTCGCGCGCAGCTCGCCCAACGTGCAGAGCCGCGCCCGGCTCGCGCGGGCACGCGCGGACGCACTCGCGGCCCGGCTCGCCCGGGTGATCGTCACGCTGCGCGACCCCACCGCGCGCGGGCTGGCGGTCCGGATCGGCGAGCACGCCGTGACGCCGGCGCCCGTGATCCGCGACCTCGTCGAGCCGCGCGAGCTCGAGGTCGTCGCCACCGTCCCCGGCCGACCGGCGTTCCGGACCGTGCTGCACGCGGTCGCCGGCGCCACCGTGACGGTCGACGTGCCGGTGCTGGCGGCTCCCCAGGAGCCCGGCCCGCCGCGGCGGCGCCGCTCGTTCGTCTACCTCGCCGGCGGGCTCGGCGCGGCCGGGGGGGTCGGCCTGGGCGCGTCGCTGGTCATCGGCCTCGAGGCCCGCAGCGACTACCGCGCCGCGCTGTCCCACGAGTGCCTGCCGGGGAGCACCGCGGACGACACCGGCTACCGGCTGTGCAAGGCCCGCGTCGATCGCGCCGGCACGCGGGCCGATCGCGCCACGGGGTTCGCGATCGCCGGGGCCGTGCTCGGCGCCGCGGCCGCCGCCGTGTTCCTCGCGGCGCCGCGTGAGGCGCTCCAGCTCACCCCGGTGGCGACCGACCGCCAGCTCGGGCTCGGCATTGCCGGCCGGTTCTAGCCCGGGCGGTTTGACACCGCCGTCGGCTGCGGGGAATGTCCAGCTGTGGCGGTCAAGAACTACGTCCTGGACACCAACGTCCTGTTGCACGACGCCCGCGCGTTCTACGCCTTCGCCGACAACAACGTGATCATCCCGATCTACGTGATCGAGGAGATCGACACGTTCAAGAAGGACCAGTCCGAGCTCGGCCGCAACGCCCGCCAGGTCGCCCGGCTGCTCGACCAGTACCGCCACGACGGTGGGCTGTCGCACGCCCAGCCGATCGAGACCGGGGGCACCGTCCGGGTCGCGCTGTCGAAGAACCCGGTCAGGAACCCGAGCTACGACTCGCGGTCGATGGACCAGCGCATCCTGGAGATCGCGCTCGAGGTCCGCGACGCCGATCCGAAGGTCCCGACGATCCTGGTCACCAAGGACGTCAACATGCGGATCCGCGGTGACGCGCTCGGGCTGCACGCCGTCGACTTCGAGCCCGAGCGGATCTCGATCGACGAGCTCTACCCCGGCCACCGCGAGCTCGCCGTGCCGGCCGGCACGGTCGACCGGTTCTACGCCGACGGCGCGGTCGTGGTCGAGGCGCCCGGGCTGCATGCCAACGAGTTCCTGACCCTCAAGGACGACGGCGGCAAGTCGGCGCTGGCCCGCTGGGACAAGGCGCACGGCAAGGCCGTGCCGGTCAAGAAGCTGCGCGAGGGCGTGTGGGGCATCAAGCCGCGCAACAAGGAGCAGCACTTCGGGCTCGACCTGCTGCTCAACGACGACATCAAGCTGATCACCCTGGTCGGCAAGGCCGGCACCGGCAAGACCCTGCTCGCGATCGCGGCCGGCCTGCAGAAGGTCACCGACGAGCAGGTGTTCTCCAAGCTGCTGGTCAGCCGGCCGATCTTCCCGCTCGGCCGCGACATCGGCTACCTGCCCGGCGACATCGAGGACAAGCTCAACCCCTGGATGCAGCCGATCTACGACAACCTCGAGCTCCTGCTCGGGCTCAACAAGGCCGACAAGAAGGACGGCCGGAGCTATGCCGAGCTGGTCGACCTCGGCTTCGTCGAGATCGAGCCGCTGACCTACATCCGCGGCCGGTCGCTGCCCAACGTCTACATGATCGTCGACGAGGCCCAGAACCTGACCCCGCACGAGGTCAAGACCATCATCACGCGCGCCGGCGAGGGCACCAAGATCATCCTGACCGGCGATCCGTACCAGATCGATCACCCCTACCTCGACGCCTCGAACAACGGGCTCACCACGGTCGCCGAGCGGTTCAAGCAGGAGGCGATCGCCGGTCACGTCATCCTCACCAAGGGCGAGCGCTCGCCGCTGGCCGAGCTCGCGACCCAGATCCTGTGACGGGGGGAGCGACCGCCGCGCGATGGCTCGGCCGGCTGGCACCGGCGGTCCTCGCCGTGGCGCTCGGTGCGACCGCCGCCGCCCAGGGCGATCCGGGCTGGGACGTCCGGGTCGCCGAGCGGATCGACGTCGCGCTCGGCGCGACCGCGCCGCTGTCGATCGCGATCGCCGTCGATCGCGGCCTGACCATCTCGAAGGACGCGGCGGTGATCCTCGATCTCGCGCCGGACGCCGGAGTGTTCGTCAAGAAGCGCCGGCTCGGCCGCGCCGACGCGGTGGACCCCGACGCCGACGCGCCGCGGTTCGTCGTGCCGGTGCGCGGCGATGGCGCGGGCGACCACGTGGTGCGGCTGCGCCTCCGGTTCTGGCTGTGCGGGGCGCGCGCCTGCCGGCCGATCGACGTCCGGCGCACCGCGACGATGTCGGTCGCCGCGCAAACCCCGAGGCCGGACGCGGGGATGGGTGGCGGGCCGCCGGGGCCGCCGCGGTAGCCGGGGCCGCGGCACGGCGGGCAGACCGGGGCGCGCGATCGTGCGTTTCCAGCTCCATGCCCACCCGCCAAGCGATCGTCACCTATGGCGTCACCACCGCGGCTGCCGCGACCATCACGCTCGCCGCGCTGCTCCAGCCGTGGCGAGCGCCGGGCCCCCATCTCGCGCCGCCGCCGCCACAGCCGCAGCCGCAGCCGGCCCCGGCGCGCCATGCGGTCGACGTGGTGTTCGCGGTCGACACCACCGGCTCGATGGGGGGCCTGATCGAGGGCGCCAAGCGCACGGTGTGGTCGATCGCGACCCACATCCGGCAGACCGAGCCCGACGCCGCGCTGCGGATCGGCCTGGTCGCCTACCGCGACATCGGCGACGACTACGTGACCCGCGACTTCGCGCTGACCGGCGACCTCGACGCGGTGTTCGCCGAGCTGGCCGGCTACCAGGCCGACGGCGGCGGGGACACGCCCGAGGACGTCGCGGCGGCGCTGTACGACACCCTGCACCGGATGCAGTGGCGCGACGACGCGAAGAAGCTGGTGTTCCTGGTCGGCGATGCTCCGCCGGCGGACCGCGGCGACGTGCCGAGGTTCGACGTGCTGGCGCGCGAGGCCGGCGACCGCGGCATCCTCCTCAACACGATCCGGTGCGGCCTCGACAGCGACACCGCGCAGGCCTGGCAGCAGATCGCCGCGCTCGGCCACGGCCAGTTCTCGAGCATCGAGCAGGACGGCGGCGTGCAGCAGGTCGCCACGCCGTATGACGAGCGGCTCGCCGAGCTGTCGGCCCGGGTCGACAGCACCGCGGTGATCGTCGGCGACGACGGCGAGCGCGCGGTGCACGAGCGCAACGTCGCGGCCAACGCCGCCGCGCCCGCGCCGGCCCAGGCCGACCGCGCCGCGTACTACGCGACCGGCGATGGCGCGGTCGCGCGGGCCGGCAACGACCTGGTCGGCGGCGTCATCGCGGGCAAGATGCACGCCGGCAAGATCGCCCGGGCCGCGCTGCCGGCCGAGCTGCGAGAGCTGTCCCCCGAGCAGCTCCAGGCCGAGATCCAGCGCCGCGCCCAGCTGCGCCGCGACGCCGAGGCCGAGATGGCCAAGCTCGCGCGGCAGCGCACCGACTACCTGCAGGCGAACGCCAAGGGCGGCGAGGGCGGGTTCGACGCCAAGGTCAACTCCGCGGTCGACGCACAGCTCAAGTGAACGGCGTGCAGCCGGCATGAACCGGCACCCGGCGGGGCGTGCGGGGCGGCCAGACGTGCTATGTCGCCGCGATGTCGTTTTCTCAGCTCGGGCTGCTTCCTGCGCTCCAGCGCGCGGTGGCCGGCGAAGGGTATGTCGAGCCGACGCCGATTCAGGTGCGCGCGATCCCCCACGTGCTGGCCGGCCGCGACCTGCTCGGCCTGGCGCAGACCGGCACCGGCAAGACCGCGGCATTCGCGCTGCCGATCCTGCAGCGCCTGTCGCACGTCGTCCCCACCGGCCGGACGCGGCCGATCCGCTGCCTCGTCCTGACCCCGACCCGCGAGCTCGCCGCCCAGATCCAGGACAGCTTCGCGACCTACGGCAAGCACCTGGCGCTGACCAGCTTCGTGATCTTCGGCGGCGTCGGGATGGAAGCCCAGAAGCAGGCGCTGCGCGCCGGCATGGACATCCTGGTCGCGACCCCGGGCCGGCTGCTCGATCTCGCCGGCCAGGGCCTGGTCGCGCTCAAGGCGCTCGAGGTGTTCGTGCTCGACGAGGCCGATCGCATGCTCGACATGGGCTTCATCCACGACGTCCGCAAGGTGATCCGCCTCCTGCCGGTGCGCCGCCAGACCCTGTTCTTCTCGGCGACCATGCCGCGCGAGGCCCAGGAGCTCGCCGACCAGCTGCTGACCCGGCCCGAGACCGTCGCGGTCGCGCCGCCGGCGACCACCGTCGAGCGCGTCGATCAGGAGGTCTACTTCGTCGAGAAGGCCGACAAGCGCGCGCTGCTGGTCGACGTCCTGCGCGACTCCGCGATGCGGCGCGTGCTGGTGTTCTCGCGGACCAAGCACGGCGCCAACCGGATCGCCGAGCACCTGGTCAAGGCCGGGGTCGGCGCCGAGGCGATCCACGGCAACAAGTCCCAGAACGCGCGCGAGCGCGCCCTGGCCGGCTTCAAGGCGGGCAAGACCCGGGTGCTGGTCGCGACCGACATCGCGGCGCGCGGGATCGACATCGACGATGTCACCCACGTCGTCAACTTCGACGTCCCCGAGGTCCCCGAGACCTACGTCCACCGGATCGGCCGCACCGCGCGCGCCGGCGCGGCCGGCATGGCGCTGTCGTTCTGCGAGGCCGCGGAGCGCTCCGACTGGCACAACATCGAGAAGCTGACCCGCCAGGACATCCCGGTCGTCGAGGGCCACCCCTACGAGTCGAGCGTGCCGTTCACCGCGTCGGCGCGGGCACCGGCCGGCCCGCCGTCAAAGCCGGCACGCGGGACGCCGCCGCACCAGCCCCACAGCCACGGCCGCCGCGATCTGCCGAGCGCCGGCAACGGCAAGCGCCGGCGGCGCGGCCGGGGCCCGGGCGCGAGCGCATAGCGGATCAGCCGCGCGCGCCGACCGTGTCGCGCAGCGTGACGTCGAGCGGGCGGCGCGGAACGTCGCCGAGGCGGCTCGCCAGGCGCTGCTCGCTGAACCGCGAGCGCTGGGCGTAGAGCTGCTTGCGCGGCAGCTCCGCGTCGCGGATCTCGTCGAGCGGCCGGTGGATGATCTCGGCCGGGCTGCCGGTCAGCCGGATCAGCGCGGCGTACAGGTCGTGCCAGACGAAGTGGCCGGTCGCCACGTTGAGCGGCTCCCCGGGAGGGCGCGCGAGTGCCTCGGCGACGATCCCCGCGAGATCGCGCGCGTCGACCCAGGCGTCGCGGTACTCGTTCCACTCCGCGGGCTCTGCGCCGGGCAGGACGATCGGCGCGCCGTCGAGCATGCGCTTCGGCACCAGCCGCTTGTACGCGGTCGGATGCGGCCCCCAGATGTACGGCGCGCGCAGCGCGACGCAATCGCTGCGCCCGGCGCGGCGCGCGGCGTCGGCGAGCAGCCGCTCGCAGATCACCTTGCCGCGCGCGTAGTCGGTGGACGACTCGGTCAGCGGTGTGTCCTCGGTGATCACCTCCGCGCCGGCGAACCCGTAGACGTCGAGGCTGCTGAGGAACACGAACGGCCCGCGCGGCCAGCCGGCGAGCAGCGCCGCCATCGCGTCGACGTCGCGGTCGCGCTCGGTGAACGTGCACGCGGCGTGGACGATCGCGGTCGCGCCGCGCAGCGCGTCGCTCAGCGTCGCGAGGTCGCGCAGGTCGCCCGTCGCGCGCTCGGCGCGCGGGTCGAGCCGCCGCGCCGCCTCCTCGCTGCGACACAGCGCACGCACCGGGTGGCCCCGTCGCAGCAGCTCCTCGACCACGAACTGCCCGACCACCCCGGTCGCCCCGGTAACGAGAATCATGCGGTGATTGTACGGTAAACCGGGCCGGCACCCGCGACGGTGCGCGGGCCGCGAACCGGCAGGTCGAGCCCGGTCACCGCCAGTCGGTGATCGCCTGGCGGAGCTCGCCGAGCCGGGCGCGCGACAGCGTGCCGACCGCGGCGATCACCAGGTGCTGCGGCGTCAGGACGGTGTCGGCGATCTGGACCACGTCGTCGATGCCGATCCGGTCCATCGCGGCGAGCCGCTCGGACAGCTGGGCCGGCGGGTAGTACAGCGCGGTGCCGCCGAACCAGCCCGCCATCGCCGCGGCGTCGTCGATCGAGGCCAGGGTCTCGTAGCGGTAGCGGACGCGGGCCTTGGCGAGCTCGTCGTCGGTGACGTTGCCGCGGCGCAGACCGTCGAGCAGGCCGAGCAGCTCGCGGACCAGGCCGGGGACCTTCGCGTTGGCGGTCGCGCCGGTGATCTCGAACAGCGCGGTGTCGGCGAGCGGCTCGATCGCGGCGTGGATCGAGTAGGCCAGGCCCTTCTGGTCGGCGAGCGTGTAGTGGAGGCGCGTCGACATGCCGTCGTCGAGCACCCGGAGCAGGGCAATCAGCGCGACATAGGCGGGATCGAGCTCGGGGATGGCCCGGAACACCACTGACAGTGAGGTCTGCGATCC
>DATAPF010000436.1:0-25971 GCA_036265355.1 Kofleriaceae bacterium | reverse complement strand
GCAACCACGCGGATTCGCAGATGTGTCTCGTGGTAACTTCGGTTGGCAGAAGGTCATGGCGTGATCGACCCCGACTACGTCGAGCTGCTCGAGCTCCAGGCCGCCTACGCCGCCGCGGTCGACGCCGGCGACTGGGACGCGTGGGCCGAGCTGTTCATCGCCGATTGCCGCTACCGGCTGCAGCCGCGCGAGAACCACGATCGCGGCCTGCCGCTCGCCACGCTGGCGTTCGAGAGCAAGGGCATGCTCCAGGATCGCGCCTACGGCATCCGCGAGACCCTGTTCCACGATCCGTACTATCAGCGCCACGTCGTCGGGCCGCCGCTGGTCCGCCGGCGCGAGGCCGGCCGGATCCACACCGAGACCGCCTACGCGGTGTTCCGCACCAAGCTGTCCGAGCCGACGATCGTGTTCAACGTCGGCCGCTACCTCGACGAGATCGTCCGCACGCCGGCCGGGCTGCGGTTCGCGGTCCGGCTCGCGATCTACGACAGCGAGCTGATCCCGAACTCGATCATCTATCCGATCTGAGGCCGATCTGAGGCCGATCTGAGGCCGATCTGAGGTAGCCCCCGGCGGCCGGCTTGCCAGGCCGCTACAGCGACTGCAGGAACGCGAGCAGGTTGCTCTTGTTCGTCGCGCTCAGGGCGTTGAACGCGCTGGCGGCGGCCGCGCCCTGGCCGGCGTGCTGCGTGATCGCCGTGGTCAGGCTGTTGGTGCGGCCGTCGTGCAGGAACAGCGTGCGGAACCGCAGGCCCCACAGCGGCGCCGTGCGCATCCTGTGGGTCACAGCGACCGGGTCGCCCCAGTTGCCGATCCGGTCGCCGAGCCCGTCCATGTCGTGGACCAGGAAGTCCGAGAACGGCTGGAACGAGAAGTTGCCCGGGACGCCGTTGCCGGTGGTCGCCGGCGTCTTGAACGTGGTCAGCACGTGGCAACCGGCGCAGCCGGCGTTCTGGAACACGGTCTGGCCGGCGGTGACCGCGGAGGTGATCGTGCCGCGCGGCGGTGGCGCCAGGCGGGTCATGAACTCGGTGAACTCGCCGACGTCGTCCTGGATCTCGGTCTTGCCGCCGGCGCAGCTGCCGACCGCGTCGTCGGTCCCGGCCGGGACGCCGTTGCCGGCCGGCTGCGGCGGCGCGAGGTCGTCACACCCGGCCGGCTGCGCGACGCCGTTGGGCTGCGACTCGGTCGAGAAGTCGGTGACCGACGTGCCCTTGATGCAGTGCTGGGTGGTGATGCCCATCTCGTTGACGTAGGCGTCGGCCGCGAACTGGGTCAGCGTGGCGACGCCGGCCTTCCAGCCGAACCGCCCGACGCGCGTGCCGTGCAGGCTCTGCGACGCATCGGTCGGGTTCGGCAGCAGCACGGTCACCCGGTTGGCGATGCCGCGGATGCTCGACGGCTGCGCGGAAGCGAGGCTGTCGAAGAACGAGTCGGGCATGGCGTCGACCAGACCGAGGCCGAACAGCGGCGTGGTCAGGCGGCCGACGTTGTGGATCGTCGCCTCGGGCGGCTCGTGCTCGAGCGGCGCCGTGCAGGACTGACCGTTGAGGCCGGTGAAGCTGCCGACCGTCATCAGCTGGCGCAGTGATCCGCCGCGGGCGGGGAACGGTCCGTTGCCGTCGTTGGCGAGCGTATCGAACAGCTCTGCGCCGAAGAAGAAGAAGGTCGTGCCGAACCGGCGCTCGATCTGCGTGCCGGCGCCGCCGATCGCGCCCTGGGTGTGACAGTTGCCGCATGCGCGCTCGTTGAAGATCGGCCCCAGGCCGTCGGTCAGCTGCTCGACCGTGACGAACGCGGCCTTGGCCTCGGCGAACCCGGCAGCGTCGGTACCCGGCAGCGGATCGCCGATCGCGGTGACCGCGGCGGAGGTCTGTCCCAGCTCCACACCATCGAGATCGCCTTGACCGGGTGCACAGCCGGCCAGCAGACCGCCACACACGGCGACGTGGAACCAGTGTCGAGATCGAATCTTCCGCATTGCATATCTCCCTACGGTGATTGGCATGACGCATCGCGTCCATGGCCGGTCAGACGAGCCCCATCAACGGCGGGCGCCGTCGCGTCAACGGCCGATAGCCCGATCCGCAGACCGCTGCGGAGGACCATGCTCGTCACTCACTGGGTCCAGGCGTCGCGCGAGGGCACAGCGGGTAAAGCGACACTAGGCGTGACTCTGATCTGAGTCAATCCATAATCGTCCTCTATTGAAAAATGCTTTCAACTCTGCCGAGCCCATCACCCCCAGCCGCGGTTTTGCAGCACGTCGCGCCGCCGTGCCGCGCATCACCTCGATGTTCCGGTCGGGTGCTCGATATCAGCGTCGGTGCCTGCTCGACGCGACTGTAATGTGGAACCGGTTGGTTCCTCGATCTGCCGGCGATCTCCACCGCAGTTTTTAGCTCACACTGGTATCGAGTCGCGTCAGTTATCTGAGGGCGGCCGGTGCAGACTGCCAATCGAGAGTAGTAATTCACGGTCGGCTTTGCGTGTGACGCGCCTTACGTTCGCGCCATCGCCACCGCGGCGGGCGCTGACGCGCACCCGACATGGGCGCTCGATCCTCGATCGGGTTCGGCCAGTTCGGGCAGCTCAGGGTCCCGAAGAAGTTGCAGCAGCTGTTGCCGGACCGCCACGACGCCGATGCCGCCGTGCAATCGCTCTCATCGGCCGCCGCCGCGCCGCTGGCATCGATCACGTAGCAGGAGTCGGGACGGTCGGGCGGCTGGACGACGTGGCAGGTCGCGATCGCGGTCGTCATGCCCGGCGCGGTGATGTCGGCGTGGGTCCGGCCGTTGTCGCAGCCGAAGTTCGGCAGCGCGTAGCCGCAGGTGTAGCTGCAGACGGTGCGGTGCGCGCCGCAGTCGTCGGGACAGCTGCTGCAGGTCTCGCCGCCGCTGCACAAGCCGTCGCCGCAGGTGTCGCCGATCAGCTGGATGTTGCGGTCGTTGATCGGCCGAGCTCGCGACCGTGGTCGTCGCTCAGCGCGGTCGCCGTGACCGGGACGGTGCCGGGTTCCATCCAGGTGTGGGCGCGGTCGCGCCGTCGGACGCCCGCCGAGCCCCTCGCTGTGGCTGCTTGTCGCTCAGTCCAGTCGTTACAAGGCATTACAGCCGGTTACTTCGAGTGCGTGATCGGGCTCGCGGCCCGGGAGCGCCCGGCGGCAGTGCACGTGCACGCACGGAAACGGAGAGCGCTCCCAATGCTCACCGGACCTGGACAGCGTGGTCGGGAGTGGCCGTCCACCGGCGCACACGGCTCGCTCGGCCGTGCGTACATACGGGCATGGAAACGGAGAGCGCTCCCGATGGTCACCGGACCTGGGCAGAGGCATCGTGGGGTGCGACCAAGATGCCCGAGGCCGCCGCCCTCCCACCGCGACGTCCCCCGGTGCTGATGGGCCGCGACGCCGAGCTCGCATGGTGCACCGATGCGTTCTCCCGCCGGCGCGTGGTCGCGATCTGCGGCCTGCCGGGGATCGGCAAGACCTCGTTGCTGCTCACCGCGGCGCATGACCAGGCGCAGCGGGTGGCGGGCACCGTGGCCTATCACGCCGCCGCGGAGGGCGAGGGCATCGGCGACGTGCTGGCGTCCCTGCTCGGCGCGCAGCCCGGCGCGGCGGCCGGCTCGCTGCGCGCGGCGCTCGATCAGGTCGTCGCCCGGTCGCAGCGAGCGCCGGCCGTGCTGTGCATCGACGACGTCCATCGGATCTCCGATCCGATGCTGCTCGACGTGCTGGCGCACCTCGGTGCGTCGTCGAGCTCGCTGTGGATCGCGGTCGCGTCGCGCCGGCAGCTCCCGCTGCCCGACACCGACATCGACGGCGCGGTGCTCCGGCTCGGCCCGCTGTCGACCCAGAGCGCCCGCGCGCTGTGGGCGGACCTCGAGGAGCGGTTCGGTCCGTCGGTCATCCGGTTCGATGCGCTCGACCCGGCGAGGCGCGCCAGCCCGTTCGCGCTGCGCCGCGCGTTCGCGACTGGCAGGACGGACGACGGCGATGGCGTCGGCCTGACCGGGCTGGCGCCCGCGCAAGCGGCGCTGCTCGCGCAGATCTGCGCGTTCGACGGCCCGGTCGACGTCGACCGGCTCGCCGCGGTGACCCCCGATGACATCGCCGCGCTGCCGGCGCTGCTCCAGGCGCTGCTCGTCGAGCTGACCGCGTCGCGCACGCTCACCGTCCACGACCTCGTGCGCGCGTCGGTGGCTCGCTCGGCACGGCCGCCGGGGGTCGCCGAGCACGTGGTCTGCCTCCGGTTCTACGGCGCCGGCGGCAACGACCTGGCGCGGCTGCGCCACACGATCGGCGCCCGGCAATGGGCCGCGGCGATCGCGCTGATCGACGGGATCGTGAAGCCGCATTACGGCTTCTTCCCGATGGGCGCGGCCGCCGAGACCCAGGTGCTCGCGGCGCTCAGCGCGCTACACGACGCGCGGATCGAGCTGCCGCTGCCGCTCCGGCTCGCGCGGCTCCAGCTCGCGGCGCGCCACGGCCAGGGCCGCGCCGTGCTGGACGCGTTGCGCGACGAGGCCGCGAGCGAGCCGGCGGCGTGGCCCCACCTCGGCACCGTCGAGCTCCTGCTCGGCGATGCGCCCGCGGCGGAGGCTCACCTCCGGCAAGCGCTGGCGGACCGGACGACCGCCACCGGCCCGATCGTCCGGGCGTTCCTGCTCGCGATCCTGCTCGAGGTGCTGCCGTGGATCGCCCCCGGCGAGCCCCGGTCCGGCCTCGGACAGGCCGAGCTCGCGCTCGCCCAGCTCGAGCGCGCGCTCGCGGCCGGCGACCTCGAGCAGGCGCGGCGCTGGACCGCGCAGGCCGCGCCGGTGCGCACGTCGCGCTGGCGCTACCTGCGGGCCCGGCTCGCGGTGCTCGATGCCGAGCTCGCCGTCCGCCGCGCGGACGCTCCCGCCGCCGGGCGCGCGCTCGGCGAGGCCGAGGCGGTGTGCGCCGAGCGCGGCTACCGGCGCGAGCATGCGGTGGCGGCGCTGGTCGCGGTCGCGCTCGCCCAGCTCATGGGCGATCCCGGGCAGACGGCGCACTGGACCGCTGCCGCCGCGTCGCGGGCCGCGGGGATCGCGGCCGACCTGGCCGCCGCAGCGGCGCGGCTCTCGGGCGCCGCCGCGGGCCCGCTCGCCGATCCTCGGGCCGATCGCTGGCTCGATCGCCTCGAGCTCCGGGCGCCGCGACCGTTCCGCTGGCGCGAGCCGGCCGCGGTCCGCTCCCTGACCCAGCGCCAGGCCGACGCCGCGCGGTTTGCCGCCGGGAGCTTCGGGATCGACGCGCGCGACCGCACCGTGCACGTCGGCGGCGCCGTGCACTCGTTCGCGCGGCGCACCGGCCTGTGGTCTGTGCTGTCCGCGCTGCTCACCGAGCCCGGCCAGGTGGTATCGCCCGACCAACTCGCGCGGCGCGCCTGGGGCGTCGGCTACCACGCGGTTCGCCATCACAGCCGGCTCGTGGTCAGCATCAAGCGGCTGCGCGACGCGCTCGGCGGTGACGCGATCGCGTCGCTCGACGGCGGCTACCGCCTCGCCGTCGAGGACTGGGCGGTGCTCGAACCTGCGCCCGGGGCGGGCGATCCGACCCGGACGGGGCGCGGCGACGCGACTACATCACCTTGGTGATCTTGCCGGTCTTCAGGTCGATCTTGAACGTCTGCGTGCCGTCGAGCACCAGCGTCGCCGTGCCGTCGCCGTTGAACGTCAGCATGGCCGTCACGTCGAACGACTTATCGACGTCGTGATTCGAGCCCATGCCCGAGCCCGACCCGCCGCCGGTCCCGGTGACCGTCCGGTGCGCCTTGACCTCGAAGCTCGCCGAGCCGCCGGTGATCGTGCGATCCGCGGTCGTGACCGTGATCGCCTTGTAGCCGGCGGTGGCGTCGAACATCAACGCCGACGTGACGCCCTGGCGGAACACCGAGGTCAGCGACTCGTCGAGCGAGAAGCTGCTGTCGCCGTTGAACGTCGCGGTCGCGCTCTGCAGCCCGGTGAGGGTGAAGCTGGCTTCGCGATCGATCGAGAACGAGAGGCTCGGGGTCTGCAGGCTGCCGGTCAGCTTGACCGTGACCGTCGCGCTGTCCGTCACGGCGTTGCATGCCGTCTGGGTCGCGCCCGCGGCGTCCTTGCAGGCGACCGTGAAGTCGTGGCCCACGCCCATGTGGCTGCCGTGGCAGTGGTTGTCGCTGTCGCGGACGAAGCCGAGCGGGAGGCGGCCGCGCGCGATGTCCAGGGCATCCCTGAACACGATGACGTCTCCGAAGTTGAGACCACTGCTGTCGCCGGTCACGGTGGCCGAGGCGATCGTCTGCGCGGTGTCCTCGTAGTCGGCCGCGGTCGCGGGGGTCGACGACGACGACAACGGCGAGGACGCCGTGCACGCGGCAATCGAGAGACCCAGTGTGATCAGTGTGATGCGCTTCATGGAAGTACCTCGTGGCCAACCAAAGCAAGCTCCAGACCCGAAGCTGCTTCGCGGCCAAGCGCGTGAATCAACGTAGAGGTCGTGTCGGATGGCCCCGCCGAGCGGGTAACCCTGCCCCACGGCCCGCCACGACCGCGCAAGCTACGTACGTGGTGGGGGACACGCGTTGTGTAGGCTTCTCACACCGAGAAACTCGGCCTCGAGGCACTGCGCCGACGCAGCGCCGTCGTGCGAAGCGGCTTCGCGCGGCGTCACGCCCCGCTGCACAGCCCGCGAGGTGCCGCGCGATCGCGGTTCAGCGCAGCACCTTGCCGTCGGCGTCGACCACCTTGAGATCGCCGAGCTCGAGCGCGCGCACCGGCTTCTCGATCTTCTGGAGGTCGCCGACGATCACCCAGATCAGCGCACCGGGCTGGACCGTGGTGATCGCGTGGCTCAGGTCGTCGAGCGTGAGCGCGCCGATCCGGCTGGCGCGCCGCTGGGGATAGTCGTCGGGCCGGCCGTACAGCGCGTCGTCGCTCAGCGTCCGCAGCACCGCATTGCCGGTCTCGTACGAGCCGGGCAACGCGCGGATCCGCTGCGCCTGCAGCTTGGCGAGCTCCTCGGGCCTGGCCGGCGCCTTGCCGGTGACGTAGTCGATCACCTCGCGCCGCATCTCCTTGATCGACTCGACCGTCTTGTCGATCTGCACCGGCGCGAACGTCGCCCACACCCGCTGGCCGAGCGCGTCGCCGATGCTGGAGAACGCGCCGTACGACCAGTGCTTGTCCTCGCGCAGGTTCATGTTGATCCGCGAGCTGAACGTCCCGCCCAGCACCGCGTTGGCGATCTCGAGATCGATGTTCCCGGGGTCGGTGCTCGACGGCACCGGCTCGGCGACCATCAGGTTGGCCTGCAGCGCGCCCGGCTGGTCGACCAGCAGCACGCGCGGCCGGGCCGGCAGCTTGACCGCCGGCACCGCGACGGCGGGCAGCGGCGTCGCCGGCGCCTTCCACGCCGCGAACACCTTCTCGAGCCTGGGCGTCAGCTCGGCGAGGCTGGTGTCGCCGACCACGAACAGCGTCGCGTTGTCCGGGCGGATCCACCGGGTCAACCAGCGCGTCATGTCGTCGCGCTTGAGCGCGGCGATGTCCGGCTCGGTCCCGGTGCCGCTCAGCGGGATCGCGTACGGGTGGCCGGGCCCGAACAGCGCGGGGCCGACCAGCCGGCGCGCCAGCGTGTTCGGCCGCGCCTTCTCCTGCTTGATCGACGCCAGCCACCGGCCGCGCACGCGCTCGATGTCCTTGTCGTCGAGCCGCGGCCGCGTGATCACGTCGGCGTACAGCGCCAGCGAGTCGTCGAGCCGGGGCTTGACCGCGGACAGCACCACGCTGGCGGTGTCGAGCGTCCCGCTGGCGTTGATCACCGCGCCGAGCGACTCCTTGCGGGCCGCGAACGCCAGCGCGTCGAGCTCGCCCGCGCCCTCGTCGAGCATCGCCAGCGTGAACCCGGTGGTGCCCTGCTTGCCCCCGCGATCCGACGCGAACCCCGCGCCGCGGAACTGCATCGTCATCTGGACCAGCGGCAGGCCGCGGCGCTCGGCGAGCACGACCTTGAGCCCGCTGGACAGCGTCGCGCGCGTCACCGCCGGGAACCGCAGCGCCGGGAAGCTGTCGGTCTTCGGCACGCCGAGCGAGCGGTCGACGGTCTGCGGCACCGGTTTGAGCCCCCTGGCCGGCGGCGCGACCTGGGTCGGCGGCAGGTTGGCGATCGCCGGCTCCTCGACCACCGGCTTGCGCTCGCCCGGATCGATCCGCAGCGTGAACGCGCCGCGCGCCAGGTACTTGCCGGCGAGCTCCTTGAGCTGCGCCGTGGTGGCGCCCTGGAGGTTCGCCAGTCGCGTCCGGTAGCACGCCGGGTTGCCGGTGAACACCTGGCACTGTGCGAGCACGTCGGCCTTGCCGCCGAACCCACCGATCCGCTCGATCCGGCGGATGAAGCCCGCCAGCTGCACCGCGCGCGCCTGCTCGAGCTCGGCGGCCGTCGGCCCCTCGGCGATCAGCCGGGCGATCTCCTCGTCGATCGCGGCCTCGACCTTGGCGGCGTCGACGCCGGCCTTGACGTCGGCCTGGACGATCACCGCCCCGCCGATCTCCTGCAGCTGCATCCCCGCCCCGACGCTGTCGGCCAGCTTCTCGGTGAACGTCAGCCGCCTGTCGAGCCGCGACGACTTCGAGCCGCCGAGCAGCTCCAGCAGCAGCGTCAACCGATCGCTGTCCGCGCTGCCGAACTGCGGCCCGTTCCACACCTTGTAGATCCGGGTCTGCGGCACGTTGTCGGTCGCGGTCTCGCGGCTCGCCGCCGTGCGCAGCGCGAGCCGGGGCGGCAGCTTGGCGAGGTTCGCCGACGGTGCGATGTCCCCGAAGTACTTCGTCACCTTGTCCCTGGCGGTCGCGAGGTCGATGTCGCCGGCCAGCACCAGCACCGCGTTGTTCGGGCCGTACCAGCTGCGGAACCAGTTCTTGACGTCGTCCAGCTTGGCCGCGTCGAGGTCGTTCATCGATCCGATCGTCGAGTGGTGGTACGGGTGATCCTCGGGATAGATCGCCTTCAAGATCATCGTGAACGCCCGCCCGTAGGGCTGGTTCTCGTTCTGGCGCTTCTCGTTCTGGACCACCCCGCGCTGCTCGTCGAGCAGGTGCTGATCGATCGCGCCGAGCAGGTGCCCCATCCGGTCGGACTCCATCCACAGCGCGACGTCGAGCGCCGTGGTCGGCACGTTCTCGAAGTAGTTGGTGCGGTCCGAGTTGGTCGTGCCGTTCTGGTCGGTCGCGCCGACCAGCTCGAACGGCTCGAAGAACTCGCCCTTGTAGTTCTCCGAGCCCTGGAACATCAGGTGCTCGAACAGGTGGGCGAACCCGCTGCGGCCGCGCGGCTCGTTCTTGGACCCGACGTGGTACCAGATGTTGACCGCCACGATCGGCGCCTTGCGGTCGGTGTGGACCAGCACGCGCAGCCCGTTGGGCAGCACGAACTGCTCGTACGGGATATCGACGGCGATCGCCGCGCCGCGCGGCTGCCCCTGCGCTGAGCTCGCCGTGAGCCCGGCGGTGATGACGCTACAGATCAGGATCGTGAATCGAGATGGCGCGCGCATGGTTCCCCCTGAGCGCGCGCAGCATATCGGTTCGTCGCCCCGGCCACGAGCGGCTCGCCTGCGACAGCCCGCGACGCCCGTGACGCGCAGGGTCATCCGCCGGGCATGGTACCCTGCGGGCGTGGAGTACACGCCGGAGATGCTCGCGATGCTCGAAGCGCAGCGGCAGCACTTCGCCAGCGACGACCACATCCGGCGCGAGGTCGAGGCCTGGCGCGATGCCAGCCCCGAGGAGCGGCTTGCGGCCGTCGCCGAGATGTGCGCCGCGGGTGACTACTTCCTGTCGCAGTTCGATCCCGAGACGCTGGAGCGAGTGCTACGCCCTGTCCCGCTGCCCGACGACACGATCGAGATCCTGATGGCCCTGCGCCGGGGCGCCTCTGGATGAACGCGTTCGAGCTGTCACAGCACATCGCGGCGAGACTCGAGAGCTCCAAACCGATAACTGAACCGTGATCTCTCACGTGAACGTCCGCCACGAAACCCGGGATCGGGGCCGCATCGCCTACGTCACCGTCGACAATACGGCCAAGCTGAACAGCCTCTCGTCCGAGGTGATGGACCAGTTCATCGACCGGTTCCGGGGCCTGGCCGCGGACCTGGCGCTGCGCGCGGTGGTCCTCACCGGCGCGGGCGACAAGGCCTTCATCGGCGGCGCCAGCATCGACGAGATGGCCGCCCTGGACAGCACCCAGGCGGCGCGGGCCTTCATCCTCAAGGTGCACGGCTGTTGCCACGCGATCCGCCAGACCCCGGCGCCGGTGATCGCTGCCGTGAACGGCTGGTGTCTCGGCGCCGGCCTGGAGATCGCCGCGGCCTGCGACCTGCGCCTGGCGGCCGACACGGCGCAGTTCGGCATGCCGGAAGTCAAGCTGGGTCTGCCCTCGGTCGTCGAGGCCGCCTTGCTTCCGTCCCTGATCGGATGGGGGCGCACGCGGCGGATACTGATGACCGGAGAGACCTTCGGCGCCGCGGAGGCGCTGGCCTGGGGCCTGATCGAGGAAGCGCATCCGCCGGCCCTGCTGTCCGCCGCGGTGGAGCACCTGCTGGACAAGCTACTGGCGGCTCAGCCGCGCGCCGTGCAACTGCAGAAGGCGCTGATCCAGGCCTGGGAGGAGGCGCCGATCAGCCGGGCGATCAGCGCGGGCGTGGACACGTTCGAAGACGCATGGACCACCGATGAGCCCGCCCGTGCCATGGCGCAGTTCCTCGCCGAGCGCCGCGCGGCCAGGCGAGCCCCCTGAGCCGTCGTGGGGACTCGCCTCAGCCCTTGTGCCAATCGGGCTCGCCGGCGTACTGGTCGGCGAGGAAGGCGACGGACCGCGACCAGCTCGCCGAGGTTGCCGCCCGGCGGGAGCACGAAGCCAAGGCCAGCATCACCGAGGTAGTGGCCGCGCTCCGGCGGGGAGCACGAAGCCAAGGCAGGCATCACCGGGGGAGCCGCGTTCCGGCGGGAGCACGAAGCTAAGGCCAGCATCACCGGGGGGGCCGCGTTCCGGCGGGAGCACGAAGCCAAGGCAGGCATCACCAGGGGGTGGCCGCGTTCCGGCGGGAGCACGAAGCCAAGGCAGGCATCACCCGCGCGGATCGCCCAGGCCGAGGCCGCTACGATCCCGCCGGCCGGGTCGAGTTCGACGCCCGGGCCGAGGCCGCTGCGACCTCGCGCGGCCGGGTCGAGCTGGACGGCCGGCCAACCGCCCTGGCTCATACGTGGCGACGTGTCGCTGCAGTCGATGGCGAGATCTAACGGCTGTAACAGCGGGCACCCACTGTAACGGGGCGGCGCGCCGTTAGATCACGAACGCGAGGGGGGCATGGCAGTGAGACGAATCGTTTTCACACCACCGACAGGATCCGTCACGAACGTCGGTATCCGGGGCACTCCTACGTTCAGTGCGAGCATATGTACTTCCCCGGCCGGATGCAGGGCGATCCGGGGACACAGAGCTGCAACCACTGATTTTCATCGGTGGTGTTGCAGGGCGCGGTGCGGAGCTTCTGCCCATCGTATCGGGACATGCACTGTCCGCTTCCCCGATGGAAGAGCATGAAAATGTCATCCTTGACGGGTAAGAGGGTGAATTGCCGCAGCGGATCCGATGCATTGCGAGTATCGACATCGGCTTTCACGAAAGCGCCGCGAACTCGTGCGCACTCGGTTGGAGGAGCTGATCGCTGAAGCGGATGCCGCGCTGACTGTGGCAATGAAATCTAGCGGTGTCACCTCGCGCGATCACGATCGCCGCGACGCCGCGCCGGCCGACCTAGACGTTCGTGCTCGCGGTCGCCTGGCGCCGGTGATGCGCTCGCGGTCGCGTGGGGGAGACCAGCTGCGCGCTCGCGGTCGTCTGGCGAGAGGGCCGGTGGCGCGCTCGCGGTCGCGTGGGGAGGCCAGTTGCGCTCGCGGTCGCCTGGAGAGGGTATGCACCCTGGTCCGCGCCGAGTACCGCGGCGGACCGGACCGTAGTCCAATTGTCCCGGTAGCTTCGGGAGACCGAAGATCCGGCACGGGCCATGCTCCCGGGTTGGACATGAACGCTCGCAGTGACTGGCCTTGCTTGGGGCCTGCTTGGCGCTCGCGGCGCGCCCGGTAGATGCGCGTTGGCGTTCGCAGCGTGCCGCGCGACTCGCGGCCGGACGTGTCTCCGGCTTTGCCAGATAACCGGTCAATTTTCAGTGTGCTGTCGGTGCGCACCTTCTCAGATCAGAGTTTGACTCCAGAAACTAGTGTAGTCGACTTGACGCCGCTGTGGCACCGTGCTATCAGCTAATTTCATAGGATGGGCGTTGATGGCGCGGAGCGATGCCTTTCGCATCGGTATCGTCTCCGCGGAGCGATGTCTTCGTATCGGTATCGTCTCAAGGACAAGGGGAAGCAGATGGCCAAGAGAATTCCAGCTAATCCGAAGGCAGACCACGAGCTGAGCGATTTCGATTCGCAGACCCACGACCAACCGAAATCACTCTACGTTCTCGGCATCACGATGGCCACAGACGACATAGTCACCGCAAGCATCACTGCCGGGATTGGCCTTTTTAAGATACTCGTCATCGACGTTGGCGATTGGATTCGTGTGGAGTTCGACCCCAACGAATTCCCGCATCACAAGGCTCCACCGCCGGAATGGCGCGCGCCCGAGGTTGGACGATCCGATGGCGTGGTTCCCTTGCCAGTGAAACGAGGGCAGTTGCTCAGTGTAGAGATTGTCGCTCAAGTTCCCGAGCACGCCCTGCCGCCGGGTCCGTTCACGGGCACCCTGCACGTTCAGGGCGCGACCTTCTCGCGCACGGTGTCTCTGCGCGGCAATTATCTGGCAGTCGATGAGAATACCCCCATCGGCCAGAAGTGGCGACAACTGGGTGGCGAGGCCGCCGTCGGGTCCGTGCTGTCCAACGCTCACTTTGACCCCGCAGTCCAAGCCGTCATTCAAGACTTCGACCGCGGCGCCATCTGCAATGTACCCGGCGCCGGCGCATTCTTTCTATCTTCCCTTGTGCTTGCGAAATGGAAGTCCGTGACTGCTGCCGGGGACGATGTCCGGGCAGCAACGGGGTTGCCCATTGAGGACGTTTTCGCGGCCGCCGATCGAAGCGACGTACAACGCTTTCAGACCGGCGCGATCGTCGTGCGCCCCAGCAAGGAAGCTTTCGCCGTCCACGGGGCGATCTATCAGGACTACAGAGAATTTGGTGATCTGCCGATCCCGGGGCGCCAACCGCGACTCGGTCTCCCGTTGGGGGATGAACAGCCGATCGTCGGGGGTCGCCTTCAGACCTTCGATTCGGGTGATATCTGGTGGAGCCCGGGTACCGGCGCACACGAAATTCATGGCGACATCAGAAACTGCTTCATGAAGCTTGGCGGAATGGGTTCCCAGGGCTTCCTCGGGTGGCCGCTTACGGATGAAATGGGTGCGCCGGACGGCATCGGACGGGCCAACCGGTTTCAGGGAGGTGCGATTTACTGGACGCCCACGACCGGAGCCCATGCAGTGCACGGCGCGATCCTGGATCGATGGAGCGCTCTTGGATTCGAGAGAAGTTATCTCGGATATCCGATCGCCGACGAGGCCGATTGGATCGTCCCCGGCACCACCGCGCCCGGCGGGCGCCAGAGCACATTTCAACGTGGACAGATCGTTTGGACGCCTCAGAACGGAACGTTTGACGTGCCCGAGACCTACACACCGCCTACCGCCCCGGTAGTGACGCCGGCGGGTACGGCGCTGGGCGGATCGGTAACGTTCACACTGCGGTCCAACGGAACCTACGCGATCCAGTACTACATGGAAGACAGTGGGCTGCCCGGCTATGATTTCACGGTCCGGGCCATCTTCGTGACCAGCAACGGGCTGTCGTTCGCCGGCCAGCACAGCGGCCACGTCGGCGGAACGCTGACCACTGGGGCCCGCGACGATCACGCGTCCCAGGAAGGGTCGAACTCGTTCATTCAGCGCTACTGGGAAGAGGTCAAGGCCGGAACGCTGTTCGTCACGAAGGACTATTCGACAACAGGCGTGATCGGGTTCATCGAGGACGTGGCCAAGGCAGTCCTCGACATCGTGGTTACCGCCGGGGCGTTCACGCTGGGGGTTGTCATCTGGCTCGGTTCAGAGATCGGGCAGATCTTCGGCGATCTCGGACTTGGAGGAACGATGGGGCTGATCGCCGGGGTGGTGGTCTTCGCTTGCGGCGGAGGCATTGTGCTAGCGGGGTTGTCGGGCATCGCAGTGGGCCAAGTCACGAACCTCATGATTAAGCAAAGACCATTGAGACATGACGAGATCGCATTCGTAAACCGAGTGTTCAACGGCGTCTTGCCAACGGATCGGATCGTGCTGACCAATCTCTCCGGCCTCGGGGGAAGAGCGTTCACATGTCCGGGTGCTGACAAACAAATCTACGTGAATATCGGCAGCGACGCCTACGACAACCCGACGGAATATATCAATCGGTCTTCTTATCCGACCAAGGGCGAAGTGCTCATCCACGAACTGACTCACGCCTGGCAGATCGAATACGGCAGCTTCGTGCCCGCCTTGGTCTGCGAGGGCATCGTGAACCAGGCCAACAACACGTTCGGGCAGAGCGTCTATGTGTACGGTCCTCCCAGCTCGCCGTGGAGCTCGTTCAACCTCGAAGCGCAGGCTGCGATCGTCGATCAATGGTTTGGTGGCATCGCCACTGTGAACGCCCCGCTTCGCACCCCAGAGCACAGCATGGATGGTACCGACCCCTACTTTCCCTACATCCAGAACAACCTTCGAGCAAAGGTAACTTGAGCGTCGTTCAGTCACGCTAGAAGCAGGGGCCATATGCGCTTCCTCGAAGGCGCGACGCGATAGTGGGAGGAAGCGTGAATCATGAGCATTCCAGTCATCACCCCTCAGAGTCTTTCATTTGGCACGATCGGGCCCGGCGGCTCCGCCGAGCGTGGAGTTCGACTTGACAACCTGCCGTCGAACGCTCTGGTGACCGCGCGCATCGAACAGGGACCAGTGGCGTTTGCGCTGGTCGGTATGACCAGCTTCCAGTGGCGGGTGGAGGCCGTCGATCCGGGCGAACTCCTGACGAACAAGACAAGTCGGACCTGAGCGCCTTCCTCCCGCTCACGCTGACCAAGTCCCTCGTCGTCCGCCCACAGTTACCGAGAGCCGGCCTTCGCCGGCTCTCGACGTTTCGGCGCGAACGCGCTGGCCGTCGCGATCAGTGGGCGAACGCCTGGACGCGGTCGAGGGCGCCGTTGAACTTGTTCTGATCGCCGGGGAACACGCCGGAGTCGGCATTCTGCCAGATGGTCTGGAAGCTCCAGCCGGCCGGCAGGGTGCCGACGCTGGACGCGTAGCGCGGAATCCACAGCGGATTGGCGCTGAATCCGCCGTTGTTGCCGGTGCACAGCGTCCACCAGCTCGTGCTGGTGTAGAACACCGCATCGCGGCCGGTCCGCGACTTGACCGTGTTCGCGATGTCGTGGATCCAGGCGACCATCGCGCTCTGCGACAGGCCGTAGCAGTCCGCGCCGTACGGGTTGTACTCGAGGTCGATCGCCGGCGGCAGGGTCTTGCCGTCGTCGGACCAGCCGCCGCCGTGGCTGACGAAGAAGTTGCCCTGGGTGGCGCCGCTCGAGCGATCGGGCAGCGCGAAGTGGTAGGCGCCGCGGATCATGCCGACATTGAACGAGCCATTGTACTGCTGCGCGAAGTCGGGATTCTGGTAGGTCGTGCCCTCGGTCGCCTTGACGTAGGCGAACCTGGCGCCGTTGGCGAAGGCAGTGGACCAGTTGACCGCGCCCTGGTGCGAGCTGACGTCCATGCCCGGGGTCTGGACCACCGCGGCCTCGACCACGGGCGCATCGGTGCCCTCGTGGAGGCGGACCTGCGAGCCGGGGACGTCGTCCTCCGGATGGGTGATGTCACCCGAGGGCCCGGCCTCCTCGGCGGCCTCGGCGCAGCCGAGCAGGCCGGTGCCGGCGAGCGCAACGGCGGCGAGCGCCAGGCCAGTGCGGTACCTCGTTGTCGACGTCATGATGGATCGCTGCGTCGTCATCACGATCTCCTTTGGCAGTGAGGCACTCGTGGACTGCGGACCGCTCCCGAGGGTCGGTTGCCCTGCGATCCAGCCGCGAGTCGCCCGCCCCTGTTCCAGGATCCGTGCCAATGCGCGACCCGTGCGCGGTCCGCAGCGGGTACCGGATACGTCGAGAATCATGTCGGATCGGGGCGGTCCGCACATCCCGGCTTGCACTTTGAGTGCACACCGAAGGCGGCAGATGCGGTGCCTCGTCGAGGACCCTGGAACCTCCACTCCCAGGGCGGCGCCGCACGCGGTGGTGTGTAGATGTACGCCGGGGTTCGTCGTCGATGGCGGCGGCGCTACCGGAGGGCGAGCCAGAGCGCGATGGCGGCGGCAGCGACGGTGGCGAGGACGGCGACGAGCCAGCCGACCTTGCTCCAGTCGACCGGCGCGCGGCCGAACACGATCTCGGCGCGCTGGCCGTGGACGATCGCGCGGTAGGGGTGGCCGCGGTAGCGATAGGCGAGGATCCACGCAGGCAGCGCGATCCGCTCGGTGGTCTGGCGCTCCAGCAGGCACGCGACGCGGACGTTGCGGTAGCGCCGGCCGGGGATCCGGGGCTCGATGCGGACCCGGGCCAGCGCCTCGATGCGCTCCTGGACATGGCGGCGCGCCGCCGAGCGCTGGGCATCGAACCGCTCGATCATCGCTTCGGGCATCGCCTCCGGCGTCGCCCCGGGCATCGCCTCGATCATCGCCTCCGACATCGCCCCCGCGGTCGCCTCCGGCTCGCCCTCGGCGTCGCGGTCGATCCGGACCGTGCGGCCGAGCTCGTAGTACGGGATCAGCAGGCGTGCCTCGACCTCGCGCAGGCCGCGCGACGCGGGCACGACGATGTCGCGGAACGACAGCGAGGCCTCGCCGGCGTGCGGCGCCCACGCCGAGCGCTGCGCCCCGGCGTCGGAGTCCGCGGTCCAGGCGACGCGGGCCTCGGCGTTGACCAGCCAGGCCGCCCACGACAGCGGGGTCAGCGACTCGAGCACCGCGTCGCCGGCCAGCGCGCGCGGGGCGAACCAGCCGCGCGAGCCGAGCCAGCCGCGCAGCGCGGCCTCGGCGCCGGCGCGGTCGACCGTGAACGGCACCCGAAGCCGCGCGGCCTCGACCGGATCGACCGGCTGCTCGATCGCCATGGTCGCGCCGCAGAACCCGCAGCGCGGCGCCCGGGCCTCGGGCGAGAATGCGATCGCGGCGCCGCACTCGCGGCAGCGCAGGATCTGGGCGCGGGGCGCGCCGTCGCCGGGGCGCGCGGCGGCGTCGGGCGCGGGGACCGGCAGCGCGCAGATCGCACAGCGCAGGTCGCCGTCCTCCAGCGCGGTCTGGCACCGCGTGCAGGCCGCGGCGGTCACGGCGTCCCCCCGTGCCACAGCCAGGCGATCGCAGCGGCGATGCCGGCGACGACGGCGACCGCCAGCGCGATCTTCCACCACGCGAGCGGCACCTTGCCGGCGATCGCGCCGGTCTGGCCGTTGATCACGACGCGCAGCGGGCGGCGATCGTCGCGATAGCGCACCGCGAGCACCCAGACCGGCACGAGGACCGCCGCGAGCGACTCCCAGGTCACGGCGGTCCGCCAGACCAGATCGCTGTGGCCGTCGCCCGGCAGGAACCGGCGCAGCCGCAGGCCGACGTCGTCGACCGCTGCCTCGCGGCTCGCCCGCCGGCAGTCGTCGGGATCGCGCGCGAACTCCTCGGCGATCCAGCCGGAGATCAACGCCGGCGCGTAGCGGCGCAGGTGGAGGTAGTCGTAGGGCTCGACCGCGGCGAGCTCGGCGTCGGTCAGCCCGGCCGAGGCGCTGACCAGGACGTCGGTCACGTAGCCGACGTGGTGGCCGGCCAGCGGGCGGTACTCGGTGCGGGTCACCGTGCGGATCTCGGTCTTCTTGTGGCCCTCGTCGTCGGTGGTCTCGCGGGTCTCGACCTCGGTGTACTGCTCGGCGATCGACGCGGTGTAGTCGGTGTGCGCGACCGCCGAGTACAGGTACGCCGGCACGTAGACGCCGCGCAGATCCTCGACCCGGGCGCGCTTGATCCGCGCGTCGGCGAACCAGGTGCGGCTGCCCAGCCAGCGCTCGAGCTGGTGCCGCGCGAGGCCGGCGTCGCCGGTGAACGCGACGACGAGCTCGGGCCGCGGCCGGCCGGCATCCGGCGGGCGCTCGACGACGTTGGGGCTCGCGCAGTACGGACAGGTCTCGCTGCGCACGCCCGCGAACTGAAGGCCCGCGCCACAGGTGCCGCACGAGAACGTCGCAGGGGCATCGGCCAGACCGATGCTCGGATCCGCCATTCTCCAAGCGTAGCCGAGGCCGGCCCGACATCCACCATGCTCTGAAGCGCTGTCTGGTGAGACGTCGCCACCCTGATAGACTTACCCGCGATGCTGGTCATCAGGCCGATCTCCGACCTACGCAACCGCGCGAAGGAGCTGTTTCGGCTCTGCCACGACTCCGGCGAGCCCATCTTCATCACCCGGAACGGCGAGGGTGACATGGTGCTGATGAGCCTTGCCGTGTACGAGCGGCTGCAAGCAAGGCTGGAGCTATACCGCACGCTCGATGAGGCCGAAGCGAACGTCGCGGCTGGGGATCGAGGCGTGAGCGTCGCCGCCGTCCGCCGTCAGCTCAAGCGATCGCGTCACGCCGGCCGCGGCGGGGGGCGCAGCCGCAGCGCGCGCTCCAGCCAGCGCGCCGGTGCGTAGCTCGCGACGAGCAGCGTCATCATGAGCAGGGAGAACCAGATCACCGGGCCGAACATCAGGCCGATCATCAGGTGCATGCCGAGGCCGAACACCAGGGCGAACGGCCGGGTCCACGGCAGGGCGAACCACACCGGCGCGGCGTACTCGAACACCAGCACGGCGCTCTGCAGCACGCGCCACATGTCGACGGGGAGGTGGTTGGCGATGAACCAGCTCACCGCGGTCTGGTACGAGTCGTGGAGGTGGGTCCACAGCACGAAGTGGTCGGACTTCCAGTCCCCGTGGGCCTTGCACCGGCCCGACGAGAAGTAGAACACCGGCAGCAGGATCTGGAAGAACAGGACGCACCCGCCGGACACCCGATCGGGCAGCACCGCGGCCGGATCGCGCCGCCGCAGCCGCCAGGCGTCGACCGAGGCGCGCGCGCCGCTCGGCGTCACGCACAGCGCGATCGCGACCATCGGCGCGAGCTTGGACACGGTGAACGCCTCGAGCCGGTCGGCGAGCGCGACGTAGACCAGCAGCGCGGCGAACACGCCGCTCGACCACCGGGTGAACGCGCCCGCGGCGGTCGCCAGCCCCGAGATCGCGAGCAGCGCCCCCAGCGACCACGCCGCCCACACCGGCAGTCCCGGCAGGGCGAGCGGCTGGCGGTAGTCCGAGATCTCGGGCAGCCGGAACCCGGCGACCGACAGCCAGTCGTCGGCGTGGACGATCCGCGACGACATGAAGCCGACGATCGCGAGCGACGCGGCGATCCGGACGACGACGAGCCGCGCGATCGGCTGCGGCGCGAGCACGTGGCGCTCGACGAACGTCAGGAACCGCTGCATCGCCGCTTCCTCTGCGACTCGGGGGTGTAGTAGAGGTCGTGGCGCTGCTCGGCCGGGATCGGCGCGCGCGGATCGAAGTGGTAGCGCGCGACCGGATCGCCGGGGCTGGGCAGCGGGCGCTCGACCTTGATCAGCCGGATCCCGCCGATCTTCCCGGTGACGCCGTCGTCGGCGCCGGCGGCGTGCCCGGCCGACACGTAGGCGTCGAGCGCCTGCATCGCCGGCCGGGTCCGGCTATAGAAGTACGCCAGCCGCTGGAACCGCGACTCCTTGTCGTCGGGGCGGATCGGGAAGTACGGCTGGGGGTCGATCAGCGCCCACTCCTTGTCGCAGACCCAGACCTCGAGCCGGTACTCCAGGGCGACCGCGTCCGAGCGGGGAAACAGGCAGGTCGCGTCGGTGAAGAACGCCGCGGGGCGGACCCACCTGGTGTCCTGCGGGTGGTGAACCAGCGCACCGTAGTAGACCAGCGCGAGCCCGACGAGCCCGAACCGGAACCAGCGCGGGCCGGGACCCCGGGCGATCGGCGGAGGGGCTTCAAGCTTGTTCACGAAGACCACGCTACGGCGGAGGTGGCTGGATCGACCTGAAATGTATCAGGACCGGGCGTTAAGATAACCCGCGCGACGCGACGCGCGGTCGCCGGTCGTGAATGATCCGCACGGCTTTGCCGGGCCAGCCGCCAGCCGACGGGAATCCGTCCCCTCTCGATCGACGTCCGATGGCTACTCGATCAGCCACCCCCCACGGCCGGGCCGAGATCGCATGTGGCCCCGCCGGGAGTGGGCGCGGCCGCTCGCCGCAGGCCGTTTGTTGGACTCGCGTGCCAGCGACGGCGAGAATTGCGGCGGAACACGCGGACGACCCACCGCGTTGTTGCTAGCAAGGGACGTACATGATCGCTGTCATTGGAAACGTGATCGCAGGCCTCGGCGTGCTCGGCCTGTTCACCGCCACGTTGCGGCTGTCCAAGCCCCGTAAGCGAGCATAGACTCGCAGGGTGGTTAGCACCGTCCTGCCACGGGTGGCGCGGTTCACCTCGACCGCGGACCTGACGCTCGCCGATGTCGACGCCGTGCGCCTGCTGTTGCGCGGCGACTCGGTGATCGACTGGCACCGGCTGAACTACGCCGACCACGCCGAGGTCGATCGGTTCCTGCGGCTCAACGAGTTCGATCCCGACAACGACGAGGAGATGGCGCGGCTGGAGGACATGCGCAGCGACGCGGTCGAGTACCTGTCGCGGGCGTTCGCGATGGCGATCCCCGACGAGGTCGCCGCCGACCTGCCGGCGCGCGACCTGTTCCTGGTCGCGTCGAGCCACGGCCCGCACCAGAAGTGGGCGTGCGTCGTGCTCAAGGTGATGCACATCATCCACCACATCAACGGCCGCGGCGCGCTGCTCACGCTGTCGGTGTCGGACGAGATCATCTTCCGCGAGATCGAGCTCAAGGTCATGCAGGTGGTCGAGCAGCTGCGCGCCGCCGGGGCGCCGCTCGCCGAGTGGGAATGGAGCCGCAAGCCCAGGGACTCGCAGATCACCAAGCTGCTCGCCAAGCGCTCGACGATCGCCGCCAACATCTACGACAAGCTGCGGTTCCGGCTGATCGTGCCGACCCCCGACGACCTGGTGCCGATGATCGGCACGCTGACCCGCCAGCTGATCCCGTTCAACTACGTGGTGCCCGGCGAATCGGTCAATCAGCTGGTCGATCTCCACCACGCGCTGCAGGACCGGCAGGAGGCGCCGCAGGGGCCGACCGAGAACCCGTACAACGAGTTCTCCGGCCCCGAGTACCGGATCGTCAACTTCGTCGCCGATCTGCCGCTCCGGGTCGATCGCCTGCTGTCGCGCGCCGAGACGCCGCCGGACAACACCCACGTCGTGTTCGTGCTCACCGAGTTCCAGATCGCCGACAAGGTGACCTCGCTGCGCAACGAGTCCGGTGCGTCGAGCCACGAGGCCTACAAGGCGCGCCAGAACGAGCGGGTCCGGATGCGGCTGTTCCGCGAGAAGGACGATCCGCTGCCCCCGGACTGAGGCCGGCGGCCGGTCACGCCGGCACGGCGCGCGCGCGATCCGGCAGCAGGTGCCGCAGGTGCCAGGCCTGGATGTGGAGCCGGCGCTCGGCGTCGCGGCGATCGCGGTGGGTCGCGCGAGAGAACAGCACCGCCATCGCGATGAACAGGAGGTTGGCGGCGATCAGCGCGACCTCGCGCGCCGCGTCGCTGCCGTGGACCACCGCCGAGTGGATCTGCAGCGTGTCGCCGTCGAACCACCAGGTCCGCGCGAACACGCCGGCCGCCTCGAGCGCGATCGGCGCGCCCAGCGCGAGCGCCAGCCACCCGATCACGATCCACGCCCGGCCGATCAGCGGCGCGGTCGCGATCAGCCCGAGCGCGATGCCCTCGATCACCACCGGGGTCAGCACGAACGGCCCGGCGATCCGCGACACCAGCAGCGCGGTCAAAAACGTCGCCGCGAGCGCGACCGGCGCGACCGACGCGCCGCGCCGGTACGACAGCTCCGAGATCCCCGCCATCCCGGCCATCGCCGCGAAGAACCCGATCACGAGCGGCCAGCTCTCGACGCGGAGGAACGGCACGACGGCGGCGAACGGCAGCACCGCCGCGAACGCCCGCACCTGGTTCCGCGACCGCGTCCGGTGGGCGGCGAGATCGGCGTCGGCCAGGCTGGCGACCAGCCCCGGCGGCAGCACGCGCGGCGGCTCGACGATCAGCGCGGTCACCAGGTCGGCGGCCTCGGCGGACTCGGGGTCGAGCGCGAGCGCCCGGCCGGCGGCCTCGACCGCGTCGCCGCGGCGCGCCGGATCGCCCGACGCCAGCGCCTCGCGCGCCCGCGCGACCGCCGCGGCGGCGAGCTCGCGCCGGCGCTCCAGGTCGCGATCGCCGTCGAGGTAGTCCTGGACCCGCTCGGCGAGCTCGCGCGCGGTCGGCCGCCGCGCCGGCTCCTCGGCAAGCGCCGCGACGCACGCTGCATCGAGCTCGGGCGGGATCGCGAGATCGGGGCGGCGCTCCGACGGCGCCGTCGTCGGGTGCGCGATCGCGCTGGCCGCGCCGCTGGCGCCGCGCGGGTGGAGCGGCTCGCCGGTCAGGATCTCGAACAGCACGCAGCCGAGCGCGTAGACGTCGATCGCCGGCGACATCCCGTAGCCCAGCGCCTGCTCGGGCGCCATGTACCCCGGTGTGCCCATCACCGCGCCGGTCTGGGTCTCGCCTTCCACGGTGATGATGTCGCGCACCGACGGGTGCCCCGAGCCGTCCTCGTCGAGCACGCGCGCCACGCCCCAGTCGAGCACGTAGACCTCGCCGAAGTCGCCCAGCATGATGTTGGTCGGCTTGACGTCGCGGTGGATCACGCCGTGCTCGTGGGCGAACTCGATCGCCAGGCAGACGTCGGCGAACGCGCGCAGCAGGCGCTGGCGCGGCTCACCGAGCAGCTGGTACAGGGTCACCCCGGCGAGCCGCTTCATCGTGAAGTACGGCCGGCCGTCGGCGTCGCGGCCGAGCTCGTGGACCGGCACGATCGCCGGATGCTGCAGCCGCGCCTGGATCTTGGCCTCGCGCAGGAACCGGGTCTCGGCGTCGGCGTTTGGCTCCGACCGCCGCATGCGCTTGATCGCGACCTCGCGGCCGATCACCTCGTCGTGGGCGAGCAGCACCTCGCCCATCCCGCCGCGGCCGATCACGTCGCCGACCGTGTAGCCGTCGAGCGCGATCGGCCGGGCATGCTCGTCGAGCGTGTCGCCGCCGCCGGTGAAGCCAGCGGTCTGGCCGGGCGTACGCGTCACCGCCCCCGTCTCGGCGTCCTGGCTGTCGGTCAGCGGGCCTGGCGGATGCTTCGGCGTCATTCCGGGGATGGTAACGCGCGAGGCGGCTATCGCGGCGCGCTCGGCACGACCTGGCGCAGGTGCCAGGCGTGGAGCTCCAGCGTGCGGGTCGCCTCGCGCTGGCGCTTGGCCAGCCCGCGCGACAGCAGGCCGACCACGCCGAGCAGGACCACCAGCAGGGCCGCGAACGCGACCTGGACCGGCACCGCCGAGAACCGCACGACGGTCGAGGCCAGCACCAGCTCGCCGGCCGCGTTGAAGTGGTAGGTCGCGGGCAGCGCGCCGGCCAGCTCGAGCGCCCAGGGCACGGCGACCGCGGCGCCGAGGATCGCCGCCATCACGGTCATGCGTCCGAACCGCGGGTGGGCGGCGTAGGCCATCAGCGTGGTGGTCGCCAGGGTCGGCGCGATGATGAACGGGCTGACCATGTGCGCGATCAGGCCGATCAGCACGGCGTTGATGCAGGCGTTGACATAGATGCCGCGGCGCGCGATGCCGGCGCGCCGGGTCAGCGCGAACAGGTGCAGGCAGCTGCCCGCGGCGAGCAGCGAGAACGCGACGACGAACACCGGATCGCGCACGCCGGTCCACAGCAGGAGCGGCACGAAGCCGAGATAGCCGAGCATCGACAGCGCCGCGAGCCGGCCCTGGTGATGCGCCGACTCGTTGTCGATCGCGGCGATCTCGCGATCGACCTCGGCGGGCACCGCCGTGGGCGGCCGCAGCATCAGGTGGGTCACCAGATCGGCGGCCTCGGCCGCGGTGGGATCGAGCGCGAGCGCCCGGCCGGCGGCCCGCATCGCGGTCGCGCGGTGCGCCTCGTCGTCGCCGGCGGCGAGCGCGGCGCGGGCCTCGGCGATGTGGCGGCGGGCGAGATCGACGCGCGCCGCGACGTCGCGATCGCCGTCGAGGTAGGCCTGCACGGCGTCGCCCAGCGCGCGCGCCGAGCCGAGCCGGGCATCGACCTCGACGGTGGTCGCGCGCTCGCAGATCGCGTCGAGCTCGGGTGGTGCGTCGGGCCGCTGCGCCGACGGCCGGGCCGGCCGCTGGGTCAGCGCCTCGCCGACGCTGCGCTGGGTGTGCAGCGGGACGCCCGCGACGATCTCGTAGAGCATGCAGCCGAGCGCGTAGATGTCGGCGGCCGGGCCGGCGCGCTCGCCGGCGAGCTGCTCGGGCGCCATGTACGCCGGCGTGCCGAGCACCGTGCCGACCAGGGTGTCGCCGGTGTCGAGCCGGAGGTCGGCGGCGGCCGGCCGCGCGCCGCTCGGCGGACCGGGGTCGGCCGCCTCGGTCAGCGCGCGCGCGACGCCCCAGTCGAGCACGTAGACCTCGCCGAAGTCTCCGAGCATGATGTTGGCGGGCTTGAGATCGCGGTGGACGATGCCGCGGCTGTGCGCGAACTCGATCGCGAGGCAGACGTCGACGAACGCGCGCAGCATGCGCCGCCGCACCGCCGCGCCGCCGTCGCCCGCCGTGCCGGCGCGGATCTGGACCAGCAGCTCCTGCAGCGTGGTGCCGGTCAGTCGCTTCATCACGAAGAACGGGCGGCCGTCGCGGTCGATCGCCAGATCGTGGACCGGGACCACGGCGGGGTGCTCGAGCCGGCCCTGGACCCGGGCCTCGCGCAGGAACCGCGACAGCTCCTCGGCGGTCGGCTCGAGCGCGCGGATCCGCTTGACCGCGACCTCGCGGCCGATGTGCTCGTCGTGCGCCAGCAGCACCTCGCCCATCCCGCCCTCGCCCAGCCGCTCGCCGAACTGGTAACGCGCCGCGCCGCCGGTCAGCGGTGGCGGCGAGTCCGCGCGGCCGCGCGACAGCGGGCTGTCGGCCCGGGTCGCGTGCAGGAGCTCGGGCAGCGGCGGCGGCGGCAGCGCGAGGGCCGAGGGCTCGCCGGGATCCGCGGCCGGCGGCGCGGCGGGCGGCGCGGACACCACCGGCGGGCGCGGCAGCGGGGTCGCCAGGCCGGTCGCGGCGCTCCCGAGATCCGGATCTGCCGCCGGCCCTGCGGTGCCCCGCAGCGTGGTCATCGGTGGAACACCGCCCCGGACGGTGTCCAGGCCGTCATCGCGATCGTCGACCATCGCCGCGATGGTATGTCAGCCGGCATCGCCGCGCACAGGCGATCGCGACGGCGCTGCCGCGCGCGGCCGCCCGCCACCGATTCCAGCTGGAACCGCCCGGCGATCCGGTCCATTGTAGTGGGCCAGATGGCGCGATTGCCGTTTCTCGTCGAGCACGGACCGATCGTCTGGCAGGGGCTCGCGGCGATCGCGGCGGTCGTCGCGCTCGCCGCCATCCGCCGCGCCCGCGCCCACCGGGAGCGCCGCGCGACCGCGCGCGAGCTCGCCGCGCGCGCCGCCGAGGCCACCGCCCCGGTCGAGGGCAAGGCGACGGTCCGCGGCACGCTGCGCGGCGGTCGGGCAGCGTCGGTCTCGCTGCTCCACCTGCGCGGCCCGCGG
>DATAPF010000435.1:0-48995 GCA_036265355.1 Kofleriaceae bacterium | reverse complement strand
CCAGGCGAGGCCAGACGAGTCCCGGTGTTTTCGCTGCGGACCCGGCTCCACCGCCCGTACCGGTACAGCAGAGACATCGAGCGTGTTCCGCCGGAGCAGTACGATCTCCGGCGATGGAGCTGCGGTGGAACATCCAGGACCGCGTCCGGAGACATCGCGGGTCCCGGGTTCCAAACGAGCCTGTTGGTTGGCCGACCGCGGCGGTGATATAGCCGGGGCATGCGCACGCAGCTCGTCATGCTCGCGATCCTGGTGTCGGCGGCACGCTCGTATGCCGACGATGTGACCTACCAGCGGCCGGTCAAGCCGGTCGCCAGCTTCGTGGAAGCGACGCCGGTCCCGCAGGCCCGGCTGGGACCGGACCGTGCGACGCTGCTGCTCACCACGCCGATCGTGTTCCCGTCGATCGCCGAGGTCTCGGAGCCCGAGCTCCGGCTCGCCGGCCTGCGGATCAACCCCAGCAACCACGCGGCGGCGCGCCGGCTGTTCGCCCAGCGGCTCGAGCTGCTCGACTCCCGGGCCAAGGCGCCGGCGCCGCGGCTGATCCGCGGCATGCCCGACGGCGCGCGGATCGCGGACGTCGAGTGGTCGCCCGACGGCGCGACGATCGCATTCACCGTGACCGAGGCCGACGCGATCCGGCTGTGGCTCGCGGACGTCCGCACCGCCACCGCCCGGCCGATCGCCACCCCGCCGCTGTCCGGCGTGGCGGGCGCGCCGTGCAGCTGGCTGCCCGACTCCCGCACGCTGGCGTGCCGCACCGTGCCGCGGGACCTCAAGCCGCCGCCGGTCGCCCCCAGCGTGCCGACCGGGCCGATCGTGCAGGAGAACCTGGGCACCAAGAAGCCGGCGTGGACCAATCCCGATCTGCTCGCGAGCCCGACCGACGAGCGGCTGTTCGACCACTACATGACCTCGCAGATCGCGCTGGTCTCGGCCGACGGCAAGGTGTCGCCGATCGGCGCGCCCGCGCTGTACCTCCGCACCGAGCCGTCGCCGGACGGCAAGCGGCTGCTGGTCGAGGCGGTGCACCGGCCGTACTCGTACCGCGTCGGGATCGGGCAGTTCCCGACCCGGACCGAGGTGTGGACGCTCGACGGCAAGTCGGTCGCCACGATCGCCGACGTGCCGCTCGCCGAGGACATGCCCGCGCTCCGCGACGCCGCGCGCACCGGCCGGCGCGACATCGAGTGGCGCGCCGACGCACCCGCCACCGTGTGCTGGGCCGAGGCCCAGGACGGCGGCGACCCGCGCAAGCCCGCCGCGGTCCGCGACCGCGTCGACTGCACGGTCGAGCCGTTCACCCGACCGGTGCGCCTGGTGGAGCTCGCCGACCGGTTCCGCGGCATCGCGTGGGGCAACGGCAAGCTCGCGCTGGTCACCGAGGCGCGCTGGAAGGACCGGCACATCCGGACGTCGATCGTCGCGCCCGACGACCCGGCGGCCCGGCCCCGCGCGCTGTGGGACCGCTCGTTCGAGGATCGCTACACCGACCCCGGCACCCCGGTGATGCACCGCGAGCCGACCGGCCACTCGGTGCTCCAGGTGACCAGCGCCGGCCAGCTGCTGCTGACCGGGACCGGCGCATCGGATCAGGGCGACCGGCCGTTCTTCGACCGGCTCGATCCGGCGACCGGCAAGTCCGAGCGGGTGTGGCGGTCCGATGGCCAGCGGCTGTCCCGCGTGCTCGCCGTCGTCGACCAGGACGGGACCCGGGCGATCATCACCCGCGAGACCCCCGCCGACCCGCCCCAGCTCTCCACGTACTCGTTCGCCGACAAGGCCGAGCACCAGCTGACGCACTTCGCCCACCCGGTCCCCGAGCTCACCCGGGTGAAGAAGCAGCTGATCAAGTGGAAGCGCAAGGACGGCCTGGAGCTGTCCGGCATGCTGTACACGCCGGCCGGGTTCCGGCCCGGCAAGGACCGGCCGCTGCCGGTGCTGGTCTGGGTCTACCCGCAGGAGTTCAAGACCGCGAGCGCGGCGTCCGAGGTGCGGGCGTCGCCGTACGCGTTCGTCTATCCGTCGTGGGGCGGCCCGCTGTTCGCGCTGACCCAGGGCTACGCGGTGGTCGACAACCCGACGCTCGCGATCATCGGCGAGGGCAAGACCGAGCCCAACGACACCTACGTCGAGCAGCTCACCGACGGCGCCGCCTCGATGATCGACGCGGTCGTCGCGCTCGGGGTCGGCGATCGCGAGCGGTTCGCGGTCGGCGGCCACTCCTACGGCGCGTTCACCACCGCGAACCTCCTGGCCCACACCGATCTGTTCCGCACCGGCATCGCCCGGTCGGGCGCCTACAACCGCACACTGACCCCGTTCGGGTTCCAGGCCGAGGAGCGCACGTTCTGGGACGCCGCCTCGACCTACGACCGGATGTCGCCGTTCCGCTACGCCGACAAGATCAACGAGCCGCTGCTGATGATCCACGGCGCGGCGGACAACAACGACGGCACGTTCCCGATCCAGAGCGATCGGCTGTTCGCCGCGCTCCAGGGGCTCGGCGGCCACGTCCGCTACGTGTCGCTGCCCGCCGAGGCGCACGGCTACCGCGCCCGCGAGTCCGCGCTGCACGTGCTGTGGGAGCAGGTCCGCTGGCTCGACACGTACGTCAAGAACGCCAGGCCCAGGCCGGCGCCGCGGCTCACGGCGGCGCCGGCGGCCGGGTCCCCCGGCGGCCAGTAGCGCGCCGGCGGCCGGTGATGCCGGGGTTGCCGCGGCGCACGCCGGGCACGGATGCGGTAGGGTGAATCGCGATGCAACCGACGAAGATCCTGGTCGCCGACGACGAGCAGAACCTTCGTCGCGTGCTGGTCGCGATGCTACGGCGCGACGGTCACGTTGTGGTGCAGGCGGCCAGCGGGGTCGAGGCGATCGAGCAGCTGGCCGACGTCGACGTCGTGATCACCGACCTGCGGATGCCGGGGGCCGACGGCATGGAGGTGCTGCGCACCGCAGCCCGGCTGTTCCCCCAGATCCCGGTCATCATGATCACCGCGTACGGCTCGGTCGGCCAGGCGGTCGAGGCGATCAAGGCCGGCGCGTTCGACTACATCGAGAAGCCGTTCGAGCAGGACTCGCTCCGCGCGATCGTCGAGAAGGCGATCGGCCAGGCCGCCGCCAACCGGATGGCGCCGCGCCAGACCCTCGACCCCCTGAGCGATCCCGAGGCCAAGGGCCGGTTCGGCCTGGTCGGTCAGAGCCAGGAGATCCAGAACATCTTCGCGGTGATCGAGAAGGTCGCCGACACGCCGTCGACCGTGCTGATCACCGGCGAGAGCGGCACCGGCAAGGAGCTGGTCGCCAAGGCGCTGCACGAGAACTCGATCCGCAAGACCGGGCCGTTCATCAAGATCAACTGTGCGGCGATCCCCAAGACGCTGATGGAGTCCGAGCTGTTCGGCTACGAGAAGGGCGCGTTCACCGGCGCGACGTCGAGCAAGCCGGGGCGGTTCGAGCTCGCCGACGGCGGCACGCTGTTCCTCGACGAGATCGGCGAGATCCCGGTCGAGATGCAGGTCAAGCTGCTGCGCGCGATCCAGGAGAGCGAGTTCGAGCGGGTCGGCGGGCTCAAGACGATCAAGGTCGACGTCCGCCTGGTCACCGCGACCAACCGCGACCTCGAGCAGGAGATCGCGCGCGGCAACTTCCGCGACGATCTGTACTACCGGCTCAACGTCGTGCCGCTGCAGATCCCGCCGCTGCGCAAGCGCGCCGGCGACATCCCACTGCTGGTCTCGCACATCATCAAGAAGTTCAACGAGCGGCTCCGCAAGACCATCTCCGGCGTCGCCGACGACGCGCTCGGCGCGCTCGAGGCCCACAGCTGGCCCGGTAACATCCGCGAGCTCGAGAACGTCCTCGAGCGGACGATCCTGTTCACCAAGGGCGACCGGATCGAGCGCGCCGACCTCCAGCTCGCCGGCGCCAGCGAGCCGGCGCACGCCCACGCCCCGGCCGCACCGGTCTCGGCGATGACCAGCGGACCGATCGCGCTGCCCGACGACGATGACGACGACCCGGTCGGCGGCGAGCACGCCGGCTCACCGTCCGGCTCGCTCAAGGACATCGTGCGCGCCGAGACCTCGCGGGTCGAGCGCGAGCTGATCGTCAAGGCGCTCGACGAGACCGGCGGCAACGTGACCCAGGCCGCGCGGCTGCTCAAGATCAGCCGCAAGAGCCTGCAGATGAAGATGAAGGAGTTCGGCCTGCGCGACAAGGAGGGTTGAAGAGGGTTGAAGAGGGTTGAAGCAGGCTGAACAAGCCTGAACCAGCCTGACCGGGGCTGTGGCGGCCGCCGCCCCACCCCGCGCCCGGCCCCGCCCGACGCTGCCGGCAGTTGCGATGCCTCGCACACCGCGCCGGGGCCGTCGGCCCCGCCGCCGGGCCCGCTCGCGCAGTCGTGATACGGTCTCGCTCGGTGTTGCGACCGCCCGCCGTCGTGCTCGCGCTCGTCGCCCTGGCGACCCGCGCGCACGGCAACCCCGCCGGCGACGTGACGTCGACCGCGCCCGCCGGAACCGGCGCCCGGATCCGGTTCGAGGCCGACTACGAGTACGACGTCGACAGCGCGGCGATCGCGCGCGAGCAGGTCGGCGCCACCACCGATCCGCTGGCGCCGCTGCCGGTCCGCCGCGAGCTCGAGTTCCACCAGTCGAGCCACCGGGTCACCCCGCGCGTCGAGGCCGGTGTCTACCGCGACCTGTGGGTCTCGTTCGCCGCGCCGATCGTGCTCGCCCAGTCCAGCGAGCTCGATCTCGCCGGCGGTGTCGACCGCACCACCGCCTCGACCTTCCTCGACGGCATCCTCCCCGCCACCGGGTTCGACGCCCGCAACCCCACCGCCCAGCTGGCCGGCGACACCGTGTTCCACAGCGTCACCCGGTCCGGCGTCCCCGAGCTCCAGCTCGGCGTCGGGTTCGCGCCGATGAACCAGGCGCGCGACGACACCAAGCCGACCTGGAAGGTCGGCGCCGACCTCCACCTCGCGATCGGCCGCGTGATGCGGTTCGACGCCGTCGACCCCGGCCGCGAGACCGGCGTGTCCACCGGCGTCGACGAGCTGCGGCTGTGGACCTCCGTCGATCGCCGGCTGCGCTACTTCGAGGGCTGGTTCGAGGCGTCCTACCAGCTGCCGATCTACATCCGGTCGGCCTCGCTCTTCCAGGACCCCGGGTTCGGCGCAACCCACGCGGCTCCATCCCAGACCGCCGCCGTGCGGTTCGGCATGGAGGCCTACCTGGTCGACGACCCCGCCGCCGGCCGTCGGATCACCGCCGAGCTCGGCAGCCAGATCGCGGTCCACACCCAGGGCCGCGGCTACAGCGAGATGTGGGAGGCGTTCGCGCTCGCCGGCGATCGCCGCACCGCCGGCCCGCTCGTGCTCGACGCCGATCCGGTCACTCCGGGCACCCAGGCGCTCAGCTACCCCGGCGTGTCCAACCTCGAGAACTACCTCGAGACCTCGGCCCGGCTCGCCGTGCGCGCCCGGTTCGGCGCGCGCCTGTCGCTCGCCGCGTTCGCCCAGATCGCGTTCCGCACCGAGCACACGATCAGCTTCGCCGAGGCCGGCGTCGACCTGCCGACCTGCCCGACCAGCGCCCCGCAGTGCGAGACCGACGACAACGACGCCGTCAACCCGGGCACCGCCGAGGTCAACCCGCTGTACGCCAGGCGCATCGACCTGGTCGGCCACCGCTACCGCGCCGAGGACAGCCGCGGCTACACCGCCGGCATCGAGGTCCGCCTCGCGTTCTAGCGGCCCGAGGCATTTCGGTTGCCAGGCCTCAGCCGTTGTCGCGGCAGCGAGAGCTTCAAAGAAACGGGTTCTCGACGCGCAGCGACCCGAACACGAACCCATGCTGCAAGTCCTCGGTGAGCACACGGTCGCAGCTCGCCGTCACAGCGGAACGCAAGATCAAGGTGTCCCACAGCGAGAGCTGATAGGTCTGGCAATCGGCGACCGCTGACAGAACCATCGCGAGGTCGATCTGGACGATCGACAGCTGGGCAAGCTCGTGTACGGCGGCTGCAGCGTCAGCAGCCGGCAGCGGGCGCTTCAGCTTGCGGGTGACGGTGACATGGAACTCCTGCAGAACCTGCGTGCTGAGCACGAGGTCGCCGACATCGGTGTCGCCATCCAGGATCGCGAGCGCGCGCTTGCGCTTCACCGGTTCGCCGAGGTCGAAGCAATACACGAGCACGTTGGTATCGAGGAAGCTCCTACCGCTCATGGAGCTCATCTCGCGACCACGTCCGGCCCTTGCTCCCGCTGCTGCTGTTCGCTGCCCGGGCGATCGCCGTGAACCGCTTCCGCGCAGGTTGCCGTGCAGCGTGGTCGCCGCCAGCAGCGCCGTGGCGGCGCTACGCTCGATGCCGATCCGCTGCACCCACAGCGCGCCGAACGGCTCCAGGGGGCCGGCGGCCTGAAGCAACTTCCACTTGCGAGCACCGCCCCGCGTGCGCTGCAGCAGCGCGTGCTCGACCAGGTGCATCCGCGGCGCGCGCCGGCCCTGCGCGCCGGATCCGCCCGCACTCGACGCCGCTCCTGCGTCCGTGCGCTCAGCGACGCCAGGTTCCTTCGGGCGCTCTCAGAATCGCATCCTGGTCATTTCTTGAGACCAGTGGGTCAGAAATTGGAGCCAAGACTTGCAAAAAGTAACCTTGGGCGTCGCTTTTTGAAGGTAACGGATCAGATGCCCAGGGCAGCCGAGTTCATCGTGGAGCTCGCCGAACGCGGCCGGTACCACTTCACCACCGACGAAGCAGTCGCGTCGCTGGGCGGCCACGTTCCGGCCGTTCGCGTCGCGACGCGCCGGCTCAAGGCGAAGGGGCAGATCGCCAGTCCGCACCGGAGCTTTCATGTCCTCGTCAGCGGTCATGCATGGAGCTTCGACGCCGCATCTCCGGCAGTGTAGGCGTGCACGCTGGCGTTCGAGCTACCTCGGCGTGGATCCGATCGTGCGCCGGCGCCCAGCCACCGCCCCGGACCTGCAATGCTTGCAAGGCGTCTCACGTCCGATACCTCGCGCCGGATCGGATCGATGCTTCGCGCGCGAGACCAACGCGTCGCGGGCTGACATCCACCCGCGCGCGACTATCCTTCGCCTGTGATGGACCGTCGGCAGTTTCTCGGAGGACTGGGGGCGAGCCTGGGCGCGGCGTCGATCGGGTGTGGTGACCGTCTCACCGCGGAGCCCCCGCCGGGCAGCGCCTGCAAGGAGGCCCGCGACTGCACCGCAGAGCAGCTGCTCGCCGGGATCGAGACGATCGTCGTGCTGTGCATGGAGAACCGCTCGTTCGATCACGTGCTGGGCTCGCTCCGCCTGGAGGAGCGCGCCGACGTCGACGGTCTGACCGGCACCGAGTCGAACCCGGATCGCGACGGCAACCCGGTCGCGGTGCACCCGCTCGACGACGTCACGCTGGCCGACCCGCCGCACAACTGGAACGCCTGCCACCAGCAATGGAACGGCGGTGCCAACAACGGCTTCGTCCAGGCCCACGCCGGCGCGCATCAGGCCGATGTGATGGGCTACCTGGTCCGCGCGCAGCGGCCGGTGACGTTCGCGCTCGCCGACGCCGGTGTGGTTTGCCACCGCTGGTTCTCCGCCTGTCTGGGGCCGACCTGGCCCAACCGCGCCTACCTCCACGCCGCGACGTCGCGGGGCATGCAGCAGAACCAGCCGATGCTGTTCCTGAAGCCGACGATCTGGGACCGCCTCGCCGGCGTCCGGCTCGACGGCATCAACTACTACCACGACCTGCCGTGGGTGCTCGGCGGCTTCGGTCAGACCTCGGGGCTCGCCCCGGTCGAGCAGTTCTTCGAGGACGCGGCGGCCAGTGCGCTGCCACCGCTGGCGGTCATCGACCCCGCGTTCTTCGGCGGCGGCGCCAACGACGACCACCCGAACCACGACATCCCGCTCGGCCAGGCGTTGATCGCCAGCGTGGTCGCCGCGCTCGGCGCCTCGCCGCAGTGGAACCGCTGCCTGTTCGTGCTGCTCTACGACGAGCACGGCGGCTTGTTCGACCACGTCGCACCGCCGGCGGTGAGCCCCGAGGTCGAGCCCGAGGCCGCGTTCGGTAGGCTCGGCTTCCGCGTGCCGTCGCTGGTGCTCGGCCCGCACGTGCGGCGCGGCCACGCGGTCGACACCGTGTTCGAGCACAGCTCGATCCCTGCGACCGTGTGCCGGCGGTTTGGCCTTCCGCCGCTCAACCCGCGCGCAGCGGCCGCCGCCGACCTGTCGTCGTGCATCGACCCGCTGCGGCTCGACGCGCCCTTGCCGCCGCCGCAGCTCCCGAGGGTCGAGATCTCGGCGCAGCGGCTCGACGCCCTTCAGGCAGGCGCGCCCGCGGTCCACGACGAGCTGGCGGCCGCGCTCGCTGCTCGCCCGGCGCCGGCTGGCCTCGACCGCCGCGGCGAGACCGACCAGATCGTGCGCCGCGTCCTGCGCTGGGGCGAGCAGCTCGGCGCGGTGCGGATCCGCTGAGGCAACCCAGGCGCCCGACGACAGCAAGCATCCGTCACGGCGCCGCGGCCGCCGGGGGCTCGGGGGCGCCGCAGAAGTCGGCGTTGCGCAGCGCGACCGGCGGGGCGATCCGCTCGTGGGCGGCGACCTCGCGCCGGTCCTTGAGCATCTTGGCGACCTTCGGGCCGGCCTTGTCGATGTGAGCGGTGAGCGCGGCCCACGCCGGCGCGCCGTCGTCGCCGGGCGCCGGGGCCGGGACCAGCGCGAGCAGGCTGATCACGGCCTCGCGGATCGCGGCGTCGACCTTGGGGTCGAGCACCTGCTCGGCGGCCGGCACCAGCGCGTGATCGCGCAGCGGGTCGAGGTCGTTGTCGTCGACCTGGCACCACAACAGGCGCGCGTGGAGCCGTGACACCGCCAGACCCGACGACGCCCGCGGGCTGACCAGCATCGCGCGGACCGCGGCGTCGAAGTCGCCCTGGGCCTCGTAGTAGTGCGAGACCATGACCTCGAGCAGGCGGCCCTTGCACTCCGGGTCGCAGGTCTTGCCGGCGAAGTAGCCGGTGAGCCAGGCGGTCTGCTGGTCGTGGAACGCATCGAGCTGCTTGGCCTCGTCGGCGGTGACGAACTCGCCGGTGCGCGCGGCGGCGAGCACCAGCGCCGAGATCAGGTGAGCACCAGGCGAGTGCGCGGCGAACTTGCTGATGGTGTCCCACTCGCGGTGCTCGTACATGTCGGTCAGCGCGATGCGGAACACGCCGACGTACTGCTGGACCTCGACCTGGACCTGGCGCTCGTCGTCGAGCAACGCCATCGGGCCGGGCTCGCCGCCCTTGAACGCGGCCTCGACGTCGGTCGCGAACAGCTTGCCGATCTCCGCCGATCGCGCCGAGAGCTTGTCGTCGCACGCGTCGAGCGTGCGGGTGATGCCGTACTTCTCCTCGCACGACAGCGTGAACGCGCGCGCCAGCCGGCCGTAGTCCTTGTGCCGGATGCTGGACAGCACCGAGGTCATGTCCTCCGCGTTGTCCTTGCCGAGCTCGAGGGCGTACGACACCGCGAGCTCGGGATCGATGATCTCGGCGCGGGTCAGCGACAGCAGCACGCCGTAGCGCTTCGACACGCTGTCGGGGCCGGTCGACGCCAGGGTCTCGAGGTTCTTGGACAGGATGTCGGCGCGCGTGATCTTCCAGCTGTTCTCCGCCGAGGTCTCGGCGACCTTCTGCTGGGCCTCGGCCTGGTTGCGCGTGGTCTCGGACTGCCGGAACTGCCAGATCGACGTCGCGATCAACCCGGCCACACCGATCACGAAGCTCGAGAGGAACGTGTGGTACCGCATGATGAAGCGGCCGAGCCTCGACGTCTCGTCGGCGGCGGGCTTCTCGGGCTCGGGCGGGGCGATGTCCATGCGTAGATCTAACCCGCGCACGAGACTGGTTGCGTAGTTGACACGTAATCCGTGTGCACGTAATATGTGCTAGTGAACTTGACCCTCTCCCTGGAAGAGCGCGTCGTAGAACGTGCACGCGAGGTCGCGCGCCAGCAAGGCACGAGCTTGAACGCGCTGATTCGCGAGTACATCCAGTTGCTGGCGAACCAGAGCACCGGCGATGAGCTCCTCCGGGAATTCGAGGAGCAGTGGGCGGAGATCGATCGCTCCACCAGCGGCTCGGATCCTGGGTACAAGTTCAACCGCGAGGAGCTCTACGAGGAGCGCCTTGGCCGGTACAAGGGCAACCGTGGCTGAGCGCGTGTTCGTGGACACCAATGTCCTGATCTACGCGTACGATCGTACCGCAGGCGACAAGCGAGTCCGCGCGCGCCAGGTGCTTGCCTCGCTGCTGCGCGACCGTCGAGCCGTGATCTCGACGCAGGTCCTCCAGGAGTTCTTTTCCTCCGGCACGCGCAAGCTCCGCGTTCCCGCCGACGAGGCACGGCGGTATGTCGAGCAGTGGAGCAAGCTCGATCTTGTCGTGATCCGACCCGAGATCATCCTCGGCGCGATCGACCTGCATCGGCTTCACACGATCTCGTTCTGGGATGCGCTGGTGATCAAATCGGCCAGCGCCGCGGGCTGCGGCCAGCTGCTCAGCGAAGACCTGAATCATGGGCAGAAGATCGACAGCGTGACGATCGAGAATCCGTTTCGGTAGACGCTCCCGCTCGCGCCCGATTTCCCCTTGTGCCCCGGCAGGAAGTGATCACCTTGGGTTGAGTGATGTCGGGGACGTAGCTACCTTTAGGCTCCCGGGGCCGGAAGGTGCTTCGGGTGCGGAGGCCACGCGCATGATTTTCGGCAAGTTCTTTGGTGCGATCCGGGCACAGCTCAACAAGCTCGCCAACTACTTCTGGGAGGCCGACCCGATCGCCCAGATGCAGTACGAGTACGATCTCGCCGTCGAGCAGCTCAAGGAGGGCCGCCTGGGCCTGGAGCAGTACCGGGCGCTGGTCGAGCGGGTCACCCGCCAGGTCAAGGACGGCGAGGCGCAGGTCGCCAAGCTGACCGCGCAGGCCAAGGCGTACCTCAAGGCCGGCGATCGCACGACCGCGGGCAACATCGCGCTCCAGCTGACCAAGGCCAGGACGCAGCTCGAGGAGAACCGCCAGCAGCTGACGATGCACGAGACCGCGTACAACAACAACCTCAAGAAGATCCAGCACGCCAACAAGAAGCTGGTCGAGGTCAAGGACAAGATCCAGAAGTACGACGCCGACCTCAAGATGAGCGCGGCCGAGGCCGAGGTCGCCAAGCTGACCCAGAGCCTCAACCTCGACGTCACCACCGACTTCGGCCAGCTCGAGGACGTCATCCAGCGCAAGATCGACGCCAACCGCGGCAAGGCGCGGGTCGCGGCCGACCTGTCGACCGAGGGCATCGACAAGATCCAGGCCGAGGAGCGGATGGAGCAGTCGATGGCCGATGACGCGCTCAAGGATCTCGAGGTCGAGCTCGGCATGCGGGCCCCCGAGACCACGCCGGTCGCGGCCCAGGTCAAGGACCTCGGACCCGCCGAGGAGGCGGTCGCCGAGCGCAAGCAACCCGAGAAGCAGACCGAGAAAGCGTAAGCGGTCGGAGGATACGACATGGCCAACGCAGCTGGAAAACCCAAACCGGCATTCTTCCTCGCGGTGCTCGTCGTCGTGGCGGGCCTCGTCGGGCTATCGTTCTATCGCTGGAACACCAAGAAGACCGATTCCGGACATGGAACAGGCTCGTCCGACAAGATCAACATGTCGGACATCAAGAACCAGGCGGGCGGCGGCTCGGGGTCCGGATCGCAGCAGGCGGAGAACCCGGATCCCAACAGCATCACGACGGTCAAGGAGTACAAGTTCGAGCCGGCGTCGCGGCTGCCCGAGGTGCCCGGCACCGCGGACTACACGCCGCTCGGCAAGCCGCGGACGGTCAAGTTCGCGGTCAACGTGTGGGCCGGCTGGGCGCCGATCATCTGGGCCAACCAGGGCTCGAAGCCCAAGAAGCTGTGGAAGGACGCCAAGGGCAACGAGTTCCAGGTCGAGCTCGTGCTCGCCGACAACCCGGTCGACATGGGCAACACGTTCGCCGCCGGCAAGGCCCACATCGGCTGGGCGACGGTCGACATGCTGCCGCTGATCGTCAACCGGCTCAGCCGCGATCCGCGCACGATGCCGCGGGTCTACCAGCAGATCGACTGGTCGAACGGCGGCGACGGCGTCGTGGTCCGCGACGCGATCAAGAGCGTGAGCGACCTGCGCGGCAAGAACGTGGTGCTCGCGCAGAACTCGCCGTCGCACTACTTCCTGCTCAACATCCTGCTCAACGGCGGCGTCCAGCCCAGCGAGGTCCACATGGACTTCACCCAGGATGCGTTCCAGGCCGCGGCGGCGTTCAACCACGACAAGAAGTACGCGGCGGTGGTGAGCTGGTCGCCCGACATCTACAGCCTGACCAAGCAGGGCATGGGCAACCGGATGCTGGTCTCGACCCAGACCGCGAACCGGCTGATCGCCGACGTGTGGTTCGCGCGCGCCGACTTCGCGCGCGACAACCCCGAGCTGATCGAGGGCCTGGTGCGCGGCATCCTCGACGCCGACGAGGAGCTCAAGACCGACGCCAACAAGCAGGCGGTCGGCAAGCTGATGGACGAGTTCTACTCGCTGCCGCCGGGCACCGGGTTCACCATGCTCGGCGACGCGCACTGGACCAACTACGCCGAGAACCGCGACTTCTTCCTCAACCAGAACAACCCGACCAACTTCGAGCGGACCTACAACACCGCGTTCCTGCTCTACAAGGCGATCCGCGCGGTCGACCAGAAGACGGCGTTCGACCAGATCATGGACTTCTCGGTGATCAAGAAGCTCGGCAGCGAGCCGAAGTACGCCGAGCAGAAGAACGAGTACGAGTTCAAGTTCACACCGACCACCGGGATCGACGTCAACGTCGAGAGCGCGGTGCTGACCAAGACGGTCACGATCAACTTCTTCCCCAACTCGTACGACATCAACAAGAAGATCGCGGCCAAGACCGGCGAGGGCGAGGTGCCGTACGACCCCAACGTCGACTACACGATCGAGGAGATCGCCAAGCTCGCCGGCCAGTTCGGCGCGGCGCGGATCCAGATCTCGGGGCACACCGACGCGTCGATGCGCGGCGTCGCCGACGAGAGCCTGGTGCGCGATCTGTCGCTGCGCCGGGCCAACGCGGTCAAGGAGGCGCTGGTCAACAAGTTCAAGATGAACCCCAACCAGTTCGTCGTCGCCGGCTACGGCTGGGACAAGCCCGCCGACCCCAAGGACCCCGACAACCACGCCAAGAACCGGCGGGTCGAGATCAAGGTGGTGCCGGCGGAGGCGCAGTAGGTGACCAGCCCGCCACGGCCGGGTCAGCCCGCTCCCCGCGGCTCGCGCGGTCCCGAGGCCAGGCCCGGGCGCCCCGCACCCGCACCGGCACCGGCGCCGTCGGGGCCCGGCGTGCCGGCGCCGCCGCCGTGGTGGCGCACGCTGCGCGCGGATCCTCCGTTCCCGATCCGGATCGGGCTCGGCGCCGGGCTGATCGCACTGGTGTTCCTCGTGTGGTGGTTCGTGACCCGGGGCGACGCGATCTCGGCGATCATCTCACCATCGAAGCTGCCGTCGCCCGGCGCGGTGTTCCGGTCGTACGGTTCGCTCGGCGACAACCTGTCCGACGGCATCATCTCGACGCTCGAGCGCGTGGTGGCCGGCGTGCTGCTCGCGGCGGTGATCGGCGTGGTGCTCGGCGTGTTCGCCGCGACCAACCGCGCGATCGGCTCGGCGGTGGCGCCCGTGGTGATCTTCCTGCGCTCGATCCCGATGGGTGCGCTGCTGCCGCTGATGCTGATGCTGTTCGCGACCGGCGAGAAGCAGAAGGTCATGTTCATCTTCTTCGCGATCGTGCCGTTCGTGTTCAGCGACACGGTCAAGGCGATCTCGATCGTGCCGCAGCGCTACATCGAGACCGCCCAGACCCTGGGCGCGAGCAACCGCCAGATCCTGCGCAAGGTGCTGGTCCCGCTCGCGCTGCCCGACATCATCACCAGCCTGCGGTTCCAGTTCGGCCTCGCGCTCGGCTACGTGATGCTCGCCGAGGCGATCGGCGCGTTGAGCGGGCTGGGCGTCATGCTCAACACCAACCAGCGGCTGGGCAAGATCGAGCAGAACTACGCCCTGCTGTTCATCATCGCGCTGCTCGCGTTCGGGATCGACTTCGTGATCCGGTTCTTCCAGCGCGGCGTGTTCCAGTGGCGCAGCGACCTGTGAGCCGACCATGACCGATACCAAGCAAGATCCGCCCGCGCATCCGCACCCGCCCGGCCACCTGCCCGGCGGCACCGGGACCGGCCCCGCCGGCGGCGAGCCGATCAAGCCGACCACGCCGGCCCGCGATCCGGCGGCCGAGGCCACGGCGCTCGCCGCGTTCGAGGCCGAGGAGCAGCGGCTCGCCGAGGTCGACCTGCCGCGGGCGCCCGCCGAGGCACCCATCGCGCCGCCGGCCGAGCCGCGGATCGAGGCGATGCAGCCCAGCGCGAGCGGGCGAATGAAGCCGCTCGGCGAGCCGCTCACCAACCCGCCGGTCGTCGTGTTCGACAAGGTCACCAAGACCTACGGCCACGGTCCGGGCGCGTTCACCGCGATCCGCGACGTGTCGTTCACGATCGAGGACTACCCGGGCCGCGGCGAGTTCGTGTCGATCCTCGGCCCATCGGGCTGCGGCAAGTCGACCGTGATCCGGCTGATCGCGGGCCTGCTGCCCCAGTTCCCGCAGACCTCGGGCACGGTGCGGGTCGTCGGCAAGCCGGTGCTCGGCCCGGGGCCGGATCGCGGCATGGTGTTCCAGGACTACACCTCGTTCGACCACCGCAGCGTGCTCGACAACGTCGCGTTCGGCCTCGAATGCCGCGGCATGGCCAAGACCGAGCGGCTGGATCGCGCGCGCCACTGGATCCAGAAGGTCGGGCTGTCGGTCAAGCGCGACGCCGACAAGTACCCGCACGAGCTGTCCGGCGGCATGCGCCAGCGGGTCGCGATCGCGCGCACGCTGATCCTCGAGCCCCGCATCATCCTGATGGACGAGCCGTTCGGCGCGCTCGACCCGCCGACCCGGACGCGGATGCAGGACAACCTGGTCGAGCTGTGGCGCGAGCAGTCGCCGACGATCTTCTTCATCACCCACTCGATCGAGGAGGCAGTGTTCCTCGGCGACCACATCCTCTTGTTCTCCAACTCGCCCGGCACGCTGCTGCAGACCATCCGCGTCCCGCCGCCCGACCGCCCGTCGATCGAGATGCAGCGCGACCCCAAGTTCCAGGCCCTCGCCACCGAGATCCGCGATGTGATCGACCGGCTCGAATCGTCGAACCGGGCGGGGGACTGAGGCACAATACGGTTGGTCATGGCGGAGCCCAAGCGAGCCGGCCTGTTGCGCTACCTCAAGGAAGCGTTCGTGTTCCGCTGGAACCTGCTGGTCCTCGGCGGCGCGGGCGCGGCGGCGCTGCTGTCCGGCCAGTTCGACACGCTGATGCCGCTGGTCGCGGCGATCGAGCTGCTGTACCTCGGCGGGCTGTCGAGCCTGCCGCGCTTCCAGGCGGCGATCGACGCCCGGGCGCATGCCGAGGCCAACGGCCGGCTGCCCGGCCAGCCCGCGCAGGCCGCCCCGGCGGAAGGCAACGCGCGCGATCGCATCCTCGAGGTCCTCAAGTCGCTCACCGAGGACCGCCGCGCCCGGTTCCTGCGGCTGCGCGCGCGCTGCGTCGAGATGACCCGGATCGCCAACGCGGTGCGCGGCGAGACCAGCGACGCCAGCGGCGCGTCCGCCGAGCTGCGCCAGCCCGCGCTCGACCGGCTGCTGTGGGTGTTCCTCAAGCTCCTGCTGTCGGACCAGGCGATCGCGCGGTTCCTGCAGGCGGCCGACGAGCCGCAGATCCTGCACTCGATCCTCGACCTGCAGGAGCGGATCAAGCGGCGCGAGACGTCGCTGCCCGAGGCCGAGCGCGCCGACGATCGGATCCTGCGCTCGCTGCAGGACAGCCTGACCACCGCGGAGCTGCGCAAGGACAACATCGCCAGGTCCAAGGGCAACGCCGAGTTCGTCGCCGCCGAGCTCGACCGGCTCGAGAACAAGATCCAGGCGGTGACCGAGATGGCGGTCAGCCACACCGATCCGGACGAGATGTCGTCGCGGATCGACGCGATCGCCGAGGGCATCTCGCAGACCGAGCAGACGATCCGCGAGCTCCAGACCCTCACCGGCATGGCGACGGCGCAGGACGAGACCCCGTCGATCCTCGGCGCCGACATCGCGCAGCCGGCCGGCGCGATCGGCCCGGCGTGGCCGGCCGGCAGCGATGCCGACGACACCCGCAAGCGGATCGATCAGGTCCGGGTGATCGCCCAGAGCCGCACGGGGCGGAGGCCACCCGGAACATGACCGACGAGGCAAGGCCGGACGCGAGAACCGACGCCAGGACCGACGCGAAGCCGGAGGCGACGACCGAGGCCCGGACCGAGGCCCGGACCGACGCCAAGGTCCTCGCCGGCAACGATGGGGTCAGCCGGGTCACCGCCCTGCCCGCGCACTTCCCGCCGTGGGCCGCCAAGCTCGCCGAGCTGTACTTCTCGGGCACCACGTCGATGTTCGTGATCCACGGCAACACGTTCGACGTCGTGCGCGCCGGTGGCGTCGATCCGTCCGGCGCGCCGCGCTGGGTCGGGCTCGCCGACTTCCTCGCCGAGCAGCTGTTCGGCCGCTGGGACCTCGTGATCCACTACGACCTCGCGCGCGGCCTGCGCTGCGCCGCCGGATCGAGCAGCCGGCGGCTCCAGCAGATGGTCGAGCTGGCGAACCGCTGGATCGGCGACCTGCGCGCCCTGCCCCGCGATCCGACCAAGGCGCTCGCCGCGATCGACCTGCTGGTCCAGAAGAACGTGATGGCCGATCCCGACCAGCGGATCCGCACCGCGATCCTGATCGACCACGCGGGCTACGTCGCGCCCAGCGGCGACCGGCTCGACCTCGCCGAGCAGACCCACCTGGTGACCCTGCTCAACTGGGCGTCGTCGCCGTACGTCAAGCGGCTCAACATGGCGTTCGTGCTGATCGACCCCCGGCTGTCGAGCGTCGCCGAGCGGCTGGCCGGCAACCCCCACGTCGCCGCGATCGAGGTGCCGCTGCCGACCGTTGACGAGCGCACGGCGTTCCTCGCCGCCCAGCTGCCGGCCGACGCCGCCGCCGCGTTCTCCGACTACGGCGCCCCCGAGCTCGGCAAGCTGACCGCCGGCATCGGGCTGACCGACCTCGAGGTCCTGGTCCGCAGCGCGCGCGAGGGCGGCCGCCGGCTCGACCGCAGCTACTTCCGCGAGCTCAAGAAGCGGCTGATCGAGCGCCAGGCCCAGGGCATGCTGGAGTTCGTCGAGCCGCGCTGGGACCTCGCGACCGTGGTCGGCCACGACGCCGCCAAGCGCCGGCTGCTCGACGACGCCGAGCTGATCAAGCGCGGCGAGCTCGACACCGTGCCGATGGGCTATCTGTTCTGCGGCCCGGTCGGCACCGGCAAGAGCTTCCTGGCGACCTGCGTCGCCGGCTCGATCGGCATCCCGGCCGTCGTGCTCAAGAACTTCCGCAGCAAGTACGTCGGCGAGACCGAGGGCAACCTCGAGCGGGTGCTCGGCGTGCTGCGCTCGATGGGCCCGGTCGTGGTGATCATCGACGAGGCCGACGCGATGCTCGGCGACCGCGACCAGGGCGGCGACTCCGGGGTCGGCGCCCGCACGTTCGGGATGATCGCGGCGCAGATGGGCGACACCGCGTACCGCGGCCGGATCCTTTGGATGTTGCTGACCGCGCGCCCCGACCTGCTGCCGATCGACCTCAAGCGCCAGGGCCGCGCCGAGGTCCACATCCCACTGTTCTACCCGACCAGCGACGACGAGCTGCGGACCATGCTGATGGTGCTCGCGCGCAAGGCCGGCACCGAGCTCGCCGAGGCCGACCTGCCGGGCGAGATCCCGCACAAGGGCAACCTGTCGGGCGCCGACATCGAGGGCATCGTCGGCCGCGCCTACCGCGCCTCGCTGCTCGCCGGCTCGCGCCGGATCACCCAGGGCGCGCTCACCGCCGCGCTCGGCGGGTTCATGCCCTCGACCCAGAGCCTCGAGCGCGAGGCCCAGGAGCTCGCCGCGATCATCGAGTGCACCGACGCCGAGTTCCTGCCGCCGGCCAAGCGCGCCAAGCTCGACCAGCTCGGCGGGCGCGAGAAGGCGCAGGAGCGGCTGACCGCGATCAAGCAGATCCTCGACGGACAGTGAGTAACAAGGAGCGAGAGGAGAGAACCATGGCACGTGCAAGCTGGCTCGACGACGATAGCCACCCCGACCTCGACGCCCACGTGGCGGGCCTCGATCACTTCGCGGCATCACTCGTCGACGGCGTGATCGACGATCAGGAGCTCGCGACCCAGGAGACCAACCTGGTCGCGGCGATGAAGGCGGTCGAGGGCTCGCTCAGCGACGAGCAGCACGCCAGGGTCACCAAGCTGCTCGCCGAGCTGACCGCGTACAGCGTGATGCGCACGCTGCACGACATGGCGCAGGCCCGGGTCCAGCAAGTCGTGGCCCCGAAGTGACCGGGCGGGCCAGGTCATGGACCCCGTGGTGAAGCCCGATCAGGATCGGCTGCGAGCCGCATTCAACCAGCTGGAGCGGCTGATCGAGGACCGCTGGAGCATCCCGGTGCACATCCAGGACGTGCCCAACCCGTTCACCGGCGACCTCGACGGCGAGCAGATCATGGTGGACTACGACCTCGACATCGAGGACGCGGTGTTCATCCTGATCCACCTGTTCGGCCACACCGTGCAGTGGAACGTCTCCCCCGAGGCGCGGGCGATTGGCTTCCTGAAACCGACCACGTGGACAGATGATCAGCTGCGCGCGGCGCGGGACTACGAGCACGAGGCCGCCCGCTACAGCCTGCAGCTGCTTCACGAGGCCGGCATCCGCGATCTCGACCCGTGGATCTCGGACTTTGTGGCCTGCGACTGCGCGTACTTGATGCACTTCTATAGGACCGGCGAGAAGCGGGCCTTCCGGTCGTTCTGGTGCGACGGCACCCCCCTGGTGGCGCCGCTGGCGATCCCCGAGTTCCAGCCGACCCAGTGGCTGAGCCGGTACCAAGGAACTGTCGTCTGATTGCCATTTCGGGCTACGATTCCCCGGGGTGCTCGCTCGGCGGATCATCGCTGTCACGCCAGACAAGGCGTTCGGGAAGCAACTGACGGTCGCGCTCAAGGCGGCCGGCGGCGCGGTGGACACCCACCTCACGCTCGACGAGCTCGCCCATGGCGAGCTGGCCGCGTCGCTCCTGGTGATCCACCTCGACGGCGCGATGGCGGGTGCCGCCCAGCTGCTGATCCCCCGGCTGACCGCCGACACCCGCGTGATCGCGATCCTGCCGCGCTCCAACCTGTCGGCGATCGTCGACATCATGCAGAGCTCGAACCGGGTCGCCGGGATGATGGTCGCCGAGGACTTCGACATGAAGCTGCTCTCGGCGATGGCGACCCGGGTGCTCGCCGGCGACATCTTCGGGCTGGACAAGCACGTGCCGTGGGGCGCCCAGATCCACAGCTACCTGGTCGGCGACTACCAGGAGAAGTCGCTGTGCATCGCGCAGGTCTCGGAGTTCGCCGAGACCATGAGCGTCCGGCGCAAGTACCGCGAGTCGATCGAGCAGTGCCTCGACGAGATGCTGATGAACGCGCTGTACGACGCGCCGGTCGACGAGCAGGGCCGGCCGATCTTCTCCGAGATCCCGACCAAGACCCGGATCTCGCTGCGGGTCGAGCAGAAGGTCGTCGTGCAGTACGCGTGCGACGGCAAGCAGTTCGTGATCGGCGTGCGCGACGCGTTCGGCACGCTCGAGCGCGACACCGTGCTGCGCTACCTGCACAAGTGCCTGCACAGCGAGCAGCAGATCGACCGCAAGGCCGGCGGCGCGGGCCTCGGGCTCTACCTCATCACCAACTCGTCGACCGGGGTGTACTTCAACGTGCTGCCCGGCGTCGCGACCGAGGCGGTGTGCACGTTCGACCTCGAGAGCCCCAAGGTCCAGATCGAGACCCTCGGGTTCTTCGTCGAGAAGATCGACGCCGCGGGCCGGCTCGCCTCGGGGCCGTCGCGGCGGCTGCCGGCCGGCGCGTCCCACCCGGTCGAGCGCCGCATGCCGGTCGCGTCGAGCAGCCGATCGCCCGTGCTGACCAGCGTGCTGGCGCTCGCCGTGCTCGCCGCGCTCGGCCTGGTCGTGCTCGCGGCCTGGCCCCGGATCATCGGCACCGCGAAGACCGCGGTCCAGGTCCACACCGTGCCGCCCGGCGCGGCGGTCGAGATCGAGGGCCGCAACGTCGGCACCGCGACCGGCGGCACGCTGACGATCCGCGACCTCGAGATCGGCCGGGCCTACCCGATCGTCGCGCGGCTCGAAGGCTACGAGGCCAGGCAGGCGGTGATCCAGCCCCAGGACGGCGACAACCCGGTCACGCTCGAGCTCCGCGCGCTCGCGGCGACCGTCGCGGTGGACAGCGCGCCGACCGGCGCGACCGTCGAGATCGACGGCAAGCCCGCCGGCACGACGCCGCTCGTGCTCAAGACCCTGGTGCCCAGCTCGTCCGCCCAGCTCACGTTCAAGAAGCCCGGGTTCCACGACGCGATCGCCAAGCTCGCGGTGCCCGGTCCGGGCAAGGAGACCACGCTGATCCAGCCGCTCGCGGTGTCCGAGGAGCTCGCCCGGGTCCGCCTGGTGTCCGATCCGCCGGGCGCACAGGTCGTGCAGAACGGCCAGCTGGTCCCCGGCATGGCCACGCCGTGCGAGCTGCTGGTCGAGGCCGGCAAGACCACGCACCTCATGCTGACCATGCCGCACAAGATCCCGGCGATGCTGGCGCCGCTCACCCCGCCGCGCGGCGCCGACGACATCGAGCTGTCCGGCAAGCTGGTCGACGGCACCACGCTGCACCTGCGCGCCAACATCGAGGCCCGGTTCCGGGTCGCCGGCGCGCCGCACTGCCAGGACGTCGCCGCGCCGTTCGACTGCGTCGTCGCGCCCGGCCAGCACGTCGTCGACGTGATCGTCGCGCAGGCGCCGAGGATCATGCGCACCGTGGTCGTCAAGCAGAAGGACATCGAGGTCAAGTTCGAGCTCGGCTACGTCGAGGCCAGCGGCGGCCGGCTGGTGCAGATCGGCCAGGGCGCGGCGGCGCGACGAGCGACGTTCGAGACCGGCACGCGGCGCGTCATGATCACCGGCGGCGAGGAAGGTCCTCACCCGGCGACCGTGGTCGTGAGGCCGGGTACGACCACGATCGTGAATTGATCGCTCCGGTTTCCGGCGACCGGCGTCCGCGGTACAAAGACGCCACGTGAGCGAAGTCCACACCCAGCTGCTCACCGAGGACGCCAGCGGCGCGCTCGTCGAGCGCCGCTACCGGCTCCGCGTGGTGGCCGGGCCGGACCAGGGCAAGGAGCACGCGCTCGAGGACGGCACGACGCTGGTCGGCACCCACCCCGACAACGACCTGGTCCTGACCGACGCCACGGTGTCGCGCCATCACCTCGAGATCCGGGTCCGGCGCGATGGCATCGAGGTCCGCGACCTCGACACCACCAACGGCACCAAGCACGGCGGCGCGCGGGTCGGCCAGGTCATCCTCGTCGGGCCAGCCCGGCTCCGGCTCGGCCGGCACACCGAGCTCGACGTCGAGCCGGTCGACGCCGGGGTCGAGCTCGAGGACTGGCAGGGCGATCGGTTCGGCGACGTGCTCGGCAGCGCGCCGGTGATGCACCGGCTGTTCGCGCTGCTCGCCCGCGCGGCCGCCACCGAGGCGACGATGCTGTTGACCGGCGAGACCGGCACCGGCAAGGAGGCGATCGCCGAGGCGGTGCACCGGGCCAGCCCGCGCGCCAAGGGCCCGTTCGTGGTCGTCGACTGTGGCTCGATCCCGCACGAGCTGATCGCGTCCGAGCTGTTCGGCCACGCCCGCGGCTCGTTCACCGGAGCCGCCGCCGACAAGCAGGGCCTGATCGAGGCCGCCCACCACGGCACGCTGTTCCTCGACGAGATCGGCGAGCTCGCGCTCGATCTCCAGCCCCAGCTGCTGCGCGTGCTCGACCGCCGCCAGGTCCGCCGGGTCGGCGAGACCCACGCGATCGACGTCGACCTCCGCGTGATCGCCGCGACCCACCGCGATCTGCGCGCGATGGTCCGCGCCGGCCGGTTCCGCGAGGACCTGTACTACCGGCTCGCGGTGGTCGCGACCCACGTCCCGCCGCTGCGCGAGCGCAAGGACGACATCCCGGCGCTGGTCAGCTGGTTCGCCGAGCGCATGGGGCGCGGGACGTTCGCGCAGTCGCCCGCCCTGCTCGAGCAGCTGCTGCGCCACGACTGGCCGGGCAACGTGCGCGAGCTGCGCAACGTGGTCGAGCGCGCGCTGTCGCTGGGCAGCGCGGCGCTCGCCGATCTGGGCGACCCCGCCGCGCCCCGTCCGGCGACCGCGCCCGGCGATGCCGGCGCACCGTCCGACGACGACGCCGCGCGGCCGCCGGCCAGTCCCACCGCGGCGTCGACCGCGGCCTCGGGAGACGTGCTCGACCTGCCGTTCAAGGAGGCCAAGGCCGCGCTGGTCGAGGGCTTCGAGCGCGACTACCTCACCGCCCTGCTCGCCCGCCACCGCGGCAACATCTCGCGCGCGGCGTCCGAGGCCGGCATCGATCGCAACTACGTCCATCGCCTGGTCAAGAAGTACGGCCTCGAAGTCGATCGCGGGTGAGCTGGCTCCGCAGCCGCCAAGCCTTGACGCACAGCGGCGCCCCGCTATCGTTCGATCGGTGAGCGCGGTCCCGACCTACGACGCCATCGTGATCGGCGGCGGTATCACCGGCGCCGGCATCGCGCGCGACGCGGCGCTGCGCGGCCTCAAGGTCGCGCTGTTCGAGAAGGGTGACTACGCCTGCGGAACGTCCTCGAAGTCGAGCAAGCTGATCCACGGCGGGCTGCGCTACCTCGAGCACGGCGAGATCGGCCTGGTGTTCGAGTCGGTGTCCGAGCGGCGGGTCCAGACCCGGGTCGCGCCGCACCTGGTCCGCCCGCTGCCGTTCCTGATCCCGATCTACAAGGGCGCGCGGCCCGGCCTCGAGATGATGAACGTCGGGCTGTGGATCTACGACTCGCTCGCGCTGTTCCGCGCCCCGCGGCTGCACAAGGTGTTCCGCGGCGCGCGCGCCGCGCTCGAGCTCGAGCCCGCGCTCCGGTCCGACGGCCTGCGCGGCGCGCTCGAGTACTACGACTGCAACACCGACGACGCCCGCCTGGTGCTGGAGAACGCGCTCGACGCCCGCGCGCTCGGCGCCGATTGCCACACCTACACCGAGGTCGTCCGGTTCGAGCGCGGTGCCGAGCGCCGGATCACCGCCGTGGTGGTCCACGATCGGCTGACCGGCGAGACCCGCAGCGTCACCACCCGCGTGGTCGTGCTCGCCGCCGGGGCGTGGACCGACGAGATGGTCGCCCGGCTCGAGATCCCGATCGATCGCCCGCTGCTCCGCCGCACCAAGGGCGTGCACGTCGTGGTGCCGCGCGAGCGGCTGCCGCTGTCGCGCGCGATCACGCTGCAGTCGCCGCTCGACCACCGCGTGATGTTCGCGATCCCGTGGCGCGAGCGCACCGTGCTCGGCACCACCGACACCGACTTCACCGGCACCGCCGACGAGGTCGCGGCCGACGCGGACGACGTCCGCTACCTGTGCGACAGCGCCAACGGCGTGTTCCCGAGCGCCGCGCTCACGCCCGACGACGTGATCGCGACCTGGGCCGGCCTGCGGCCGCTGATCGCCGCGCCGCCCAACGTCGACGAGAGCGACGTGTCGCGCGAGCACGAGGTGTTCACCCGCAGCGACGGCCTGGTCATCATCGCCGGCGGCAAGCTCACCACCTACCGCCGGATGGCGCGCCAGGCGGTCCACGAGACCCTCAAGCTGCTCGACCAGCTCGGCGAGCCGGTCACCGCCGCGCGCACGACCACCAAGCACCGGCCGCTGCCCGGCGCCAACGGCCTGGCCCAGGCCGACCTCGAGGGCGTCGCCGCGATCGGCCGCCGGCTGATGGCCGATCACCGGCTCGACGTCGACACCGCGACCCACCTGTGCGGCGTCTACGGCGCGCGCGCCCACCTGCTCGCCGCGCGGATCGCCGAGGACCGCACGCTCGGCGAGCGCATCGATCCCGAGCTGCCCTACGTGTGGGCCGAGGTCGAGTTCGCGGCCCGCCACGATCTGGCGCGCACCGTCGAGGACGTCCTGGCGCGCCGCGTCCCGCTGCTGCTGGTCAGCCGCGACCAGGGCCTCGGCGTGTGCGACCGCGTCGCCGATGCGCTCGCCGCGCGGCTCGGCTGGACCGCCGATCAGCGCACCCGGATGCTGAGCGAGTACCGGGCCGAGGTCGCGCTCAGCCGGCGCTGGCGCTGACCGCTCCGAACCTCTCGCAGCAGCCGCCGCCAGGTGGCTTCACGCGTGTGTAGGTTTGCACGTACATTGCATGACGGTGAATCACGCCGGAAGGTGAGCGTCAAACCACTTGGCCCGATCGCAAGCCAGCGCGAAGCTTCGGGATGAGGGAGCGGACATGCCGTTAGGACTTCGCCTGTGGCTGTTGCTGTGGATCGCCGGATGCGCCGAGCAGGCGCTGGTCGTCCAGGAGTCCGACTGGCAGACCGTACCGGCCGCCCAGCGCGCCGCGCTCGATCGCCAGTACGAAGCGGATCTTGCGGCGGCGCGCAAGGAGGTCGCCTTTGCCACCGCGAGCCTCGCCGAGCTGCCCAAGGCACCCGCACCTGCGCGCGCCGCTCCGCGGCCTTCTGCCCCGGGGCCCGCCAGCGACGACCCCTGGCAGACGGCCATGCACGATCACGAGCGAGCCCGCGTCGACGCCCGCGCCCGCGTCGAGGGTGCCCAGGTCGAGGTCCAGCGCACCGACGCGATCTGGCGCCAGCTGCGGGCCGACACCGCCACCGCGCGGCTCGACGTGCTCGTCGCGCAGCGCGAGGTGATCCGCGCCGCGGCGGTCAACCGCAACCTCCCCGGCGACGACACCTACGACTCCGCCCCGATGCGCGGCCAGTTCTCGCGCGCCCAGCAGCGCTGGTACGCGGCGTCCACCCGCGCCCGCGCCGCGCGCGACGCGTTCGAGCACGCCACCGCCGATCTCGCCTCGGCCAAGGAGGCGTACGCGCAGATCATGCGCAGTGGCCCAGGCGGCGTGCTGACGCAGCTCCCCGGCGAAGATCACGCCGCGCACCTGGAGCTCTCCGGCTGGACCGAGCTGTCGAGGGACTTCCGCCGCCGCCATGGACTGCGCCGCTTCCTGCAGCAATCCCGCCCTGCACAGCTGCGCAAGATCACGTATCAGCCGAGCCGCGCCCTGCGCAGCTCGCCCTCGGCGCTCGCGACCAGCCCCGCGCCAGCCGCCCCGCACAGCTCGCCCGGCGCGCCTCCCACGGCCGATCGCACCGCCGCGCCGCCGACCACCGATCGCACCGCCGCGCCGCCGCCGACCACCGCATCGGGCAAGCGGCCCGCCGCGCCGAGTGTCCCCGCGGCGGAGCACCCCGCCGACCGCGCCGCCGCCGCCACCCCGCCGGCTGCGAGCAGCAAACCCGCCGCGCCGCCCGCGCCGAAGCCCGCGGCATCGCCGTTCGACAGCCCGGGGCCGGCGATCACCGCGGGCAAGCCCCCGACCGGCGCGCCTCCGGCGACCGCCGCGAGCAAGCTCGCCGCATCACCGCCGGCCACGACCCGTGGCAAGCCCGCGGCACCGTCACCGTTCGACCCTCGGTGGTCACTCGATGCCTCCTCCACGACCACGGCCGGCAAGCCCGCGGCGGCGCCGGCCACCGCGGCCCCTGGCAAGCCCGCGACGGCGTCCCCGTTTGATCCGCGGTGGTCGTTCGACACCCCCTCCACGACCGCGGCGGCCGGCAAGCCCGCGGCGGCCGATCATCCCGCCGATCGCGCAGCTGCCGCCAAGCCCGAGGCCGCGCGTGCAGCGCCCGCGCCCAAGCCGCAGCGCACGGCACCTGCCGCGACCGGCTCGACCAGCGCCGCCAAGCCGGTCGAGCACCCCGACCCCGACGCGCACCCGCACTGAGCCTCGCAGCGCCGCGCGGCTCGACATGACCGCTCTGTACGACCTCGGCTTTCCGGATCAGCGAACCGGGCGATTCACGCGCAGCAGGATCCCGCGCAGCGCACCGCCGGTCCGTAGCGCGTCGTGAACTCGTCGGGCTTGCCCCGCAAAGTCGGGATCGAACGTGCATGCGATGATCCCGGCGTGATCGGGCTGCTCACGGTGCAGCCGGAAGAAGTCCCGGCGATTCAGTGTCAACACCGCGCGTTCGTCCACGCGCGCCTGTTCAAGGATCTCGACATCGGACGCTCCGCTGCCCGGCAGGCTCCGGACGACCGTGGCCACGTCATGGCCATGCGATCGCAGTGCGTCTACCACCGGCAGCGGCACGTTCTCGTCCGCCAGGAGCCGCGCCACGACTCAGGCCGCCTCGTTCTCCGCGATCTCGCGCTCGATCTCGTCGCGATGGCTCCGCACGTAGGCCCAGGCGTTGGCGAGATCCTCCGCGCGCAGCGAAGGATACGATCGCAGCAGCTCTGCCTCGCTCATGCCCAGGCGACGCGCTTGCTCCAGCACCCACACCGGAATGCGCGTGCGTACGATCGTCGCCGAGCCGCCGCAGATCGACGGTTCGCTCTCGATCCCCGGGTGGGCATCTCCGAGGTCCCTCGCCACCCACTGGAGCAGCTGCGCCTTCTCGCCGCGGCTCAGCTCACCGAGCAGGCGCTCGACTTGTTTCCAGTGCTCGCTGTCCACGGCGTCCTTCCGGCTCCAGGATAGCACCGCGCGCCAGCTCCGCGCGGGGATCGTCGGAGCCCGCGGCATGGTGGAACCGGAGCACCGGCGGTAGCCTGGCCCCGTGCCCAGCTCCGCCGATGCCGCGCGCCACGAGCGCATCCTGGTGTGCATCGGCGCCAGCCCGGCCTCCGAGCGGCTGGTCCACGCCGCGCACCGCCTCGCCGGCGGGATGCAGGCATCGTGGCACGCCGTGTACGTCGACGTCACCGGCGCGGCGCCGCCGGCGACCGAGGACCGCGATCGCGTCGAGGCTCATCTGGCGCTCGCCGAGTCGCTCGGCGGCGAGGTCGCGCGGCTGGCGGGGCGCTCGGTCGCCGAGGCGGTGCTGGCGATGGCGCGCGAGCGCGGGGTCACCCGGATCCTCGCCGGCAAGCCGACCCATGGCCGGTGGCGCGACCGGCTGCGCGGCAGCCTGCTCGACGATCTGATCCGCGGCTCCGGCGACATCGAGATCCACGTGATCGCGCCCGGCGGCGAGGTCCCGCCCCGCGTGGCGAGCGGTCCGGCGCGGCTGCGGCTCGTCGCCTTCGTGCCCGGCGCGGTCGCGGTCGCGGGCGCCACCGCGCTCGGCGTGGCGGCCGGCGACCGGCTGGCGCTGCCCGACGACGCGATGCTGTACCTGTTCGCGATCATGATCGCCGCGCTCGGCGGTCCGGGCCCCGGCATCGCCGCCGCGGCGCTCGCGGTGGCGGCCTACGACTTCTTCTTCATCCCGCCGCACTTCACGTTCGCGGTCTACGATGTCCAGAGCCTGATGACGTTCGCGGTGATGTTCACGCTCGGCACGGCGATGGGCTCGCTGGTCGCCCGGCTGCGCCACGCCGAGACCGCGAGCCGCCAGCGCGAGCGCCGCACCCAGACCTTGCTCGCGTTCACCGCGGCCGCCGCGCGCGCGACCGACGTCGCCGACGTCGCCGCGGCGGTGGTCGCCCACGTCGAGGACGGGCTGGCCGCGCCCGCCGCGGTGCTGCTCGCCGCCGGCGATGGCACGCTCGGTCCCGCCGCCGGGCTCGCCCCGCTCGCGCCCCAGGAGCTCGAGGTCGCGCGCTCGGCCCATGCGCAGCGCCGGCCCGCGGGTCGCGGCACCGAGACCCTGCCCGCGGCGCGGCTGCTCGCCGTGCCGCTGTGGGTCGGCAGCGACGGCTCGGCCGGCGCGGCGCTCGTGCACGTCGACCGCGCACGGCGGCGGATCGACCTCGAGGGCCGCCGGCTGCTCGAGGCGATCGCGCGCCAGGCCGGCGGTGCGATCGCGCGGCTCGCGCTGGCCGCCGAGGCCCGCGACGCCGAGGTCCGGGCGCGCGCCGAGGAGCTGCGCAGCTCGCTGCTGTCGACGGTGTCGCACGATCTGCGGACGCCGCTGGCGATCATCACCGGCACTGCGAGCGCGCTGCGCGACGAGGCGCTCGCGCTGACCGCCGGCCAGCTCGAGTCGCTCGATACGATCGTCGACGAGGCCAGCCGGCTCGGCAGGATCCTGACCAACCTGCTCGCGATCACACGGGTCGAGAGCGGCGCGGAGCTCCACCGCGACTGGGTGCCGATCGAGGAGCTGGTCGGCGCGGCGCTCGACCGCTGCGCCGCCGGGATCGCCGGCCGCGACGTCGCGATCGACCTCGAGCCCGACATCGGCGTCGAGGTCGATCCGATCCTGATCGAGCAGGTCCTGCTCAACCTGATCGACAACGCCGCCGTGCACACGCCGCCCGGCACGCCGATCGAGCTGCGCGGGCTGCGCGAGGCCGGCGGCGTCGCGCTCGAGGTGTCCGACCGCGGCCCCGGCCTGCCGGCGGGCCCCGAGGACCAAGTGTTCGCGAAGTTCTACCGCGGCCCCCACGCCCGCGCGGCGCGCCCCGCCGGCGCCGGCCTCGGCCTCGCGGTGTGCCGCGGCATCGTCCACGCGCACGGCGGTGCGATCGAGGCCCGGCGGCGGCCCGGCGGCGGGGCGACGTTCCACCTCTGGTTGCCGGGCGGCGACGCCCCGGCCGAGCCGCTGCGCCCCGAGCTCCCCGAGGCGCCGGCGGGCGACCGCGCGCTGCCCGGGCCCGCCGCGCCATGACCCAGCCCACCGACACCGTGCTCGTCGTCGAGGACGAGGTCCCGATGCGCCGGTTCCTGCGCTCGGCGCTGACCACCCGCGGGTTCCGCGTGGTCGAGGCCGGCACCGTGCGCGAGGCCGAGATCGCGATCACCGAGTCGCCGCCCGAGGCGATCCTGCTCGACCTCGGCCTGCCCGACGGCGATGGCCTCGACCTGCTGCGCCGGATCCGCGAGTGGTCGAGCGCGCCGGTGATCGTGCTGTCGGCGCGCGGCCGCGAGGACGACAAGGTGATCGCGCTCGACGCCGGCGCCGACGACTACCTGACCAAGCCGTTCGGCACCAGCGAGCTGCTCGCCCGGATCCGCGTCGCGCTGCGCCACGCGCGCGCCCACGTCGTCGCCGACGATCCGGTGCTCGCGCTCGGGCCGATCAAGCTCGATCAGGCGCGCCACGAGGTCTCGGTCGACGGCCGGCCGATCCACCTGACGCCGATCGAGTTCCGGCTGCTCGCCCTGCTCGCGCGCAACGCCGGCAAGGTGCTGACCCACCGCCAGCTGCTCCACGAGGTCTGGGGCCCGCGCAGCACCCAGCACACCCACTACCTGCGGGTCCACATGGCCGCGCTGCGCAGAAAGCTCGAGGCCGACCCGGCGCGCCCGCGCTGGCTGACCACCGAGCCCGGCGTCGGCTACCGGCTGCGCGACGAGTAGCTCACAGCAGCCGCGCGACCGCGACCAGCGTCGTGTACCGGGCGAGCCGGCCCGCCAGCGTGATCCCGGTGAACGTCGCGAGCTGCATGTTCATCACCGGCCGCGCGATGAACCCGAGCAGGTACAGCGGCGGCAGGCCGAGCGCCGCGCCGGCCAGCATGATCAGCCGGGGCCGGCGGTTCCAGCGATCGATCCGCTGCTTCGCCGCCGCGATCCGGTCGCGCAGCTTGCCGCGCGGCAGCTCGAACACGCCGGCGCCGGCGTAGTACGTGACGGTCTTGGCGATCTGGTGGCCGACCACCGCGATCGCGATCAGCACCGCGAGCTGGTCGACCGCGACGCCCCACGCCGCGACCCCGATCAGGAACAGCTCGATGCTGAGCAGCGGGAACATCCCGGCGAGGAAGGCGAGCGCGAGCGTCGCCCCGTACAGGCCGAGCGTCGCCAGCAGGTGATCGACCACGATCCGATCGTACTACGCCCGCCGTCGCGGACGAGCGCGACGTGACGTCGCGACTGCCGATCTCGCATTCACCGCGCGCCGCGATCGCAGGCGCCCCGCGGCCGGCACCGGGGCGCCCGCGTTGTGCGTCGCCATCGCCGCCGAGCGCCGACACCGCGACGCCGCGGCGCCCGCGTCGTGCCACACGATCGCCGCCAGGCGGTGCACGCCCGTACCGCGATACGCCGCCGCCCGCGTCATGCGCTGCGATCGCGGTCGGCACACCCGACCCTCGTCCGGTGCGGCGGCGCTGGGGTATCCTGCGCCCCCGTCCTCGGCGGGCCTCCCGCACGATCCTGGTCATGCCGTCCACGCCGCTCGCCGTCTCCCTCGCTCGCTGCGCCGCGCCGCTCGGCGCCCGGGCGGTCACCGCCGCACGCCTCGTCGCGCCGGCGCGGTTCGCGCGCTCGATCAGCGGGAAGCCCCGGGCGTGATCCGGGCAGGCCTCCACCGGCTGCTCGCCCGGCCGTGGATCGCGCTGGTCGCCGCGCTGGCCGTCCACACCGGGTTGTGGCTCGCGGCCCAGCGCGACCTCGCGGCGGCCGATCCGCTGTGGTACGCGACCTGGGCCGACAAGCTCGCGTTCCATCCCGGCGAGCTGTTTGCGGCCCACAACACCTACCCGTTCGTGATGCGGCTCGGGCTGACCGCGCCGATCGCGCTCGCGTACCGGCTGTCCGGCGTGTCGACGCTGGCGACCAACCTGCCGTGCCTGCTCGCCGGGCTCGCGATCCTCGCGATCGCCTACGCCGCGGCACCGACCCCGCGCGCCCGGCTGCTCGCCGTGCTGTTCGCGGCGACCTGCACGCCGCTCGTCGCCGACGGCCACGAGCTCAACCCCGACCTGCCGTGCGCGGCGGTGATGGCGGCGTCGATCCTGTGCCTGGCGCGCCGCGATCGGCCGCGCGGCGCGTGGTGGGTTGCCGGCGCGGCGGTGCTGTGGTTCGCCGCGTTCCAGATCAAGGAGGTCGCGGTGTGGTGCGCCCCGGTCTGGGGGTACGCCGTGATCCGCGACCTGCGCGACCGCGGCGGCCGCTGGGTCGCGCACGCGTTCGGGCCGGCCGCCGCCGCGGGCGCCGCGCTCGCCGCCGGCTACCTCGTGTTCTGCGCAGCCTTGTGGGGCGATCCGCTGGCGCGGCTGCACGGCATCGACGACGCGGCGCACACCCATGAATGGGCGGCCGACGGCGAGCCGGTGGGCGACCTGATCGCGCGGCTGACCTGGCAGCCGGCGGCGCTGCTCTACAAGATGTTCCGCCTCGCGCTGGTCCCGACAGTGCTGTCGCCCTGGCTGGTGCGCGGGCGCGACCGGATCTGGGTCGTGGCGACCGCGGCGATCCTCGCGCTGTACTGGTTCGGGTCCAGCACGCTCGCGACCTACCTCCCGCTGCCGATCTGGCGGCGGATGATCCTGCCGGTGCTGCCCGGCCTGGTGATCGTCGCCGCGCTTGCCACCGACGCGGCGATCGACGCCGTGCGCCGCCGGATCGGCGAGCCGCGCTGGCGGCTGGCGCTCGGCGTCGTGTGCGCGCTCGTCCTCGTGGTCCCGCACGTCCGCTCGGTGCACAAGCAGATCGCCGCGATCGACCACGCCGAGCGCGCGGCCTACGAGGCGCTGCGCGCCGAGGTCGCGAGCACCTCGGATCGCGTCGTGGTCGTGTGCGGCGACTTCCGGTGCCCGCCGCTCACCGGCTTCTACTTCGGGTTCGCGCCGCCGCCCCACCTCACCGTCGTGCTGCCGGCCGAGTTCGCCGCCTCGCCGCTGCCCGATCGCGCGCGAGTCCGGCTGCTCGTCCAGGTCAACCGCTCCCATGGCGCCGGCCGCGACGTCGCCCGGCGCGCCGACGCGCTGGGCCTGCCGCGGATCGTCGGGCATCCCGAGCTCCGCCTGTACGACGCCGGCGACGGGGCGCGCCTGCATGCCGCGCTGGCGGCGCCCCGCTGATCGAGCTTCGCATCTACAATGCCCGCATGATCGGCATCATCGGGGGAACCGGGCTGTACGCGCTGCCGGGGCTGGTCGAGCAGGACTGGCGCCACGTCGATTCGCCGTTCGGCGAGCCCTCGGACGCGCTGCTGTTCGGCCGGCTCGGCGACCACCGCATCGCGTTCCTGCCCCGCCACGGCCGCGGCCATCGCATCCCGCCGCACGAGATCCCGTTTCGCGCCAACATCGACGCGCTCAAGCGCGCCGGCGTCACCACGGTGCTGTCGATCAGCGCCGTCGGCTCGCTGCGCGCCGAGCTGGCGCCGGGGACGTTCGTGCTGGTCGACCAGTTCATCGACCGCACGCTGCGCGGCCCCAAGACGTTCTTCGACACCGGCTGCGTCGCCCACGTCTCGATGGCGCACCCGACCTGCGCGCGCGTGCGCGGCGAGCTCGCAGCGGTGGGCTCCGCGCTCGGCCTCGCGGTGGCCGTCGGCGGCACCTACGTCGCGATGGAGGGCCCGCAGTTCTCCAGCGCCGCGGAGTCCGAGATGCACCGCATGCTCGGCTGCTCGGTGGTCGGCATGACCAACATGCCCGAGGCCAAGCTCGCCCGCGAGGCGGAGCTGTGTTACGCCACCGTCGCGATGGTGACCGACTTCGACTGCTGGCACCCCGACCACGACCACGTCGTCGTCGAGCACGTCGTCAAGGTGCTGCACGCCAACGCCGACCGCGCGCGCGCCCTGATCGCCGCCGCGGTGCCGCGGCTGGGCGGCCACGTCGGGCCGTGCGCGAATGGCTGCGATCGCGCGCTCGACACCGCGATCCTGACCGCCGAGGCCGCGCGCGACCCCGAGCTGGTCGGCCGGCTCGACGCCGTCGCCGGGCGCGTGCTGCGGCGGCCGTGAATCGCCGCGCATCGACGGCCGGGGCCGACGCGGACAGCGGTTCCCGCGCCGACCGGGCGCACGGCGTGGCGGGCCGTCTCCTCGATCGGCTGCTCGCCCGGCCGTGGATCGCACTCGCCGTCGCCCTGGTCGGCCACGCCGCGCTGTGGCTCGCGGTCCAGCGCGACATCCACACCGCCGATCCGCTGTACTACGCGAGCAACGCCCACGACCTGGCATTCCACCCCGCCGAGCTGCTCGCGACGCGCGATCACCTCGTGTTCGTGATGCGGCTCGGGCTCACCGCGCCGATCGCGCTCGCCTACCGGCTGTGCGGCGTGTCGACGCTGGCGACCAACCTGCCGTGCCTGGTCGCCGGCCTCGCCATCCTCGCGATCGCCTACGCCGCGGCGACCACCGCGCGCGCCAAGCTGCTCGCCGTGGCGTTCGCCGCGGTGTGCACACCGCTCTTGCTCGACGGCCGCGAGCTCACGCCCGACCTGCCGTGCGCGGCGGCGATGGCCGGCTCGATCCTGTGCCTGGCGCGCCGCGACCGGCCGCGCGGTGCCTGGTGGGTCGCCGGCGCGGCGGTGCTGTGGTTCGCCGCGTTCCAGATCAAGGAGGTCGCGGTGTGGTGCGCGCCGGCCTGGCTGTACGCCGTGATCCGCGACCTGCGCGACCGCGGCGGCCGCTGGGTCGTGCACCGCTTCGCGCCGGCCGCCGCGATCGGCGCCGCGCTCGCCGCCGGCTACCTCGCGCTGTGCGCCGCGCTGTGGGGCGATCCGCTGGTGCGGTTCCAGGGCGTCGAGGACGCCGCCGCGGAGCACAGCTGGTCGCTGGTCGGCCACCCGGCGCGCGAGTGGATCGCGCGGCTGACCTGGCAGCCCGCCGTGCTGCTGTTCGAGCTGTTCCGCGCCGCGCTGGTGCCGGCCGCGCTGTCCGTGTGGCTGGTGCGCGGGCGCGACCGGATCTGGGTCGTCGCGACCGCCGGGATCCTCGCCCTGTACTGGTTCGGCTCGACCAGCGCCTCCGTCTACCTGCCGCTGCCGCCCCACCGCCGGATGCTGCTGCCCGCGCTGCCCGGCCTGATCATCCTTGCGGCGCTCGCCAGCGATGCCGCGCTCGACCGGATCCGCGGCCGGTGGCCCCGCCTCGGCCTCGCGCTCGCGTTCGTGGTCCTGCTCGGCTACCCGCACGTCGTGTCGCTGCGCAAGATCGCCTTCGACGATCGCCCCGAGAGCGCGGCGTACGCCCGGCTGCGCGCCGAGCTCGCGGCCACCGGCGATCCGGTCGTGCTGGTGTGCGGCGACATCCGCTGCCCGCTCTACGCCCGGTTCTACGTCGGCTTCGAGCCGCCGGCGAACCTCACCATCGTCATGGCGTCCCAGCTCGCCGCGACCCCGCTGCCCGGCCGCGCGCGGGTCCGGCTGCTCGCGCACCTCGAACGCTCCGGCGGCACCGGCAAGGAGCTCGCCCGCCGCGCCGAGGCCCTCGGGCTCCCCGCGATCCTCTCGCACCCCGAGCTCCGGCTGTACGACGCGGGCGACGGCGCGCGGCTGCGCGACGCGCTGACCGGCCTGCCCTAGCGTTGCGCACCGGATGAGACGAACCCTGGAGGGACCTCGGGAGCCACGGGATGAACTGCAGGAGTGCGTCGATCTGTTGCATGTGGTGTCTCGGTGCACAGCGAACGCCGGCACATCAGATGCCGCCGGGCAGACTTCATCGCGACGACGATGATCAGGGCATGCTAGCCTCGAGTACCTGATGACGAAGCGGACGCGAAAGGAACAGGCACCGCACAACGCCTTGCACTTTGCGTTCGAGTGCCCGCGCAGCTGGGACTCGCTCTCGCCGACCGAGCAGCCGTCGGTGCGGCATTGCGATCACTGCAGTCAGCTGGTGTACCTCTGCGCCGATGCCGAGGGCGCCAAGCGGCACGGACGGGTCGGCCACTGTGTCGCCGTGCGGAGGGACTCGCCCACGCTCGAGAAGGTCGACGCGCCGGGCGGCGTCCTGAGGCGTCTACTGAGACGCCGAGTCAAAGAGTCCACCATGACCATGGGAATGCTGGCTATCCCCCCCGACCCGGCCGAGGTGGACCGTCCGAGCCTCGCGACCCTCGTATGGCTCGTCCCTCTCAACGGGCCGCAGCGAGGGGAGACGTTTCAGTTGAGCGAAGGGATGGCGATCATCGGTAGTGGCGAAGGTGCACACATCCGGACCCCGAGGTCCGGCTGTATGACGCGGGGGACAGCGCGCGGCTGCGCGACGCGCTCACCGGCCTGCCCTGGATCGACTCGGCGACCGACGACCTATTTCACGCGCAATACGCCGGCGTCGTGCACGATGCGGCCGCCGACGATCGTGAGGATCGATCCGAGCTGCTTGATCGATTCGTCGGACACGGCGAAATAATCGCTGTTCAGCACGACGAGATCGGCATTGCATGGCTGCCGGCTCGGTCCCGGCGAACGCCGCCGCGCCACACCGTCGATGTTGGGGCATCGCCGCGCTTCTGTGCAACCGGCGCGATCTGCGTCAGGCGCGCAGCATCCGACGTGGAATCCGTGGCCCAGAAGACGATCTGGTCGCCGCGGTGCTGCGCCGCGGCTCGCCGGTCGCGCGCACGCGCACATGCAGCAGCGGCGGCACGCCAGCCTGGCTGGCGCCGATCAGAACCGGCGCATGCGCGGGCGCGAGAGCACCTCGCGCAGCACGAGCGCGTCGACGAGCGCGGCCCGATCGAGGCGCAGCCCGCCCGTGGCGGCGGCATCGCCGAACGGATCCGGAAGCGTCTCGCGGGTGCCGAGGGCCGGGATCGCCGCGCGCGCCTTTGCAAGGATCTGGGCCTCGCCGTCGGGTCGCGCGAGCACCGCGAACACGGCGCCGGCCACGACCGCCCGCGGATCGCGCACGATCGGGACCTGGCCGCGCAGCAGCGCGTCGCGAGCGCGCAGGCCCTCCGCGTGCTCGTGCGGGCCGTAGTCGAGGCCGCTGATGTCCTGCAGCCCGAAACCACCGAGCGCATCGCACGGACCGGCGTAGAGCCGCTCGACGAGGCGGGTCAGGACCGGCGTGAACAGCTGGAGCGGCAGCGGCACCAGGCCACCGCCGGACGGGAACAGGATGCGATCGGGGCCGCGCGCTGCCGTGTGGCGAGCGTCCCACTCGGCGCGAAGCCGCTTGGCATCGGCGTGGAGTCCCGCGCGCTCGAGCACCGCGCAGCCGGCGAGCAGCCGGAGATGCCGGGGCGGATGGGGATCGTAGTGCCGGCCGGTGTCGTCGAGCGGGGCGATCAGGATCTCGCGCACGTCGGCGGTCGCGCCGAACAGGCGGAGCATCGTCGCCACGTACGCGGGTCCGCACATCATCGTGCCGAACACGTCGCAGAACAGCTCCTCGAACCAGCCGCCGAACAGCCGCGGGATCTGGTCGAGATCCAGCCCCTGGCGGCTGAACACGAGCGGCCGCGAGCCGATCTCGGCCGACGGCAGATCGAGATCCGCGCGAAGCCGCGGCTCGAGGCCTCGCACCGATGCCAGGAAGTCATGACCGATCTCGTGGCACAGCGCCGGCCACCAGACCGCGTGGTGGAAGAACCTGCGCGGCAGGAAGATCGGCGCGATCGAGGTCGGAATGAAACCGACCCAGATCGCCAGGTCGAACTCGGTGAGCTGGGTCGCCGGGTACCCGGTCGTCAGCGGGAGATCCTTGGCGCGCGCGAAGTCGATGATCGGCTGGTAGCAGACCTCGGCGAGCCGGTCGGCATCGCCGAGCTCGGCCCGGAGCTCCGGGTCACGGCGCTGGGCCATCAGGGCGTCGACCTCGTCGAGCACGCCGGCGAGCGCGCCGGCCGCGCGGTCGAGGCCGGGCCGCAGCTCGCCCTTGGTGTCGCGGACCAGCTGGCGAACGCGCGCCAGCTCCTGCGGGAAGAACTCGGTCAGCGCGTTGACGAACCGGCGGTTCGCACGCTCGAGCCGCGCGGTCTCCGCCATCGCCGCCGCGCGGCGATCGAGCGCGACCAGCGCACGGTCGAGCTTGATCCGGCGGTCGGCCGCGGCGCGGTCGGCGGCCGCCGGTCGCGGTCGCTCGACCTGAACCACCTGCGTCGACGGAACGACCGCCGCCTGGAGCCGCGACGCGAGCGGCCTGGGCTTCAGGCGCAGCACGAGCTTCACCGCCGACCGCAACAGCCACCACACGAGCTTCAGCACCAGCCAGATCAGCTTCGCGATGACCTTGATCAGCTCGCCGATCAGCTCGCCAAGCGCGTCATCCACCCGGGCCTCCTTGCTCGTGCTCGGTCATCCGGAGCTGCTGGGTCCCGGTTCGCCGCCGGCGGGTCGCGTCGCGTCCTGGGCCGGATCGTCGACCGCTGGGCGCGGCGGCGCGACCGGGCTGCGTGCCTTCGGCGGCCCGAGGATCTCGGCCAGGATGAAGCGCTGCACGAAGCTGCGCTCGCCGAACCCGAAGTCGAGCGGATTACGCTTCGGTCCCGCCATCGCGCTTCCCGCCGACGCTGCCCGCGATGCCCTGACGCATGTCGGTATCGGCCATCACGTTGCGCATGTTGTAGTAGTCCATCACGCCGAGCCGGCCCGAGCGGAATGCGTCCGCGATCGACATCGGGATCTGGGCCTCCGCCTCGACGAGCTTGGCGCGCATCTCCTGGGTGCGCGCCTTCATCTCCTGCTCCTGCGCCACCGCGAGCGCGCGGCGCGACTCGGCGGCGGCCTGCGCGACCTGCTTGTTCGCCTCGGCCTGCTCGGTCTGCAGCTTCGCGCCGACGTTCGCGCCGACCTCGACGTCCGCGATGTCGATCGACAGGATCTCGAACGCGGTCCCCGCGTCGAGCCCGGCGTTGATCACGTTCTTCGAGATCGTGCTCGGATGCTCGAGCACGTGCTTGTAGTCCTGCGCCGCGCCGATCGTGGACACCACGCCCTGACCGACGCGGGCGATCACGGTGGCCTCGCCGGCGCCGCCGACCAGCCGGTCGAGGTTCGCGCGCACGGTGACGCGGGCGAACGCCAGCAGCTGGATGCCGTCCTTGGCGACCGCCGATACCTTCGGCGTCTCGATCACCTTGGGATTGACCGACATCGCCACCGCCTCGAGCACGTTGCGGCCGGCGAGATCGATCGCCGCGGCGCGCCGGAAGTCGAGGTTCATGCCCGCCTTGTCCGCGGAGATCAGCGCGTTGACGACCGCCTCGACCCGGCCACCCGCGAGGTAGTGCGCCTCGAGCAGGTCGACCTGGATCTCGAGCCCCGCCTTCACCGCGCTGATGTACGCGGCGACGATCGTGTCGGGCGGCACGCGGCGCAGTCGCATCGCGACCAGCGTCAGCATGCCGACCGATGCACCGGCCGCCTTGGCCGCGATCCACAATCGCAGCGGCACCATGTACAGCATGAGGAGCAGCACCACCAGGCCAACTGCACCCAGCACGATCATCGGAACGCTCGCATTTCCGTTCATGGAGCGCCATGTATACACCAACCCGGAGACAATCAGTGATTGTCTTTGGGCGCCGCCGGGCCCGGCGACAGGCGCGTATCGAGCACGAGCGCGCGGCCGACCGCCGTCCTCGGCAGCATCCGGACGATGATCCAGCCGATCAGCACCGTGGCACCGAGCGAGCCGAACACCGAGCCGAGCGCGTCGGGCAGCCAGCCCGCGCGCCACGCGACCCCGATCGGCACGGCATCGAGGTTGATGAACGCCAGCACCAGCGCGGCCACGATCAGCAGCACGCCGATCACGCCGGGCACGACGTGGCCCGGGACCAGGACCTCGAATGCGACCAGCCCGAGGCCGACGACGAACATCACGATCGTCTCCCAGCCGGCGAGCATCGCGATGTGGTGGCCGAAGAAGAACAGGCCCAGGCAGCACAGCCCCGCGACCAGGGCTGCGCCGTGGCCGGGCGCCCACAGCTCGATCAGGATCCCGAGCATGCCGAGCGTCATCAGCAGGCTCGACACCGTCGAATCGGACAGCAGCCGCGCGAGCTCCTCGGCCCACGAGATCCGCGGCCGCGAGATCGCGGGCGGCGGGGCGCGGTCGAGCGCGCGAAACAGCTCCGCCTCGTCGGCGGCCTGGACCTCGGCGATCCCCCAGGCGACGGCCTGGTTGCCGTCGAGCGTGAGCAGCTTGCCCTTCTCGGTCAGCCCGGCCACCGGGGCATCGACGTCGACCATCGCCTCCGCGATGTCGCCGCGCCGGCCCTTGGCGAGCGCGGTGGCGCGCATCTCCGAGCGCATGTACGAGACCACCTTGGCCTCGACCGGCGTCATCTCGCCGCTCGGTCCGATCTGCACCGGCGTCGCGGCGCCGAGCGTCGCGCCCGGCGCGACCGCGATCACGTCGCACGCGAGCGAGATCAGCGCTCCGGCCGAGATCGCCCGCGGGTTGACCCAGCACACGGTGCGAGCCCGGGTGTGGAGCAGCGCGTCGCGGATCAGGATCGCCGCGTCGAGCCGGCCACCCAGCGTGTTGATGTCGAGCACGAGCAGATCGCCCGGCTCGCCGGCCGACGCGATCCGATCGATGAACGGCGCGAGGCCGAGATCGATGACCTTGTCGATCTTGACGATCGTCACCGGTCCGGTCCTGGGGATCGGCGGTACCGCGCGAGGTCCGTCGGCCCGCGCGGTCGCGGTCGCGGCCACGAGCATGCAGAGCGCCAGCCGGAGCATGGCCCTAGGGTGCCACGAGCCGGGTCCGGCGCGCAGTCCAATCAGCTCGCGGGGTCGGGGCCTGGCCCGCGCGCCGGCGGCATGTTACGCACGGGAGCGACCATGAGGGTCGACGGCGCATGGCGGCGCACCATCGAGCTTGCGCCCGGGGGAGACGCGGTGGTCGTGCTCGACCAGACCGCGCTGCCCCACCGCGTCCGCTGGCTTCGCCTCGCCGAGCTCGCCGACGCCGCGCGCGCGATCCGTGACATGGTGGTGCGCGGCGCGCCGCTGATCGGAGCGACCGCCGCGTACGGCGTCGCGCTCGCGCTGCGCGCCGGGATCGCGCTCGACGACGCGTGCCGCACCCTCGCGGCGACCCGGCCGACCGCGGTCAACCTGCGCTGGGCGCTCGACGCGATGCGCGCGCTCGACGCGGCGCCCGGCGATCGCGCCGACGCCGCGCTCGCGCTCGCCGCGCGGATCTGCGACGACGAGGTCGCGCGCTGCGAGGCGATCGGCCGGCACGGCCTCGCGGTGCTCGAGGCGCTCGCCCGCGATCGCAACCGGGCCGTCCGCGTGCTGACCCACTGCAACGCCGGCTGGCTCGCCACCGTCGACTGGGGCACCGCGCTCGCGCCGATCTACTGCGCCCACGACGCCGGCATCCCCGTCGAGGTCTGGGTCGACGAGACCCGGCCGCGCAACCAGGGCCTGCTCACCGCGTGGGAGCTCGCGCAGCACGGCGTGCCGCACACCGTGATCGCCGACAACGCCGGCGGCCACCTGATGCAGCGCGGCCAGGTCGACGCCTGCATCGTCGGCACCGATCGCACCACCGCGGCCGGCGACGTGTGCAACAAGATCGGCACCTACCTCAAGGCGCTCGCCGCGCACGACACCGGCGTGCCGTTCTACGTCGCCGCGCCGTCGCCGAGCATCGACTGGACGATCGCGCGCGGCGCCGACATTCCGATCGAGGAGCGCGCCGCCGCCGAGGTCCGCCGGATCGGCGGCCTTTGCGCCGGCGAGCCCGCCGAGCTCGAGCTGATCGGCGCCGCCACCCCGGTCGCCAACCCGGCGTTCGACGTCACCCCGGCCCGCCTGGTCACCGCGCTGATCACCGAGCGCGGCAGCTGCGCGGCGTCCCCGGCAGGCCTGCGCGCGCTGTTCCCCGAGCAGGCGCCGGGAGCCGATCGCGCATGACCCAGCAGCTGCGCGACGAGCTGGTCGCCACCGCGCGCCGGATGAGCGAGCTCGGCCTCGCGCCCGGCACCACCGGCAACGTCAGCGTCCGCACCGCGCGCGGCTTCGTGGTCACGCCCTCGGGCATGGCCTACGATCAGCTGCGCGGCGACGACGCCGTCGCGATCGATCTCGACGGCACGATCCGCCCCGGCCAGCGCGTGCCGTCGACCGAGTGGCGCCTGCACCGCGACATCCTCGCCGCGCGCCCCGACGTCGGCGCGATCGTCCACACCCATTCGCTGTTCTGCACCTCGGTCTCGTGCCTGCGCCGCCCGATCCCCGCGATCCACTACATCGTCGTCCTGGCCGGCAGCGACGAGATCCCGTGCGCCGACTACGCCACGTTCGGCACCGCCGAGCTCGCCGCGTCGGTGGTCCGCGCGCTCGGCCGCGGCCACGCGTGCCTGATGGCCAACCACGGCATGGTCGCGCTCGGCGACTCGCTGACCGCCGCGCTCCGGCTCGCCGCCGACGTCGAGACCCTCGCCGCGCAGTACTGGCACGCCGCCCAGCTCGGCCAGCCCCACGTGCTGCCGCGCGACGAGCTCGACCGCGTCCGCGCCCAGCTCGCGGGCTACGGCCAGCACCGCCGCGGCCGGCGCGGCGACCGCTGACCGGTTCGCAGCGCGCCGGCCATCGCGTGCAAGCCCGCCGTCCGGATCCTCCGGACAGACCCGACTCACGATCTCCGCGACACCCGATCATCGACTCCCGAGCGCAATCGACCCTCGTTGCAGCTTTGACGGAATACAGCCATTACACCCACCGGCAATTTCCATCGTCACCTCTGTTACAGACAAGCTGTTCGATGCCAGTCCCCCGCATGAAAAAGCTACATGGCACTCCCGACCAGTTCCAGATCGCACTCACGATGTCACACCACGCGATCGCTCCAGCTCACGCACATGGTCGGATGCGCGCCGATCATGTCATCCGGGGACCGCGCAGAGTCCGGAGTCGCCCGGTCGTTCGTCCCCACCGCAACCTGGAGTCTCCAGTCTTCGATGTAGGGCACGAGCGCCGATCAACGTTTATCGGATTCCTCATGTGGCATATCCACTGCAGTTTACGGACAACGTCCAATGAGGAGTCCCATGAAGAATCTCGCACATCTCGTCTTTGCACTCAGCACGCTCGTCGCCCCTGCGGTTGCCTCGGCCCGGCCCAAGGAGGCCCCGCACGACAGGCCGGCGCCGGCGGCCCCGGCCAAGGTGGTCCACAACGACCCGCTCCCACCCCCGCCCAGGCCCGAGACCAGGGTGGAGAAGATCAAGCAGGACATCGCGCACGACCAGAAGCAGCTACACAACGATCAGAAGGCGATCGCCGGCAACAAGCGCGACCTGGCGAACCAGCAAACCAGCGTCGCGAACGACCGCACGGGCATCGCGAACACCAAGCAGGACCTCCGCGGCGACCACCAGGAGGCGTCCAAGATCCGCAAGAACGTCGCCGGCGATCACAAGGCGATCGCGACCGATCACCAGAAGATCAAGGAGCAGAAGCACGACATCGCGGTCGACAGCAAGGACGCCGCGCAGCAGACGCACCTCGCCAAGCACGATCTGAAGATCGGCGATGCCAAGGGCGCCCAGCTCCACTTCTCGAACGCAGCGAACGACGCCAGGCACAGCGCCACGGACAGCGCCCGGATCGGCCGCGAGGACAAGGACATCGCACAGCACAAGAACCAGGCCCGGAAGCAGCAGCAAGCGCTCGGGCGCGTGCGCGAGGATACCGCCAGGGACCGCAACGAGCTCACGGGCGAGCACAAGCAGCTCACCCAGGATCGCCAGGCGGTGCACGACGACCGCACGCGGACCGCGACCGAGCAGAAGAACGCGCACGGCCTGCGCAAGGACATCGCGGCGGATCAAAAGGAGCTGCACAACGCGCAGCACAAGGCGAACCCGAACGGTGTGATCGTACCCCAGCCGGTCCCGCTCCGCGCACCGAAGGCCAGCGAGCGCCCGATGCGTCCCACCTACCGCGGACGCTGAACGACCATGCGCCGCTGGCTACCCATCGCGCTCGCCGCCGCCGCGACCCACCCCGCACGTGCCGACGGTGTGGTCGAGGAGCTCTCCGCGGGCACTGCATCGGGCTCGCGCTGGGTCAGCAACCAGCTGGCCGGGATGTGGGACGTCGACCCCGCGTGGCAGCTCCGGCTCGACCTGTCGGCGACCCGGGCGGGCGGCTCCGCGACCGGTGAGACGTACATCGGCTCGCTGTCGGCGGTGTTCTCGCCCGACCCGCACTGGAGCCTGCGGTTCAACGGCGGCTGGTCCCCCGAGGTCGCCAGCGATGTGACCGTGCAGGTCCCCATCGGGGGTGGCGTGAATCCCGACGCCCAGCTGCACGCCACCGCCTCGTGGGTCGTGCTGGGCGCCGGCGTCGATTACAGCAGCGCGAGCAGTGACATGCACTCGGTGAGCGCGTCGCTGGCGGTCGGCGAGACGTACTTCCGGACCCACCAGGAGGTCGTCGGCGTGCAGGACTGGACCAGCCCGGGCAGTGGGAAGCTGTCCGCAGCAGACGCCGTCCTGCGCTGCCAGACCGTGATGTGTGCCCCGAACGTGTCCGGCATGTTGTTGCCGCAAATGGCGGAGCTCGGTCAGTTCGCGCTGAACGCGAGCATCACCGACACCGTCGACGGCGATACCGACCTCTCGCTCGGCGCATCGTACTATCTGTACGGCGACGATCCGGGGAGGCCGGGGTACTTCGCGCTGTCCACGCTCGCGGCCGGCACGCGCGCCAGCGCGACCAGCGCACCGCTGCTCCGGGCGGGGCTCGCACCGAGCGTCACGCACCGCTGGGGCGCGCTCTCGACGACCCTGGGCCTCGCATACACCCGGAACGCATCGCGCCGCGAGTTCGACGCGAGCGCGGCCCTGAGCATCCAGTACGGGATCGCGCTCACCGCGCCACGCCGGCTCATGCTCGACGCCAGGCTGGAGGCCGACGCGCATGGCTACACGACCGACCGGCCCACGCCCGCTGGCTCCGCAGCGCTCGGCATGCAGTACATCTGGTAGCAACCGGCCCGCGCGCCGAGCGGCGCGGATCCGGGCGTCACTTCAGCAGCCGCTCGAAGCCATGGAGCAACGCATCGATGCCGAGCTCCAGCTCGCGGTCCGGATCCCAGCGGTCGATCACGCGCTCGACCTGCTGGACGTGCGGCGGCGCAGCCGCATCGACCAGCGTGAACTCGACGCTGGTCGCCCGCGGCTTCGGCCCCGCCGGTCGGGCCAGCAGCCGCTGTCCGACTACGGGCCGTTCTGGGCCAGGCAGATCGTCTGCAGTGATCGCGGGGCGCGCTCACCACTTGCGGGCGTCGACCAGCCGGATGTCGACGCGCGCCAGCAGCTTCTGGACCCGCTCGGCCATGTCCTCGAACTCGCTCAGCTGCGAGGCCTCGTACAGCTTGCGCGCGAAGTTCATCACCCGCACCAGGTAGGAGAACAGGTTGCCCTCCTCGTGCTCGAGCGCGTGCTTCTCGACGAACTCGAGGAAGCCGATGCCGGCGTCCTCGAGCTGGGCCCACACGCTCTTGGGCTTCTTGCCGCCGTGCAGCTCGGGGTGCGGCACCAGCGCCGACAGCTCGCCGTGGATGACCTCGATCCGGGTCGGCGGCCGCGGGTGCTCCTTGTCCCACTCGGCCTCGACGTGCTCCCAGGTGATGTGCGGGTTCTGCTCGCGCAGCTCGCGCAGCTTGGCGCGGCACCACTCGCGCTTCTCGTCCTCGCCCTTGCGATCGAGCAGGCGCTGGATCACGTCGTGGTCGATCAGGTACTCGATCAGCTGGCGGAGCTCGACGTAGTCGAGCTGGTGGTTGAACAGCACATAGTAGATGAGCAGGCCGTCCATGCCCTGGAGCCCGCGGATCATCTGGCCCGCGATCTGCTTGCCGTGCTCGTCGATCACGCCGACCGCCTTCATGTTGTCGACCAGCTGGGCCAGCGTCTTCTGCAGGCCGAACCGCTCGCGGTCCTCGAGCAGCAGGTTCTCGATCACGGTGACGGTGTCGAGCCGCATCGACGGCGGCAGCGAGGCCTCGGCCGCGGCCATCCGGGCCTCGACGGAGTCGCCCGCTGCGCCGTCGCTGCCTGCACCATCCCCGCCGCCCACCTGGCCCTCGGCCTTCTTGTCGATCCCACGGGGGAGGCCCCCCGCCCCGCCGGCAGAGCCGTCGGGGTCCCCACCCCCCTCGACTGCGCTTCGCTTGTCGGGTGCGATCTTCCGCGTCGTCAGGTCGGGCAGGCCGATCGCGAGGACCTGCTCGGCGGTGATCTTGGTCTTGCTGCGCAGCTCGGCCGGCTCGCCGCGCACCAGCTCGGCGTGGGTCTCGGGCGCCCACACGATGTCGCCCTTGCGCTGGGCCTCCGACCGCGCCCGGTTGTAGACCGACTTCTTGACCTTGGCCTCGTCGTACGCCGGCCGCCGCGCGGCGTCCTTGAGCTCCTTCTTGAGCTCGCTGACCACCTGCTCGGGGGCGAGCGTGATCGCCAGGCCGCGGTCGTCGAACTGCGGCCGGCCGGCGCGGCCCGCCATCTGGTGGTACTCGGCGGCAGTGACCAGCCGGGCCTGCTGCTTGACGAACTTGCGCAGCGCCGGGAACACCACCGTGCGCGCCGGCAGGTTGATCCCCGCGGCGATGGTCTCGGTCGACACCACGAACTTGATCAGCCGCGCGAGCGCGAGCTGCTCGACCAGCTGCTTGTAGCGCGGCAGGATGCCGGCGTGGTGGATGCCGATGCCGTGGGCGAGCAGCGGGCGGAGCTCCCTGGACGCGCCCGACGGCAGCAGCGCCTCGTCGCACATCGCCTCGACCTTGGTCTTCTCCTCGTCGGAGGTGAACCGCCGGCACGACTTGAGCAGCCGGGCGATCTCGAAGCACTGCTCGCGGCCGAACACGAACACGATCGCCGGCACGTCGCCGGAAAACGCGAGGTCGCGCACGGTGTCGATCAGCATCTCCTCGCGGAACTCGTGGACCAGCGGGACCTTGCGCTCGCGCGAGTCAACCAGCGCCATCGGCAACCGCCGGGTCAGCTCGACCCAGTGGCAGAACCGCTCGGGGTGGCCGACGGTCGCCGACAACACGACCAGCTGGGTGCGCGGATCGAGCCCGATGATCGACTGCTCCCACACGTAGCCGCGCTCGGGGTCGTTGAAGTAGTGGCCCTCGTCCATCACCACGATCTCGGCCGGGCAGACGTGCTTGTCGGCCACGATCCGGTTCCACAGGATCTCGGCGACCTCGACCTGGATCGGCGCGTCGCGGTTGACCTTGTAGTCGCCGGTCGCGAACCCGACGCTGGCGTCGCCGAAGTCGCTGCACAGCTCGCGGTACTTCTCCTCGGTCAGCGCACGCAGCGGCGTGGTGTAGATCGCGCGGTGGCCGCGGCCGAGCGCGGCGTGCAGCGCCGCCTTGGCCATCAAGGTCTTGCCGGTGCCGGTCGGCACCGTGACCAGCAGGCTGCGGCCGGCGAAGATGTGGCCGATCGCCTGCTCCTGGACCGGATAGGGCTCCAGCCCGCGGCTCCACAGGAACTTGTCGTAGAACGAAAGCTCGAGGTCGCCGTCGCTGGGCATCCCTGCACTGTATCAGCCGCGAGCCACCGCGACCGCCGCCCGCGCGACGCGCTCGCCACCGCAAACCGGCCATGCTAGATCGGCGCCCATCGAACGCGACGACGGGGTGCGTTTGCCGGAGGGTCGATGGCGAGCGATCGTAGGAGCGATCACCGCGCTCCGCGCGCCACCCGCTCCTGGCAGCGGGCGAGCTCGCGCTCGGCCTGCGCGCTCGAGACCGCGAGCAGCTCGATGCGGCGCTCGACCGGCATGCAGTAGCTGGTGGCCGTCCACAGCCGTGGATCGGTGAGGTCGGCTGGGGCGAGGTCATGCCACACCTGGATCGTGTTGTCGGTCGAGGACGAGGCGATGACTCGCCCATCCGGACTGAAGGTGGCGTACACGAGCGGATAGCCATGGCGCGCGAAGATCGTGGACTCGCCGCCGCCGGCGGGCCAGATCCGGATCGTCCGGTCGCGCGACCCCGAGATCACATGGCGGCCATCCGGGCTGAACTCTGCCCAGAACACGATATCGCTGTGACCTCGCAGGACCACGAGCTCGCGCCCGTCGGCGCTCCAGATCCGCACGGTGTGGTCATTCGACGCCGATACGATGCGCTGGCCATCGGGACTCCACGCCGCCCCGCGGATCAAGTCGTCATGGCCGCGCATCACGACCGGCGAGCCGCTTCCATCGGCGCGCCATACCCGCACGGTCCTGTCCCAGCCCGCGGACATGATCCATCGGCCGTCCGGACTGAACTCGGCGCTGTCCACGACGTTGTCGTGGCCGCGGAGCACGAGCGGCTCCCCGCTGCCGTCGGCGTTCCACACTCGCACCGTCCGGTCGGCGGACGCGGACACGATGCGCCGGCCATCCGGGCTGAACCGCACCCGGCGAACCTCCTCGTCGTGGCCGCGGAGCACGAGCGGCTCGCCGCTGCCGTCGGCGTTCCACACTCGCACCGTCCGGTCGATGGACCCCGACGCGATGTGCCGGCCGTCCGGACTGAACATCACCGTGTCGACCGCGCGGTCGTGGCCGCGCAAGATCAGGGGCTCGCCGGTGCCGTCGGAGTTCCAGACCCGCACGGTCTTGTCGGTGGACGCAGACGCCAGGCGCCGGCCGTCTGGACTGAACACCACACTCTCGACCCACCCGTCGTGGCCGCGCAAGACCAGCGGCTCGCCGGCCTGGTCGACCTCCCACAGCCGCACGGTCCGGTCCTTCGCGATGGACACGAGCCGCCGGCCGCTCGCGTCGAACGCCGCGTAGTCCACCCGGTCGTCGTGACCCGGCAAGATCTGCGGTGCGCCACGGCCGTCCGCACTCCACCGTCGCAGCGTCTTGTCATAGGACGCCGACACGATCCACCGGCCATCCGGGCTGAACGCCGCCGCGGTGACCCGATCGGTGTGACCGCGCAAGACCAAGGGCTCGCTTGCCCCGTCGACGCTCCACACGCGCACGGTCTTGTCATCGGAGGCAGACACCAGGCGCCGGCCGTCCGGGCTGAACTCGACCGACACGACATTGCCGTCGTGGCCACGCAGGATCACGGGTTCGCCGCGGCCGTCCGCACGCCACATCCGCACCGTCTCATCGAAGGAACACGATGCGACGCGCCGGCCGTCCGGGCTGAACGCAACGGCATTGACGTAGTCGACGTGGCCGCGCAGGATCACGGGCTCGCCGCCCCCGTCCCCGCGCCACACACGCACGGTGCCGTCCCGGGACGCGGACGCAACGTGCGTGCCGTCGGGGCTGAACGACACCCCGGTGACGGGACCGCCATGGCCGGTGAGGACGACCGGGTCGTCGTGGCCATCGATCGTCCAGATCCGGACCGTATTGTCCCAGGCTGCCGTCGCGATGCGCCGGCCGTCTGCGCTGAACGACAGCGCGCTGACCCCGCCGCGGTGGCCGCGTAGCACCCGGGGATCCCCTCGACCATCGGCGCTCCACAAGCGCACCAGTCCGTCCTCGGACCCAACGGCGATCGATCGGCCGTCCGGGCTGAACCTCGCCATCGCCTGATCGAGCTGGCTCGACAGGACCACCCGCGCGACCCCGGCGTGCAGCAGGCGCTTGGCCTCGAGCGCCGCCTCGACCGGGGCCGCGGCAACGTCCTCGATCTCGCGCGCCAGCGCGAGCTGGGCCGTGGGATCCGCGGTCAGCGCGCGCATCGCGGCGATCCGGGTCGCGTCGCGGGCGTGCATCGCCTCCTCCGCGGCGCGCCGCCGGGCCTGGGTCTGCTGCCACGCCAGCCAGGCCATGACCAGCGCGACGGCCACCGCGACCGACAGCGCCGCGCCGCGCATCCGCCGCCGCAGGCGGTGCGCCCGCTCGGCGGCGGCGGTCACCGCGGTCAGGTAGCGCTGCTCGACGGCGGGCAGCTCCCCGCGGTGGCGCTGCCGCCACCGGCTGGCCTGCCGCGCGACCTCGCCGGTCCACAGCAGCCCGGCAGCGCGGCCGCT